>NZ_JABXKO010000118.1:0-187642 GCF_017114965.1 Nostoc sp. JL31
CAGGTCTCATTTATACAAACAAAAAGCCCCACGCTCCACAGCCTGGGGCTTTTTGCTTATCAGGAATTGCGCTACTAATGCCACACAACACTTTTAGACGGTATTCGATTGGTTAAAGGTTTATCGCCTATCATGTATCCCCCTCCGCTTTTGGTGCAGACATGATTTGCTTTTGCTGTTCTTGTAGCCAGTTTTCAAAGAGTTCATTCAACAGGCGCATTTTCATAAATTCATCCAGTTGTGCTGGAATAAATTTTTCTAAACGCAAAATCACAAACCATTCAGCGATACGGGTAGGGGGCAATATCTGACCTGGTTGACTGCTAGAGAGCATTTGCACCATTATCGGATGTAGTGCATTCAGTTCAATCGGGCCTACCAAGCCACCAGTTTGGGCTTCCGGTCCGAGTGAGTATTCCCGCGCCAAATCAGCAAAAGAGTTTTCTTTTGCCTGAATTCTGAAGTATAGTTCTTGGGCAATTCCCACATCTTGGGTTCGTAGTAGGGAATAAATTACTTTATCCAGTTTTGCCTTGGACTGAAAAAAGTAAGATTCCAGTTTATTACCCCAAGTGGCTTGTTTGAATTTTTCAATTTTCAGCTTACGAGTGGTGATAACTTCTAGTTGATCTGGATTCAGCCCTTGATGTGCCATCCAAGCCTGGATATCTTCTTCATTTTTGAACTGTTTTTCGGCGTAAAACTGCTGTTTAGCTTGGGCTACTTCCTCTGGTGTACACTCTATTACTATCTTGGCAGAGCGCGAGTTTTGTTCTATTGCCTCATCAATGATCAATTCTCGCTGCAACTGTGGCAGCATTTGGTAACTTGCCAGTAAGGAAATCAGTTCACTAGCTGTGATTGTACGATTACCGATTTGGATCGTTTCAGTCATTAGCTTTCGGGCATCTCAAGAATATTTAGTCTGTTAAAGAAGCTATACCGTAGCCCATTTACTAAGAGCTTTTGCCTTAACCTGCCGAGTTAGGTATGCTAACCTCACTTTCACAATAATTAAATAGTTATTTGCTAACATACTTAAAAATATACAGTTTATATGAGTTTTTATCAAAGATTCTACGCAAATACTAGCAGATGTGAAGATAAAGACAAAAGATAGTTCTCACCACTCGAACTTTAAAAGACGAAATTTATCAGACGGAGCTAGACTGTTTTGAGGTTTCTATTATTATGCGTAGACGCACAGTGGTATTAGTGTCGTGATTCCCCAACCTCGAAAGAGCGTTTGTTTGGTGGATAGGGGGAGACGCCAAGGACGTTAATGAGTCCGCGTAGCCTTAAGGGGTAGCAAACTACGTGCAGCGTCTCGCACCTAAGCGTTTGGAATTTTCTCAAGTAGAGCAGGCATGATGTGCCAAGGGCAACGCTCCTACGTTGCTAAAGCGTCTCTAGGAGACATTACGTGAACGCTATCGAGTTATCTAGGGGTCATTTACAGTTGCCAAGAGTGTAAAAAAATACATATATACTACCTTTTTACACAAGGGTATTTACGTATCCTACAGCCAAAAGTTCTTAGGTTTACAATGATTCTAAATAGTTCAAAAGATCCGCCATTTCTTGAGCACTAGGTTGAAATTTGGGCATTGGCGGTGTTTCGCCACTGATCACTTGGTGAATCAGCCCATACCGAGACTTGTGCTTTGAAACAGCTTGCAAACTGGGCCCCACTCGCCCGTCTGCTTCCAAGCCATGACAACCAGCACAGTTAATTTGGAAGATCGCGTGTCCTTGAACTGGGTTTCCTGTGAGGGATAGAACGCTCTTGACGTATGGATCGGAGGCTTGAACCAACTGAACACCAAAAAAGCCCAAAGGGACTGCTAGCAGTATAGCCAGCGTCAATAAAACGATCCGCTGAATCAAAATTTCAGGTTTGGTAATTTGGTTATCCAAAAGGTTTGCTGTGAAAGTCTAGGTGTGCTAAAAAGTTTTCATTTCCTACACATAGCTTAAAAGTTCTTGATTGTGTCTGCAAGCACAGAAGACTATTTTTTTGTGGACAGTCGTCCTCCAAAAGGTTGTAGGGCGCAGGATTCATACGAAATTTGGTAAAATCAAAAACAGGCAACGAATATTTAATAATTACAAAAAGGAGATTTACAGTGGTTGAACCCCTGCTATCAGGTATTGTCCTTGGTCTAGTTTTCGTCACTCTCGCCGGACTTTTTTACGCTGCATATAAGCAATACAAGCGCCCCAATCAGCTGGGGGGGTGAGGGAGTGCCCAGTGCTGTTAGCGGTAGCGGGGCGTTTAGCCCGTGCTGAGGAGCCAGTGCATTGGGCAGTTCTGCCGACTTGTACCCCTGCTCTTAAGCAAGCTACGCGTAGCGTCTCCTAGAGGAGAACAACTGGCGTTGCTGAGTAGGATGAGGGAAGGGGGATAAGGAGGACAAGGAAGCAAGTTTTCTCCCCCATTCCCCATTCTTGTCATTCCACAATTCTGTAGAAAGTAAGTGATGTGTTGCCGTAAACTTTCTGGCGGCAAATTTCCCAAGCGGGAATGTCTGGCGGTATCCAACCTTGTGAGGCGTGTTCAACTGCGATTTCGCCGCTAGGATCTAAAAGTTGATGGTGAGCGATCGCTTCTAATACTGGCTGGTACAATCCACTGGCATAAGGTGGATCGAAGTAGATTCTATCAAACTGTTTACCTGATAAAGTCTTTAACTGCTGGGTAATATCTCCTCGCAATACCCGAAATTCTTGGTCGGCATTAGTTAACTGCTGCCAATTTTGTTGGATGGTGGCACAGGCTCGGCTCGATTGTTCAATTCCCACTACTAGGCTGGCTCCTCTACACAAAGCCTCTGCGCCCATTGAACCAGTACCGGCGCACAAATCTAGCCAGCAACAACCTGCAATTTCTCCTTGCCAAATATTAAAGACTGCCTCTCTTACTCGCGCACTAGTGGGTCTAGTTTCTTTCCCTGGTAAAGTTTTTAGCTGGCGATTACCGTAAATTCTCAGGCTCATTGGTTATTAGTCATTGGTCATTAGTCATTAGTCATTGGTCATTAGTTTTAGACAAAAGACAAAGAACAAATGACAAAAAGAATATTAGGCAGGAATTTTTTCGCGGACTTGAGCAACGAAATTAGACAGGATTTGCAATCCAATATTAGAGGATTTTTCGGGGTGAAATTGTACTGCCATCAGGTTTTCATGGGCGATCGCAGCTGTGACGGTTTGAGTACCGTGAGTGATAGTTGCTGCACGGATTAGCGGGTCTATTGGGTCAACATAGTAGGAATGGACAAAATACACCCAAGGATCTGACGGTAAATGCTCCCACAAAATACTTTTTGGTTGAGTAACTTCCAGTTGATTCCAACCCATGTGAGGAATAGTGATGTCAGGTTCGGGACGAAACCGCCGCACTTTTCCTTTGATAATTCCTAGTCCTGGTTGGGTACCTTCTGCACTTGATTCAAAGAGAATTTGCAATCCTAAACAAATTCCCAAAAAAGGTTTACCAGATGCGATCGCTTCTTTAATAGGTTGTTCTAAACCACGCGATCGCAGGTGTTGCACTGCTGGATCAAATGCTCCCACTCCCGGTAGGACTATAGCATCTGCCTGTTCTAATTCCTTTGGAGAATAAGTAACATTAGGAGTTGCCCCAGCTTTTTCCAAGCCTTTACAAACTGAGTGCAAATTTCCCATCTCATAATCTACGACCGCAATTACTGGCATTTACCTGCTCCTTGTAAATTTATTATGGAGGGTTTTTCTATTCTAAATAATATTTGTTATGAAGAAAAGAATTCTATTAACTTCTTTTGACACTTGGCTAAAAGATCAACAGTCAAATTCTTCTGATGATTTATTACTTGAAGTTACCAAACTTGAGTTGATACCACATGACTTAACTTTTTTACGCCAATTACCCGTAGATGTGCAACTTGCCAGTACTCAGGTAATGGAAAAAATCAAGGCAATCCAACCTGATTACATCATCTGTTGTGGCATGGCTGCAAGCCGTACACAATTAAGTGTGGAAGCAGTTGCTAGCTGTGGAGAAAGTATTTTACAGACAGAAGTTGATTTAGAAAAATTAGTGGTGGGAGCAGCAAAAATTCAGATTAGCCACGACTGTGGGAAATTTGTTTGCGAGGGTCTTTACTATTCAGTGTTGGACTACTTAAGCCAAAATCAACTCACAGCACGTTGTATTTTTGTCCACGTTCCGCTTCTCAATCAAGAAAATTTGATGGAGATTATTGCCGATTTCGTATTAATTATTAACAAACTGGCACTTTCATCAAGCTGTTAATGTCTGTATGGTGAAAGAAATATCTAAGTATATGTTGCCATTGTTACTAATTTTCCCAATTGCCCAATTAACTCCTACTACACTTCCACCTGAAGAAGTCGTGCAACCACAAGAAGTACGTCCTTTACCAGGTCAGTTGGATACAGTGCCAACTTTTAATAGCAATAGTCCAGAATTGGTTTTGAAGGAAGGAATCTTACTTTCTACCTTTCCACCAGATGGGAAAAAAGTGCCAACAGCGCATTTGAATTTTCCTTTTCGGGGACGATTTGATATTTTTGCCCATCACGTTGCGAGGGCTGAACCAGCCGAGAATTTACGTTCTCTTTATTTGGGGATAATTTTGCATAACCCTAGTTCGGAACCAGTGAAGGTAAATATTTGGCAGGCGGCGAGTTATTTGAGTCAACCGGATGCACCATTTATTCAGTTACCATCCTTTAGCCAAAACCTTTTAGGTAAAATTTTTGCTGGGCCAGGCGATCGCGTCATGTCTGATGTGCTTCGGGGAGTGCGACAAGAGATTTTTCCTGCCCAAATTGAGATTCCACCAAAGCAAAGTCGGATGTTACTCAATTTGCCAATTCCTGTGCAAGGATTGACACCACCCTTGAATGGTCGATCTACATTCATGCGACTGCAAAGTGATGGCACTGTCTATGCAGCTAGCCTAGCGATGTTTGCACGGGTGAATCCTGATGGCAGTGAGCGATCGCCTACCTTAGAAGAGTGGCAGAATTTACTAGATAATGGTGATTTAGCTGGGCCACGAGATAAAACTCCCACTCCCTTAGAGGAAACTGGCAAGCCAAGAATTTATGGGCGTGTTGCGGGAGTGGTTGATGGTTCACGATGGAGAGCCTTATTAGTAGATAAGCCTAAAGCTAGGTATCTAACTATTCCCCAGCCTGGTCAAGTGTTTTCCTACGCTCTGAGTACCCTTGATGGCGGTACATTAGGAACTGGTCAAATTCAAAGTGCGCCTATGCTAGTGCGCTATCCTGACACCGCATATCGCGCTCATGGCAACTATGGAATTCAATATAATCTGAAGTTGCCGTTATACAACAATACTCAAAGTTCTAAAACCGTTAGCGTGTCGATACAAACACCACTCAAGGAGGATCAGTTAGTCAAACCAGGGTTACGCTTTCTGAGTACACCCGCTCCTCAAGTATTCTTCCGAGGGACAGTGCGAGTACGTTACAAAAATGACCAAAATCAGCCACAAACTCAGTTTGTGCATTTAGTACAAAAAAGAGGTCAACCAGGAGAACCGTTAGTTTTGTTAAAGATAAAACCAGGCGATCGCTCTTTGGTAGAAGTAGACTTTCTCTATCCGCCAGATGCTACACCACCGCAAGTATTAACAGTTTCAACTCAAGCTGAACCTCGGTAATGATTCATGGGTAATGGGTAAGGGCTTTTTTCTAATTACCTGTTACCAAAAAATAATTAAAGCCTGTTCTAGAGCTTTTCACCCCAAGTTTCTATATTTAGGGTGAATACTTATTCCGCTCCATACATTGCAATAGAAATAGCAGACTATAGCAGGCAATAAAGGGACGGTATGGCAACGGATCAAAAAATCAATCAAGAAACTGAATTAAATTCGCTCCAGCCGCTTGTTGGAATCTTGATTTTACTGGTAGAGGATGAGCCAGATATTGCAGATTTGCTCATCTTCATTTTGGAAGCAGCTGGTGCAGAGGTGATGGCTTTAACCGATGCAGAAGAAGCTCTTGCCTCAGTTGAATCGCTTCATCCCGATATTCTGGTGTGCAACATGAAGTTGCCCGAACATGATGGAAATTGGTTAATTGAGCAAATTCGAGTGCATTCTCGCCAATTTTTAAGACAGTTGCCTGCGATCGCTATCACTTCTTATACACGGGAAGTCTCAGGCTATAAGGCTTTAAATGCTGGTTTTGATCGATTTATAGTCAAGCTTGAGAGTCCAGAAGAAATTGTAGATGAGATTGTTCACCTGTTATCTACCGATCTTTAAATATAACTAGCTAGCCTCGATCTCGTTTTTGATCGTGATTTCACACAATACTCTGTGAGAGCGCACAGCTAGCTATACACTCCTAAAAACTACTTTAAAAAATGAAACCATATAACCCTAAATGAGTAGGATTATATATTGGATATATTTGTTAACCTCGTTGAAAACCCTTTGCTGGCTTTTGTTGTCCCTTACCTTTGGGCTTAGATTTGTTAACTTCTCCTAAAGCTTCCTGAAATAAGTTGTGCAAATGTATGGGTACACTGGCAATATCTGGTAACTCTGGCTCAATAGGTTTGTGGAATTCTTGCAAAAGTTTATTTAAGTCACTTTCAAGCCTAAACTCTGGACGTTGCAAAAATGTTTGCAACACATTTTCTAATTGAGTTGGATACTGTTGCGCTAATCGATGCCAAATAAAAGCATTAATACTTTTATCTTCGAGGTAGTAGCGAATTAGTTTTTCCGCCCCTTGAACACTTTGCCAGTCCTCTGCCGATAAGATTGCTTGTACCTTAGTATATGTTGGTAAAAACATTTGTCCCCAACGGGGATGAGAAAAAGCCGTTACCTGTTCTGCTTTCTTGAGTTCAGCAGGCAAATCAACCTTTGGCATCACCATTTTGCTCTTGCTGCTTTTGCTGTTAAACATTTCAGAGACGACGTTGGAATCAGCGCCGAACTCTTGTGCTGCGGCTTTTATTTCCTCGTCGCCAATGCCAGCTGCTTCTGCCACTTCAGCCAGAGATTTAGAAGTATCAATTCCTGCGGCTGCAAAGGTTTTCTCAGTAATTAATGCTTGAAATTCCGCTATTTTTTTATTAAGTTGGTATCCTGATAGTGTGATTTCATCAGTACCAAAAAAGTCCACAAACTGCTGATGATATTTTTCTACTGACTGCCAAGCTTCTTCTAGCAAGTCTGGAGCATCGCTGTAAAGATTACTTTTATAGTTTTCTTTGAAATTACCAATTGCTACGGCAAGTTTTGGTTTACCTAATTTACCCATTATTGTGTAGGGGCCAGAAAACATCCAGTAGCTATCGGTAACGGGAGAAATGCGAGTTAGCAAGATTTCTCCGACTTTTAACCGAGATATTGCCTGTAATGTTTGAGTATTGTTTGGCTTGACGATGTAGCGTTTATCTGTCAACCAGTTCGTCAATTCAAAGCCATCAGGTAAAAGATTAGTGATGGCAAATAAGCCAATAAAAGTATGATGCCAACTATTTATCAGGCTGCGATCGCTTTCTGCTAAATCTGGGTGGCTTTCGATAAACAACTCTAATGGAGACTTATCACCGACTTTTCCATCTGTCAAAAAGCTATCGATGGTTAAGTCCTGCTGCGTACTATCCCCACTTCCACGGCGCAACTGTGCTGCTGCGTAAACTTCTAGTGCTTGTGCCAGTTCGCCTTCAGCATCAAGAACAAAATCAACTAAGGCTTGTTTTAATTCGTGCGATCGTTCTAATATGACATCCACAAGTTAATCTCTCGGTGCAACAGATGTAGATTATAGCTTTTGAAAGAATTTCAGCATCTAGCAATAGCTAGATTTATGGAGATGCACACTTACCAGAATTGCTTTTTGCCAAGCCGGATGCGGTGCATTTAGCGTTGTTTACTGGATTGACAGTTTCAGTGGCGAGTTTGTCAGCTTTAATATTTTGAAGGGTAGCCTCAGCTTTTATCTAGGCAATTCCAAAGGACTGACACAACAGTGGCGAAATGCCATTCTTACCTTCAGTACTTATTGAGCAACTTTGTTTGAGGGAACGATGAAGCTACTGTTGTACAGGTTGATTCCAGCTGGATTTGTGACTTATTTGCCGATTGAGGCATTGCGATCGCTATCTTTGATTGATACCGTTTTAGCAGTGGCTGGGTCAACTACCGTGCTGTTGGTTGGTACAGGTGTGTTTTACCACGGTTTGCGTCGCTACTTCTCAGGAAATTTGATGCAGATGCGAGGTTGAGTTCAATGTTGGTTATATTAATACTTAGGCTTTCTGCCTTCTCAAGGAACACATGAGTAACCGACCTTCATGCAAATGTTTCCAAGCTTACTACTTGGGCAAGAAATGGTCTGAGATAAAGCTGCATCAAGAGCATCAAGATATTGAGTGCGATGCATGGAAGCGATTATTAGAGCTTGTGGAGGTTGCATCCGCAGATGAGCGAGAAGAATTTGCCCCCGGACGTGAAATAGGCTTGGATGACTGGAGCCAGATTATCACACTTCCTCCGACAATATCGAAACTAAAATTTGTTAAGCACTTGATGCTGTACGGGAGCAATCTTGTTCGCATACCTCCAGAAATCGGTGAGATGACGAATTTAGAAACGTTTACTCCCTACACATCCTATCGATTACATTGGTTTCCCTATGAAATTACTCGTTGCAAAAAACTAAAGCATAGTACTGTCAGTACTCGTACTCTTTACGGAAATTACAAGTTTCGCTTACCATTTCCCAAGCTTCCGGTGGGAAAAACTGTGGAGGCAGGTTCCCCTACAAAATGTAGTGTTTGTAATGCTCCTGTCATTGCTCCAAATTTACATCAAGCATGGATCTCTCTTCAGGTGGCTACGGATGTTTTGCCCCTTCTTGTTAATGCTTGTTCACAAATCTGTATCGACAGACTTCCTCGACCACCAAAAACCTATGTGCAGGAACCGCACACTGGAGGGCTACATATCCAACAGTCGCCAATTGATGATTTCTACCGATGACTCTAGATGGACATATTCAAAATGATGAGAGTACGCCTTGAAATAAGCGAACAAAATTTTGAATCACTTAGCAGCTTTTTTCAAATCTTGCCATCTCTCTCGCAGTCGCTTCAAGTTAAGTGTATGACCGCCATAACGCCAGCTAACATAGGCTTGACAAATTTCATCTATAACCTCAGCAGTTGCTAGAGCATGATGCTGGTATGAGACTCTGGCATACTCTAAAGGTGTTTGTGCTGGATGTTTGCCTAAACCTT
Source organism: Nostoc sp. JL31 (assembly GCF_017114965.1). Lineage (NCBI taxonomy): Bacteria > Bacillati > Cyanobacteriota > Cyanophyceae > Nostocales > Nostocaceae > Nostoc > Nostoc sp. JL31. Next base: position 9,299 of record NZ_JABXKO010000118.1, read on the forward strand.
TTTGGGTTGTCCATTGCAGCATTTGTTGATAAAGGCTCTCCATTGCTGGCAATTTCTTTAACCATCTACGGTTGCACCACTGTCGCCACTGACCCCAACCCAGCCAAGCGAAGAAAGCTGCTGTAGTTGACAAGATTAAGCCAGTCAACACGCCGAACCAACCTTGGGAAAATAAAGCTAAAAACCAAGCGATCGCTCTTATCACCCACTTAAATATTGTCTCAAATACATTATTTAACAAACCTGTCACCGGAGAAGGTAGCCAGCCAGCAACCCAATGCCACAATTGGCGCAACACACTAAAAGTCTGAGTGTCTTCTATTGAAGGTGGTATCAGAGGATGATTGGGAATAGGGTCAAAAGCAAACCAACCATATTTAGGAAAATACACTTCTGTCATCGCATAAGCGTCAGTATTACGGACAACGTACAGCCCTGTAAATGGATTAAATTCTCCTGAACTAAACCCTGCTACCAACCGCGCTGGAATGCCAATGGAACGTAGCATCACCGTGAGAACTGTAGAGAAATGGTCTGGATAGCCTCCCTTTTGCTTAAACAAAAAAGTTTCTACCAAGTCTTCTTTTTCACTCAAATAAGGTAGGTCTAAGGGATTTTGGGGAATAGAGTAGCGTTGCTTTAAATATTGAGCTAAGTAGAGAGCTTTTTCGTAGGGTGAATCCAGGCTTTTAGCAGATTTTGCGACTTTTTCTTGATTGTAGTTAGCGAGGATTTCTTCGGTACGTTGCCGGACTTTTTCGGCAATTTCGGGAGGGATTTGCAGATAATGCTTTGTAATTTGTTGGGGATATTTAGTAGAAGCTTCACCTAATTTAGTGCGATCGCGGTATGGTACTTCGGAAATCACTGTGTAGGTAAAACCTTCTGATAATTCTACAGGCGATCGCAATCCGTCTTCTTTATCAACAGCGATCACTGGTGCTGGAAAGTAAACTTCCTTGGGATAAGTCATCGCCGGAATCAGGTTAGGCAAATCCGACACCACTGTATAAGTTTGTACTACCTCTTGGGTTTTACCCGTGAGTACAGACGGAGAAAGAAAAATTTGGTAAGACCAAGGCGATCGCCTAACAGTCGTAACATCTTCATTACGGGAAACTTCCCATCCCTTACCTGTATAGCGATCGAATGCTAATACTCGCCAAAAACCCTCAGCTTGCGATCGCACCCGCATGACAACCTTGGGTTTCATCTCGCCCCGCAGGTTTTGATTCATTTGGCTATTAAAACCGTAATAAAAATTATTATCTACTTTACCTGGTTGACCAGTTTTATTTTGTCCCGTACCACCGCTACCACTCCCTTGATTCTCACCTTTCCCTTGGCGGACATAACCGGGATTAATGATACTACGACCTGTGAAATTATTTTTTACTTGAATAGCAGAACTTACAGGAAAATTCCGTAATTGATAGCCCGGAAATCTCGGTAAAACAGCAAAAATTGCCAGCCCCAGACCGACAATTAGTAAAAAAGTTAGAATTAAAAATTTAAAATTAAGACTTGAGGAATTCTTCTGATTGAATTTTTCCTTTTGAGTTTTTAATGGCTGCAAACCCAAGCGCGAGCGGTAGTCTAGTACTAAAGTTGGCAGAGCGATCGCTAAAAATAACAGCAACACAGGTGCAAATGCTAAAGTCTGACTTAGGGTTGCTGCCACACCTAATAAAATCAGTCCGATAACAATCGAATAGCCCAAATTTTTACGGCGGGGTGTATCAAAGCTATGTAACACCTGGAGTTGAATTAATAACTCTGCCAAACCCAACCGCGTATCATTCAACTCCCCCGCTAATCGCCCAAAGAAAGCACCCAGTGCGACTAACATGCCGATGGCGATACAGAATTGAATTGCAATATTGCGATCGCGGCGACGATAATAACTCCAAATCGCACCCACAACACTCAGGGGTAACGCCCAAAAACTGAATGAAGTCTCAGCGGCAATATCCGTCGCCACAATTCCCAAAATAACCAACGCTAGCACCAGCACCCGCAATAAAATTGAATCTTCCACTTCAATCAAAGGCGACCCCTGCGGATTTTGCCGCCAGAAATTACCTACAGGGATACGCCAAAACCGATTCATCCTGGATAAGTTAAACATTTGAGTCTAGTAGAAGCAATGATGTAGATGCAACAAACACAATGCAAGGGAGGTAATTTGCTACCCTAGCACTGTGTTAAAAAAATGATATCTAAGGAGTAGAGATGGAAATACACGAGAAATGGGTAACGCAGTGAATCGAGAAATAATCAAATACTTTCTCAATATCGCCATGTTCCCATATCCCCGTGTCCCTGTGTCTTTGTAATAACTGCTTCTCGTAGACACCCTAATGACCGTTTATTGAAAAATAGGATAAGCTTCAAAACCAGGAAAATCCTCTTAATATATATCGGCGTTGATTGAGATAGTGTGCTAGCGGTGGCAATTTAACCTAAATTGTGGGATTAATCACAAACAACAACGACTGTTCGTCTATTTCTGGAAATTCAACTTCCAGGGTATAAGTTGGGTTAAGTTGCTCGCAGCCTAACTCTACATTTAAGTATCCCGAAGTCGAAGATGTTGTCATTGCTAAAGTGCCACTTCCCCGCAGCGTCAAAGTTCCTTTAACAGGTAACTCAGCTTGCACAAGTAACTTCGTAATTTTACCTAGAGACTGGTATTCTACTCTGATGTTCAAAGCACCAACACTGGTTAGCCACTGTCTTTCTACCACTGGACTGGTTGCTGAAACTGGTAGAGTCAGATTTTCCAGCAGTTGTTTAGCTGCTAGCAACGACAAAGCCATCTGTTGACGCGGTTGTAAATCTGAGTAATCGCTTTGAATAGCGGGCATTGTCTCCAGAGTACTTGCAGACCGATAGGTGCTTCTTAGCACCAATCCAGCTATATCATTTAGTGCTTGAGACTCATTGGGAAAAAAGTTCTCCACCACTTGAACTAATTTTGCCCCCAACGGCACTGAAGATGTCACTAAAGCCTGACACTGTTCTAGCAATTGCTGGAAAACTCTTTCCGGTAAGCGAGTTGGCAAGGTCAACTTTGACTGTTGTACCATCCATCCCCAGCTAGGAACGAGTGTCATTGACGGCTCATCAACAAAATCAGGATATTCGATTAATTGTGTTTCCCAGGGAAACAACGGTGGGTGGTCTTGGGCTTGGATTTGTAACCGATTCTTAAGGACAGCTTGAAAACGATCTTGCACAGTAGGAATTTCTCCCAATTGAAAGGTCTGGGGCGTTCCTCCCAATTTTGGCTCGCTGCTTTTTGAAGCAGTGGCTTCATTGAGGAGTTTTTTTACCCCGTCATTTTCCTCACATTCTACCGATTGCTCGTTATTTTTGACATCATCTGTCAATAACCAATCGAGACACCGGTGTTGTAAGGATTCTGAATCACTATTCATGAGTAGATGCACCTGATCCGGAAACTAATGAGTTACGAATTTCCCAAGCTTGCTCAAGAATCTTAAACCATCGTTTTTGCAGTTGTGCCATTGACAGCCCTAAAGTTTTTGCTATTTTTTCATCAGCTTGTCCTTGTTGCTTCAACTCTAATAAAGACCGTTGCTTATTGTCCAGCTGTGCTGTGTATACTTGCCATTGCTGAGGAGTTAAGCCCAAATTTGTGTGCAGAGAAGCTTCCAGCCACTCATGAACTAATTCCCAACGGTGCAACAGGGCAAACCGAATCAAATGATACTTAAAGCGCTGCTGCAAATAATCTCTCTGACGAGGGGTTAAACCTAAAACCGATTCAATTTCCTGTGCTGATAAATCTTGGAGGCGGAGAGAAAAATAATCAGCGCAGTCAGATTGTTGTCGTTGTTCAAGATAATTCATTAATTCCGTAACCACAACGGAACGCAAGGTGTCTTCTTCGGGTTCGGGTTCGGCTTGCGTTGCCATTGTGGAGCGCAATTGGTGAATTGCTGGTTCTTCCCAAGAACCGTCACCTTCATTATTGCTACCTTCTGCGGCTTGTTCTATATCTACGCTGGTTTCTGGAGGCTGCTGTTGGGAAAAAGTTTGTGCCCGCAGAATAATTAGCTGTTGCTGACGGCCTGGTAAGGGAATGCGTCGCTTGCCGTAGCGCTCGGTAAATCCCATATACTCGGACAATTCCAAGAGCGTCTGAGGGCGATAAGTGGCACCGAGTTGATTTTCTCGCCGGAAAGCATTCAATGCTTCTAGATAGAAACTCTGGAGGAAATCTTCAATTATCGTCAGCCGCCCTTGATAGCTCAATTGCTTCTGAGGAGGATTAATGTATCGATAAATAATTGCACTCAGAGTACTGTGTAATTCGACCCTGCCCCGATTTGAACCCAACTGATAGTACCTGAGACACTGTTGCAGCCGATGCCGAGCCAGGGTCATCGCCGAGCTTTCTACAGATCCAGAAGCTTGAATACGTTTACTCTCATGACAAATCCGGTAGACTTCGGTGGTAATACGTCTTGCTACATCGTGGCAATTCTGTTCCGAAGCTTTGGTTGACTGCTGAAACTCCTTGGACAGGAGTTGAAAGATCGCCTCCACGCCTGTAGAATTTTCTCCCAGAATAGTTGCAGATGGAATAGTTGCGGTTGCGGCTGAATTCATAGTCTCGGTTTTCAAAAGACCCTAACTTACTTAAATACAACCTGTACGACTGTGGGTATTGGCTGGTTTGGTTTTACGTATAAGCTAAACGCAGGCCAATCCTATATTGAGGATATGGCTGATTTTATTATTCCCAATTCTGATGGGATTGTTCACACTTGATAGATGTTATTGCCATTACCCAAGAGTCGTATACAAGTCATTATGGATTTAGAAGCACAAATTCAATTGCTGATTGACAATGCACCCCGCGATGGTATGACACCATATCTTGTTGCAGCAATTGCTCCTGCCCTTAGAGCGATCGCTCAAAAATTACGCTACTCCCAGTACTATATTCTCCAAAATTCGGAGTCAAACTGGGTTTTAACTACATTGAGCAATCGTGCTAATCCAGGATTGGAAAAGCGTGTGATTTACGCTTTCCCTACCATACAGGATGTCTCTCTAATTTCCCCTGCTGGGCTTGACCCTCAAATGCTAGCTAAAATTACTCCTGTCACCCATATTTTGTTCCAAATGGTGGCATTAGAACCCGTAGATAGTATCGTTTTTTTGGAGACGCCGGGTAAGACCACTCATACCGTCGAAGTTCGGCGAACTGAACTAGAAAAACTCATGCAGAAACAGTTACTACAACAGCGATCGCCAAAACAGATACCCCCTGATATTGCATAGAAAAAATTTGGATGTGGGATTTTTTAGATACAATCCCACATCCAAAATTTTAAATCTCAAATTTCTTTAAAAAAGTTTTCTAAATCAGTAAAAAAAGAAATTTTTTCTTTTCGTTACACCATACGACTGACTCAACTTTCGCTGAAACCTAAAATTGATTAAAAAATAGTTATCAGTGAACATTTTTCCGTTTTCAAATTTTAGTTTCCTAGTGAAGCAGAGTTTTATACTTAAAAACTTTCACATAAAAAATATCCCATTCTTGATTGTGAGGTGCCCAGTAATCAAAAGCGGGCAAGTCTTTAGAGTGAGCGCTCAGTCAAACACTATTCACTCCACAAGTAGTAGTAATTTATTTTTTGGAAATCCCTAAGAAACTCTAAAAAACCCCACTTTCTACCTGTTAAATAAGTGGATTTAATTAAACATAAAGCTGCTTTAGTGCATTAAAGCGTTAATACAACACAACATTTCAGGTTTTCGGTGCGTTACGTAAGCCACAACACACCTACATTTAAATCCCCACTTTCTACTTGAAAACTCTGATAACTGATTTAATAGAGGCGACTCAGTGTGTACTCAGCTATGTTAATCAGTGCCTGGTGGGATTCTGAGAATGGGAGAACTGCAAGATGTTCAATTGCCAACTTAGCATGGTGAGCAGCTAATTCTCGCGCCTGCTGTATACCTTGACTATCTTGAATCAGTGCTAGTGCTTGCTCTAAATCTCCTTCTTGAGCAAACTCTCGTTCAATCAGCACTTCTAAAGATGGTTTTTCTGCCAAAGCAAATAAAACGGGTGCAGTTAGATTACCACTTTTGAGATCCGACCCCGCTGGTTTACCCAAGGTATCTGTTGTACTGGTGAAATCTAAAATGTCATCAACAATTTGAAATGCTATACCAAAATGACGACCGTAGCTATACAGATGCTCAACAGTTTCTCGTGAGACTTCACTAAGTAATCCAGCAGCTTTAGAACTATTGGCAATTAATGAAGCTGTTTTGTAGTAACTCTTCTCAATGTAAGCTTCAATAGAGATACCAGCATCAAAACGATTTAGTCCCTGCTGAATCTCCCCAGTAGCCAGATCCATAATGACTTCTGAGAGCAGTTTCACTACCTCCAAATTGTCCAAGTTTGCTAAATACCAGGACGATTGGGCAAAGAGAAAATCTCCTGCTAAGATGGCAATGCGGTTCCCGAACAAACTATGAACGGTAGGAACGCCTCGCCGCACATCTGATTCATCTACCACATCGTCATGTACTAAGCTTGCTGTGTGAATCATTTCTGTAATCTCAGCAAGACGGCGATGACGCGGTGTAATGTCTTGTTCTAACATTGTTGCCCGCGATATTAGCAGGACAATTGCTGGTCTGATACGCTTTCCCCCAGCTCCGAATAAATGTTCGGCTGCTGCAAACAGAATGGGGTGGCGGTTTCCAACTAGCTGTTTTAGGTTATCTGCTAGTAGTCGCAGGTCTGCTTCCACAGGGGTAAACAGGGAGGTGGCTGGGGTCATGGATGGGCGGACTCTGACTTAGGTTACGAAAGTTTACATATCCTATACTCATTTTAAGATAACCCTGTGCCAGCGCAAAGTTTTCATAAGGTAATCCCATTTTTATGAGTCTATGGGTGATAGTTAAGGTTGTCGAGGTTTTTGTCAATAAGTAATTATGCTTAATTTGTGGCTACTCAAACTTTAAACTAACTTAAAAGATGAATTCTCAGTACACGGGATAAATTCCAAATGAAATTGTGTCAAGTAGTTTCTCATCTCACCTTTCTTGCCACAGTTCCAAAGATAATTTAAGCAATATTACTTATTGACAAAAATGCATCGTTCTAAAATTGTCGCCAAGAGGTAAGACTAAATTTCTCCAGAGTGAGGTGTAGCTCTTCAAAAAATTTGAAATTTAGCAGCCGAATAAGCTCAAAATTCAGGGTGGTTGTGTTACGCTAAAATATAGGAATTTTAAATTTTGTAAGATATTCGCACCCCAAAAGTTAAGTCAGCGACTAGTTGATTTTACTGAGTTGGTGTTGTGACTCTAAAATAAATATTCGTCGGTTAGATTAAGGGAAGAAATTCTTTAATTTTTCCTACGATAGGTAAAACTCCTGGTTTGGAGCTGTGTGATATCCCTATGGGAAGCCGCTACACGTACTCCGCGCACGTAGAGCGCAAGCATTGCTCTTTTCACAGCAGTTTGAGCAAAAATAAAGCAGATCGGGTAGACCGCTGAGAATCGTAGTTTTAGATTGCTAAATGGCAAGCTAACTGCTGTGGGATCTATGGTCTGCAAGAAGTCGCATTAGCTCATAAATTCTTTGTCCGTAGAGGATTTTGTCTCTATAGGTAATTTTACCATAGGAAACTACAGTCATCAAGAATGCACTTGCTTGGCTGAGGTTCTACTAAATTTTATGGAATTTTATATTCATTTAGAAGGGTGCTAGTAGAACAATAATTTACGGAAGTATACCTATGATGATTTTTATTTTAGCCTCTGGATATTTGTTCACAGTCTACCTGTTATTAGCACTGGCGAAGCGAACGGGTACAAAGACTGTTCCTACAAGTTTCCCTTCATCTACTGAAGGAAAACGCAAGCAGGAGATATCAGTTAATAGTCAATAGTCATTTGTCATTTGTTCTTAGTCCTTCGTCATTTGTTTTGATAAATGACTAAGGACTAGGGACTAATTAAGTTTTATTGGAGTTGGGAAATAGCTATATCAGTGAAGGAAACCTCTTCAACCATTGGGGTATAGCCTAGCCACTGCACTCCTGACTGGGAAAACTGTTGCGGACAACCGCTGACGGCGAAGCGAGTTGGCAATGGTAGGTGAGTATTTTTTAAGCCTAGTAAGTCTAGTTCTTGGGCGCAAGCTGCCACAACATGAACAGCTGGATCGACCAACTGGACTTGAGAGGGGAGGAGCGATCGCAGTACTGGTGTAAGGTGGGGATAATGGGTACAGCCGTGAACTAGGGTGTCAATTTCCTGCTCTAATAAAGGCTCTAGGTAGCCTCGTGCGACTTCCGCAGTGTAAGGATCGTGAATGCGGTTTTGCTCAATCAGTGGCACAAACTCTGGACATCCAACTTGCCAGACTTGGACATCGGGAGCAATTTCAAGAATAGCGTGCTTATAAGCATTACTTTTAGCTGTAGCTGGAGTGGCAATTACACCAATCCGCTTTCCTTGCTGCACCGCAGCTTTTGCACCCGGTAGGATTACTCCCAAAATGGGTATGCTGAATTCTTGACGCACAGTTTCTAGGGCTAAGGCAGAACTGGTGTTGCAAGCCATAATTACCATTTTTACCTGCTGCTGTTGTAGCCAGGTAATAATTTCACGTGTAAATCGTAAAATTTCTGCTTGTGAACGAATTCCGTAAGGAAGTCTAGCTGTATCCCCAAAGTAAACAATTGATTCATTGGGGAGTTGTCGATATAGTTGTCGCAGTACTGTTAGCCCACCCACACCACTATCAAAGATGCCAATTGGGGCACGTTGGGGTTCTCGCTCGGAAAAATCGTCAAGATTCCCTTCAAAAATGGAAGATGAATACACAGGCAGATATATATTTAGGTTTTGGGATTTAAAATACAGAATTTAGCAGACAATCTCCAAATTGACCACTAAATTCTGCGCGTCAAAGAAGTTTAAATACCACCTCTTTAATTAGTAATTTGTACTATATTACCTCTGCTGTAAGTATTTTAGGATGCCACGAGCGATCGCTTCTGCCATCCGATTTTGATATTCTCGTGTTCCCAATCTGGGATTATCCTCGTAACCAGTCATATAGCCTGTTTCTACCAAAATCGAAGGCATGGAGCTTTTTCTCAGAACATAGAATCTGGCTTTGCGCGTTCCTCGGTCTTTGATAGTACCGATGTCCTGGAGAATGGTTTTACGAACTACTTCAGCCAGACCATAACCGCTCTCGTAATAATAAACTTCTAAGCCATTGACATCAGGGCGATTATCAACGGAATTAGCGTGAATGCTGACAAACAAAGTCGCATTAACCCGCTTGGCAATATCTACCCGTCCCTGAAGTTCTACGAAAAAGTCGGCATCCCGCGTTAATACCGCTTGTACACCGTTTTGCTCTAAAATTGCTCCTACCCTTTTCCCAATAGGCAGAATTACATCCTTTTCTAAAAGTCCCCCTAGACCAGGGGCACCTGAGTCTTTTCCACCATGTCCTGGGTCAATAACTACTAGCAATTTCCCTCTGGGAGTTGAGGGGCGTGGCTGTGACTGGGAGATTGGACGGGGATTATCTATGGGATTTGGTAATTGACCTTGGTCTGGCGATGGCAGAGGAGGTAAAGCAATGGGCGGTGTGATACTGCTACTAGAGCGTCGTAATTCTAAAGCTAAAAGCTGGTCGCCAACCTGGTTGAGTTCCCCAATTTGTACTCCAGCTGCTGGTTGAACCAAGACGGTGACAGTATTGGATTCTTGTGGTTGCAGGCGTACTCGCAAAATCGGGCTATTAGGATTAAAAGTCGGGCCTGTGACTTTGGGAGCTAACTTAGCATTGTTGATAGTGATGCGGAACAGACCAGAGGTTCTATCCCAGCCTCCTGTAGCAGATAAAGTTTGGTCGGCTCGAATCAGCAATTGTGTACCATTATTAGCCAGTTGCACAGACTGAATGTTAGCAGGTGTGTTACTTGGTGCTATGGGACGTGGACTGTTACTTCCAGGCAGCTGGGCAACTCCACGACTGGGTAGAACCACAAAACCACCAACACTGCTACTCGTTGCTCGCCAATTTGGACTATTTTCATCTACTTGTAAAGTCAGGCGAACAACAGATGGACTAGTTTGCAGCTGGCTGAACTGGATACGGCTAACACCATAGCGATTAATCGACAAATCTCGCTGCTCTAAACTTGGTGATAGAGTTGCGCCAGAAATGTCGATATTAATGGCCTTTTGATCGTTGCTACGATTTACCTGAATCTGAGGATTACCACCATTGGTACGGACAAAAAAACCATCACCAGTGACTTGTAAGTTCTCAATTTGAGTCACTTTGGCGACAACCATTCTGTTGTTCAATGGTTTGTTGTTCAGTGGATTTACAGAACCTGCTGTCACCACATTGTAAATATTCCTGGGAGGGAATGTTTGTGTAGATGTTCTGGGTGAAGTATCTGTGGCTATAGCTTGTTCTGGTTGCCCTTCAGTGTTTATTGCAGGTACATTGTCGGCTTCTGGCGTAGGTAATTGCACTGTCCAGCGATCGCCAGTTGTACCCACAAATTTCACTCGTTTGGGGTCTAAATTATAACCAGGAGTCAGTTCAACAACTATACGCGTTGTTTGTTCATCAAACTGCCCAACACGAATAGAACGAATAGCACCGCCCACTTGTTGGGTTAGCTGCGGGCGGCCAAATATGGTTCCTGGTAAATCAATTACCAGACGAGTCGGGTTAAATATTAATTGTGCTTGGGGTTGAACATCCCCTTGAGTATTAATTTCCAGCTTGTTTTGATTGGCATCAAAACGCCAAGATTCAAGTCTCGCGGCCATTGCCGGCGACGATAGCATGAAGATGGTTCCAATAGTACTGGATAGTAACCAGCGTAATTTCACAGTCTTTTCTCCTGATTCACATTTATGGGAGCCGTCAACATCTCAACATATTGGCAAATCCTCACACCGTCATCGCGCACACTTGAGTTTGGCGCTGTTATTAAGACACAGCTAATGGCGTAAAATATAGCACGCTCCTCTGATTTTGCCATGCCATTAGCCTATATAAGTTTGACTGCCAATTTTAAATTTTAGATTCCCGATTTTAGTTTTTTGCCAGACTAGCGCCTTGCTACACTAACACCTGTTGTAGGTGATACAAATCCAAAATCTAAAATCCAAAATTTGTTGACTTGCAAAGTATCAAATGACAATAACAAAGAAGCTACTCTTATCCCGCCGCAAGAATACTTAAATTGTTTTACTACTAAATTGGATAAAAATGGTAAAGATTAGATGTATTTACTCAACAATTTAGAAATTTAGACTAAATTACTTATCTTCTCTTTAGATACTGAAGAACGCCACGAGCGATCGCTTCTGCCATTTGATTTTGGTAAGCTGAAGTTCTGAGCCTAGCCATATCCTGCCGACCAGTCATATAACCCGTTTCCACTAGAATGGAGGGCATAGAACTTTTTCTGAGGACATAAAATCTGGCTCGCCGCACTCCCCTGTCTTTGAGAGTACCAATACTTTGAAGAATGCTACTACGGACAATACGAGCTAGATTCAGCCCACTGTCGTAATAGTAGACTTCCAAGCCATTAACATCGGGACGACTCGCACCTGCTGAATTAGCGTGAATGCTAACAAACACATCAGCATTCGCTCGCTCTGCTAATTGCACGCGTCCTGGAAGGGTAACAAAATAGTCAGAATCCCGCGTCATAATAACCTGTACGCCATTTTGCTGCAAAATCTCAGCAAGTCTCTTACCAATAGGCAAAATAACATCTTTTTCGCGTGCCCCCCCAATGCCAAGCGCTCCTGAGTCTTTACCACCATGTCCAGGGTCAATAATAACTACCACTCGCCCATTGGTAACTCGGCGCTGTGGTTGTCTTAAGGGTTGAGGATTTGGATTGTTTGGGTCTGGAAATGGCCCACGGTTTGGCGGTGGTAGCCCAGGTAAAGCAAATGGTGGTCTTCCGGGGAGGGTGACAACTCGCCGAGAACCTTGTATTGGTAAAGCCAAAAGCTGGCCGCCGATTTGCCGGGGTTGCCCAAGTTGCACTCCTCCTGCGGGTTGAACTAAAACAACCACTGTATTGGTGGATGCTTGAGGTTGCAGACGTACCCGAAGAATGGGGCTATTGGGAGCAAAAGTAGGCCCTATAACTCTCGGAGCTAACTTAGCATTGGTAATTGTGACGCGGAAAATACCTAAGGATCTATCCCAGATTCCCGTAGCAGATAAAGGTTGGCTGCCTCTAATTAACAGTTGTTTGCCATTATCGGCAAGTTGCACAGACTCAATTGTTGCTGGCGAGTTATTGGCAGATGGTCTATTGGGGAAGGAAACGGCTTCTGACTGATTGTCCGAATTATTACTTCCAGGCAATCTGACAACCCGACTAGGTAGAACTATCAAACCACCATCGTTACTATTAGTTGCTCGCCAATCTGGGCTATTTTTATCTACCCGCAAAGTTAGGCGGACACCAGGAGGTTGGGTTTGCAATGAGGTGAATTCGACGCGGCTAATACCATGTTTGTTAACGGGTATATTACTCTGCTGCGTCAGACGTGATGATAAAGATGCACCAGAGATATCTACGAAGATGGTAGCGCGATCGCGGCTGCGAATTACCTGAATCGGCGGATTACCACCACTGGTACGAATGAACAACCCATCACCTGTTACCTGTAAGCTCTCAATTTGAGTTGCCCCTCGTGTAGTAGTAGCAACCCTGGAAATATTAGATTGACGTTCGGAGTGTGTGGTAACTACACTGTAAGCATTTCTAGGAGAAACAGCGACTTTTTCAACTTCTGGCTTCGGTAATTGCACTGTCCAGCGATCGCCAGTTGTACCAACAAATTGCACTCGTTTGGGGTCTAAACTGTAACCAGGAGCCAGTTCGACAACTATGCGTGTTGTATCTACATCAAACTGTCCAACACGGATTGAGCGAATTCCACCACCCACCTGTTGGGTTAACTGTGGACGACCAAATGTAGTTCCCGGCAAATCAATTACCAGCCGAGTTGGGTTGAAAATTAGTTGTGCTTGGGGTTGAACTGCTCCTACAGTATTAATTTCCAGCCTGTTTTGATTGGCATCAAAGCGCCAAGATTCAAGTCTCGCGGCCATTGCTGGCGACGATAGCATGAAGATAGTTCCAATAGTGCTGGGTAGTAACCAGTGTAATTTCACAGTCCTTTCTCCTAATTCACATTCATGGGAGCCGTCAATATCTCAACTCATTGGTAAATCATCATCACACCATCACCACCTAAACTTGACCTCTGAATCCCTTGTTTGATTTTTAAGCCGATATTTAGACACACTTAAATCATTTATCGGGTTTCAAATTAAGTTTAAATCCCCATGCGAAACCTTCCACCTTTACAGGTGGAGAAATCTGACTCCCAATAAAGCTAGAAAACTGATAATTGATAGCTGTTTACTGATAAGTGTTTGTTCTTTGTTGCCATCGATGCACTGAGTAAATAATTCCCATTACTGTCAAACGATCTAGCAAGATTTATGGGTGTTACTCCCCAATTATCTGGAAAATATTCAGATAAAGGCTCACAAGCCAAGGGAAACTAGAAATTAAGTAACATTCTGAATGTTGGTAGAAATTATAAACAAATGATTATTCTACAATCACACGGGACGGAGATTTGAGGATAGAAGTTTCCACTGCATGATTGGAGCAGGGGAGCAGGGGAGCAGGGGAGCAGGGGAGCAGGGGAGATTATATTGAACAAGTTTCTTCCTCTCTTCCCAATGCCCAATGCCCAATGCTCAATGCTCAATGCTCAATGCCCAATGCCCCATTCCCCATTCCCCATTCCCAATAATTAACGATCGCCAGAATCTGGCGTTACTCCCAAATTGCTGCTGTCATTTGATGTTGGCAGCCTCGACTGAGGTGTTTCAATTACCAACGAAGTCCCAGAGGAACCGTCTAAAATTAGTTGCTCTGAGTTTCCGTCCACGGTTTTGGGATCTGGAAACACAAATCGTAACAATGGAGGAGCTAAAAAGGTTGTCAAGATAACCATCATGATAATTGCTGCTCCTAATGGTTTTGAGAGAGCGCCACTGGCAGCGCCGACACCAGCAAACACTAACCCAACCTCGCCTCTCGGAATCATCCCCACACCGATCGCTAAACGGTTGATTTCCGGTTGACCAAACACGCTTAAGCCTGTGATAACTTTACCGAGAATGGCTACTATGATCAGGAAAGTTGCCATAATTAGACCTTCTCGATTGTCGGGAATTGCTGGGTTTAATACTCCCAAATCGGTTTTTGCGCCAACAGTAACAAAGAAAATTGGCACTAACATATCGGCAATGGGGCAGACTTGCCTTTGCAGTTCTTTACGCTTATCTGTCTCTTCTAAGACTAAACCAGCTGCAAAAGCTCCCAGAATTGCTTCTAAGTGGATGACGGCGGCAAGGTATGCCATCGCAAAGGCGAAAATGAATGCTGGGATTACTAGTCCACCGCGTGTTTTGAGTTGATCGGCGATCGCTACAAAGGACTTATTGAAAACATTGCCTAGTAGGATTGCTCCCAAAATAAAACCAGTGGCGCTGATAATCAAATAAATGACTTTGCTGACATCTACCACGCCGTCTTTAGCTAAACTGGCAACTACCGCTAAAACGATGATGCCTAGTACGTCATCAATTACAGCAGCACCCAAAATAATCTGCCCTTCTTTAGAATTGAGTCGCCCCAGTTCTGACAGCACTTTGGAAGTAATACCAATACTAGTAGCAGTCAAAGCCGCCCCTGCAAAAATTGCGGGTACCGCTCCAATCCCAAACAAAGTCATTAGGCCCACAGTACCAGCCGCAAAGGGTACTACTACCCCAACTATTGCGACAACAGTGGCTTGGATACCAACTGCCATTAAATCTTTTAAATTCGACTCCAAGCCGATTTCAAACAGCAGAATGATCACACCCAATTCTGCCAGAACGGAAATGACCTCGGACTGGGCTGCAAACACCGCTGGAGCGGCTTCAGGCGTTAAACCAGCGGTGGTTTGAAGGAAGGACATAATCAAAGAGTTAGAACTGTCTGTGGCGCCCTCTGGAAACACCAAAAGGTGGAAAACAGATATGCCAACTACTACACCGCCAACGAGTTCACCTAAAACAGGCGGCAAACCCACTTGGTTTGATAATTCTCCACCAACTTTGCTGGCGAGATAAACGACTACTAAGCTTAGTAGTACTGCTTCGACTACCATTGAACTGTCTGCGGCTTCTGTTGCGCTAGCCAGCAGAGGAAAAGAGAAGTTGATTGGATCTAACAAATGCATTAGGTTCTCTGAAAATCCTTCTCTTTGATTCTGACGCGTTTCTGAAAAACATCCTATGGAAATGCTATTGGCAACTTCTTTAAATTAATTTGTGCCAAGTCTGCAGTAAGGATTTCAGTCTTTGATTTATAAGCACTAAAGTGCTTACTACAAACCATTAAAACTAGCTTGAGAAAGTACTAGTGTAATTTTTTTAGTTTCCAAAAATGTAACCATTTCAGCTTTTGACGATCGCAGTGTCAAAGTAAGAACATACAAATCGTATCTAGCGATCGCACTTAAGTTGTGAAAAACTGATGGTGGCTGTTGGCTCTCAATAACCACCAGAAGATTGCTACATACCTTTATTCAAAACATCTGTGGATACTTTGAGGAGTGCAAATATGATGACTAGAGCCGCTTTACCCGGTTCTCAGTTTCCATCGGGAAACTTGTGGAAAATACTGCCTTTAGCAGTGCTTGTATGTGCAACTTTTGTACTACCTGCATTCGCACAAGAAAAAGATAAATTATGGCGAACCCTTAGTGTAAGTGGCCGCGGAGTGGAAACAATTCCGACAACTCTGGCACAAGTAAGTTTAGGAGTGGAGATTCAGGGGAAAACAGCCCAGGAGGTACAGCAAGAAGCCGCTCAGAGGTCATCGGCGGTGGTTGCGTTTCTCAAGAGCAAAAATGTTGAAAAATTACAAACTACTGGTATCCGGCTTAACCCAGTTTACAGCTATACCAATAATGTACAGCGGATTACAGGCTATTCTGCCAATAACACTGTGAGTTTTAGTATTCCTGTTGAGCAAGCTGGGACATTATTAGATGATGCAGTCAAAGCCGGTGCAACACAAATTAATGGCATTAGTTTTGTTGCGAAAGATGAAGCGATCGCAGCGGCTCAAAAGCAAGCATTAAAAGAAGCTACTCAAGACGCGCGGCAGCAAGCTGATGCAGTTTTCAGTGCCTTGGGTTTTAAATCCAAAGAAATAGTGAGCATTCAAGTTAATAATGCCAGTGCGCCTCCACCACCACCAATGTTTTTACGGGCTGAGGCTGCCAAGTCGGCTGATGCTTCCACCCCTATTGTTGGTGGTGAACAGCAACTAGAAGCATCGGTGACGCTGCAAATTAGTTATTAGTCATTGGTCATTTGTCATTAGTCCTTTGCCTTTACAAATGACAAAGGACTAATAATCAATGCCCAATGCCCAATTAAAAATGTTCTGGAGACGTATCTCCCGTTCCTCCGTCTCCATCTTGCCTAGAACCCAATAAGTCCACCTGATCTACTAGAATAACTGGTTTAGAGCGGCTAATTCCTGTTTGGCGATCGCTCCAAGCGTCAAATTTCAACGAACCTTTAACGGCAATTTGTTTACCTTTTTGTACATAATTCTTGGCAAACTCTGCTGTCTTTCCCCATAATTCCAACTCGAACCAGTCAGGTTGATCGCTGTTACGCGATCGCCTTTTTACCGCTAGTGTTAATCTACACTTCACACTACCAGACTCAAAATATTTTATGTCTGGGTCGCCGCCTACACGACCGACGAGGGTGACAACATTTATACTCATGTGTGTTACCTTTCAGTACAAACGTACTTAGCAATTCCGACTTTCATCATAGCGAATTGTGAAAGACTTGAAAATAATGTGTTAAACAGTTAACAATATAATTGACTTGAAAATTTATACACACTATTTGGAGAAACACAGAAAAATATACGGATATACTAAGTTAACCAGAGAATATCAAAAAGTACGGAGCTTGAGACATACTAAATATTCCTGGGAATCATATAAAAATATAGTCTAGTTAACTCAACTCAGGATACAAACATAATCGAATCAAGCACGATTAACTCTTACCGTTCTAGTAAAGAAGTATCGCACATAAGGGGCTTGCAGACGCGTGGGTATTTTTAGGAACTTTCGCACTTCATGGGATATGGGTATCGACCTCGGTACCGCGAACACCCTGGTTTATGTATCTGGTAAAGGTATTGTACTACAAGAACCTTCTGTAGTTGCTATCGATGTCAACGAAAAGGTAGCACTAGCAGTAGGTGAAGAAGCCAAAAAAATGCTCGGTCGCACACCGGGAAATGTGATTGCCCTCCGCCCTTTGCGGGATGGTGTAATCGCTGACTTTGAGATAGCCGAGCTGATGCTGAAAAGCTTTATTCAGCGTGTAAATGAAGGCAGGTCTTTGATTTTACCTCGGATTGTCATTGGTATTCCCAGTGGTGTCACAGGAGTAGAAAGACGAGCGGTGATGGATGCAGCTCACCAAGCAGGAGCAAGAAAAGTCTATTTAATCGATGAACCTGTAGCTGCGGCCATTGGTGCAGGACTACCAGTTGCCGAAGCTACAGGCAACATGATCATCGATATTGGTGGTGGTACAACAGAAGTTGCAGTGCTGAGTCTTCAAGGTACGGTGATTAGCGAATCAGTACGCATTGCTGGAGATGAACTGACTGATGCGATTGTTCAGTATATTAAGAAAGTTCATAACTTAGTCATTGGTGAACGTACTGCCGAGGAAATCAAGATTCGGCTTGGTTCTGCCTATCCGACTAATGATGATAATGACGCGATGATGGAAGTCCGAGGCTTACACCTGCTTTCGGGTTTACCGCGAACTGTAACCATCAAAGCCCCAGAAATCCGTGAAAGCATGTTGGAACCGCTATCAGTAATCATAGAAGCTGTGAAGCGGACATTGGAACGCACACCGCCAGAACTGGCAGCAGATATTATTGACAGAGGTATTATGTTAGCTGGTGGCGGTGCTTTGCTCAAAGGCATAGATACCCTCATTAGCCATGAAACAGGGATTATTACCCATATTGCTGCCGATCCTTTGAGCTGTGTTGTACTGGGAACAGGTCGTGTGTTAGAAAACTTTAAACAGTTGGAACGAGTTGTTACCGAAAGCTCTCGCAATATGTAGCAAAAAAAATATCAGAATTGAGTTCTATTTGAGTTCTATTTGGGTTCTATATAAATAGAATCCAAGTAGAACTTAATTTATATAAGTACATACAGGTATATATGGTGACAATACGGCGTTGGTGGGATCGTAAAGGGTTGCAAATTGGGTTGTTAGCTTTAGTACTTGGTAGTGCTTGGATATTGCGACAGACTCAAGGTGAATTAGTGCTTGAGACATATCAGGCAATTACCCGTCCATTAGAGATGTTGCAGTCAGGGCCAACTCCAGAAGAACGTCTTAGAGATGCCCGGATAATGGAATTGCAAACCCGTATAGTAGATTTGGAAAGTCAAAAGACAAAGTTACAAGATTTATTAGGCTATGTGGAAAAAGAGCCGCTGGCATCACGTCCAATTCCAGCACGGGTGGTAGGACGTAGTGCTGACCAGTGGTGGCAGCAAGTGACGCTGAATCGCGGTGCGAGTGCAGGGATTCAGGAGGGTTTCATAGTCAAGGCAGAAGGCGGATTGGTGGGTTTGGTGGAGAGTGTAACTCCTAATACTAGCCGCGTGTTGTTAATCAGCGATCTCAAAAGTCAAGTGGGTGTATCGGTTAGTCGCACAGCAGCTAAAGGCGTTTTGCGAGGAGATTCTTCTGCTGAAGCTGTATTGGAATTTTATGAAAAAGTTCCAAATGTAAAAGTAGGAGATTTAGTTTCCACATCTACTTATAGTCAGAAATTTCCCTCCGGTTTGGCAGTAGGACGAATTAAGTCGCTGGATTTAAAGAAACTCCCGGCATCAGTGGCAAAAATTGAGCTTTTTCCGCCAATCCGCTCTCTCGATTGGGTAGCTGTTTATCCCAAGGCAGAAAATCAAGAGTCGGCAAATCAAGTGCCGCAAAAGTCTAAGTAAATTCTTTGAAAAAATCCATAGAAAAATGAAGATTCCTGCATTTGGTGCTAGCAGGCAGAAAAAGCCAAAATCGTCAGAGCGAAAATCGAAATTCCGAATCCAGCCGCTTGCTCGTTGGCATCCCAGTATACGTCAGTTGTTGGGTTGGATCGTGACGGCTAGTTCTGTACTATTATGTTTACTATTATTACCAACCCGATTCCCAGGTATGGAATTATTGGGAATTGGCCCTAACTGGTTATTAATTTGGGTGGTAGCTTGGAGTGTGAAGCGCACGGTGTTTGCCGGAGCATTGGCAGGTATAGTTCTGGGGCTACTTCAAGATTCAATGACATCACCTAGCCCGACTCATGCCATCAGTTTAGGTATAGTGGGGGCTTTAACTGGTCTGCTCCAAAAACAGCGTTTTATCGAAGAAGATTTTATTTCGATTGCTGTAATTGTCTTTGTTTTGGCAGTTTTGGCAGAAACTATCTTTGGGTTGCAATTAACTTTGCTCGGCAATGAGCGCAAGGTGACAGATATTTGGACATATTATCAGCGCGTCGCTCTTGCCTCTGCCATTTTGAGTAGTCTGTGGGCACCTGTGGTCTATTATCCCCTGAATCTTTGGTGGCAGCGGATGAAATTGTTGGAGCAATAGTAAAGTTAGAGATGCGATGAATCGCGTCTATACAAGAATTAGGAGTTAAGAAGGGTTAC
The DNA here is from genome assembly GCF_017114965.1 of Nostoc sp. JL31. Taxonomy (NCBI): domain Bacteria; kingdom Bacillati; phylum Cyanobacteriota; class Cyanophyceae; order Nostocales; family Nostocaceae; genus Nostoc; species Nostoc sp. JL31. The sequence goes on from NZ_JABXKO010000118.1 coordinate 29,246, forward strand.
AGGTGACAGTAAAGAAAATTATCTTTTGTACCCTGTAACCTAAATCTTTATGGAATTTGGGCAACCTCTGACAATATTGATTCAAGCTACAGTTAACTGTAAGTGTGAATATTACAGGCTCATGTTAGTTAAGACAGCTAATAATAGCGTCTAGATATTACTGTTTAATTATCAGGAGCAAAGCGCGATTCTCTTGTGGAGAGGCTGCGCGATCGCGTGCAGAATATTTACAGTGTTGCCTAAAATTATGGATAATTTCCCAGTGGTCGCTCAAGCAGATGCATCCTTACCAAATCACACTCAGGAAAATACACCAATAGTGGAGTCAGCAGCTGGCTCAAATTCACCACCTAAGCAAAAGGTAGGAACTGACTTTGACTCTCACATGATGCTGCGGTGTTTGGAACTGGCTCGCCGCGCTTTAGGGCGGACTTCGCCAAATCCGTTAGTGGGAGCGGTGATTGTCAAGGATGGTGAGATTATCGGCGAAGGATTTCATCCTCGCGCAGGTGAGCCTCATGCAGAAGTGTTTGCTTTGAGGGAAGCAGGCGATCGCTCTCGTGGTGCAACAATCTATGTCAGCCTCGAACCTTGCAATCACTACGGACGTACTCCCCCTTGTTCGGAAGGATTGATCGAAGCAGGGGTGGCAAAAGTAGTGGTGGGTATGGTTGATCCCAATCCATTGGTAGCTGGAGGTGGCATTGCCCGTTTACGGGCGGCGGGGATCGAAGTGTTGGTAGGAGTAGAAGAGTCAGCTTGCCGTCAGCTAAATGAAGCTTTTGTGCATCGCATTCTCTATAAGCGACCTTTGGGAATTTTAAAATATGCCATGACTTTAGATGGGAAAATTGCTACTACCTCTGGTCATAGCGCTTGGGTGACAAGTCAAGAAGCCCGCAGTGAAGTACATCTAGTGCGGGCGGCTTGTGATGCCATAATTGTCGGCGGTAATACAGTCCGACAAGATAATCCTTACTTAACCAGCCATCAGGTGGGGGCACATAATCCCCTGCGGGTGGTGATGAGTCGCCATCTCAACTTACCGGCAAGTGCCCATCTGTGGCAAACTGCGGATGCTCCAACTTTGGTGTTGACACAGAAGGGTGCTAACCCCGATTTTCAAGAACTGTTGCTCAAACAGGGTGTGGAGGTGCTGGAATTAGCATCACTGACGCCGGAGAAGGCAATGGCGTACTTATATGAACGAGGTTTTTGTAGCGTGCTGTGGGAGTGTGGTGGTACTTTAGCTGCTAGTGCGATCGCTCAAGGAGCAGTGCAAAAAGTTTTAGCATTTATTGCCCCAAAAATCATTGGTGGTAGTATTGCTCCCACACCAGTGGGCGATTTAGGTTTTACTACCATGACTGAGGCGTTGTCTTTAGAACGTGTTCGTTGGCGTGTAGTAGGCTCTGACTGCTTAGTGGAAGGTTATTTTTCCCAAAAAGCTAATAGTCAACAGTAATAACGCTTGACGATCAATCTATTTATCTTGATTTTGCAATCATGAACACTGGCGTTCATGGGCAAGATCGCGTATAAGGGCTAGTCGAGATTGAATGTAGTGGCTAAGAAAATCAGTTTCGTTAGAATCTAACAACACTTGCGTTTCGGTTTGTTTCACTAACCACTGCACCAAGCTAGCATCATCCAGTTGTAAAAGGAGCTTGGCTTGAGCGGTTTCAACCACTGACCAAAGCTGACGCATGATTGTAGGAGTCATCAGACCTCAATTGAATAATTTAGCTTTGCTAGTCTTCAGATTACACAATTCCAATCGAACTTTACGACATGAATGTAGAAGCTGAGACAAGTATTATTAAAAACTTAATAATGGTATTTATAACTTTATGAAGATTAAGAATTTAAAATAAAGAATGGGGAATGGGAAAAACAGATTTTTATGGATTTAGTTGCAAAATCTAGAAAACAAATGCACTAATTCTAAAAATTGAGTTTTTGTGTTTGGGAAGACTGAAATTATCTTGATTGTAGCCGAATAAAGTCAGTTTTTTAATCACTATGTTCAATACTGAGTCTGTCTTGTAGGATACAAAAATCTAACTTTTTAAAATGGTCTTTGCCAGAAAATTAACACTGTTTGGCTGTAGATGGATTTACAAAATCATGTAAATCTGCATCCCAAATGCTAATGTAAATAAAATCACATTGTTGGCGGATAATTTGGCCTTTGACAGAGCCACTCTTAAAACTAAAATTATCCGATTGGCGCTGTTGTACCTGTTTGAGTCCCTGCTTAATTTCTTCAGTGGCTTGCCCTGCTAACATTCCATTCAAGGTAGTCTCCATTACTTCTGGGTCGACCGATTGGGCAAAAGATACCTCAGTTTGGCGCAGCGTTTTAGAATTACGATCGAATAAGTAGCCAAGGTCAATTTTGTTTGGCACAAGTTTGTAAACGACAGCACGAGTTTTGCCCCATGCGCCTCTTAAATCTTGATTTGGTTTGCCGAGGGTAGCTTCTACGATGTTTCTTGTTGTACCTGTAGGGAATGCAGGAACGCTTTGTCTGCTGGCAGTGGCAGCTAATTTACTGCGCGGCTTGTTTTGTGGTGTGGAACGCGCTTCTGGTGTGGGAACAGCACTTGCCTCATTCTCTGGTTCTGGCTGTGGTGTGGATATTACTACAGGCGCTGGAGTCTCTGAAGTTATAGGCTCTTTTTCTGGCTGTGGTATGGGTACAACTGGGGAATTAGAGGTTGGTCGCCGTTGTGGTGGTGAGCTAGGGATAACTGGAACTGGAGAAGTTTGGGAGGAAACGGGCGGTTCAGTTAATTCAGGAGTCGGAAAAGATTCTGGCGATGGTGTGGAAGTTGTGCCAATGGTTGTTTCTGGTTGTTGCTGACGAATGATGCTAGGAATTGCTACTGCACCAATCAAGCCGCCTATGAGTAAACTACCAACAATCACAGCAGGTTTTTGCCAGTTTCTAGGATTCGAAGATCCTGGAATCGCAGAATTGTTTTGCGGAGAATATAGTGGCTGGGTTTGTCGAGCCGATGCATTGGGAGAAAACCTGACTGTGGAAGTATTTGCAGCTAACTCAGTAGGTATATTACTAGCAGATTGCAGGGCATATAGCATTTTACTAGCAGTGCTGTAGCGATCGCCAGCATGAGGCTTAATTGCCTGATTAAGTACTGCCGTCAATTGGGAAGAGACGTTAGGGGCGTGCTGCTGCCAAAGTATTTCCCCAGTTTTTAGATCGGTTACTAGTTCTTGCGGGTGTTTGCCAGTCAGCAGATAAATTGCCGTTAAACCTAAACTGTAGATATCAGTGGCGTAAACTGGGCGGCCAACGGCTTGTTCGCTAGGCATATATCCAGGCGTACCAATGACAAGCGATCGCGTGGGGTATCCTGGAGAATTCACCACTGAACGGATTGTTTCTTTGACTGCACCAAAATCAATCAAAACTGGCTCGTTATCAACAGAACGCAGAATAATGTTATCTGGCTTGATATCCCGGTGAATAATGCCTTTGCTATGAACATAATCTAAAACTGAAAGCAGACTCAAGAGAATTTGCCGAACAGCAGTTTCACTCTCAAATCCTTTAGCTTCGACAATTTTTGTCAGAGTTTGACCGTGAATCCATTCTTGAACGAGGTAAAATTGTCCATTCTCAGAAAAGTAGGCGTAGAGTTTGGGAATTTGGTGACTACTTTCACCCAAATACTCCAAGGTTGCGGCTTCCCGTTCAAACCGTTGTTGGATAAGTTGGTAGGTTTGTGGGTCATTATTGGTTATTGGTTTTAGTTGCTTGATTACACAGCGACGGCGAGAAGGCATGTGGACATCTTCTGCTAGAAAGGTTTCGCCAAACCCACCAGCGCCGATTACCTGGATAATTTGATAGCGATTGTTCAGCAGGGTTATTGTCATGAAAAAATTATAAGCGTAGACACCCAGTGCGGAGCCGGAGACTTCTTGTCTTCTCCGAACTTGTCGTCAGACTTCGCCCTTTCCAAATGTACCTCACATGGGCGAAGCCAGGGCGAATATACTCTGGTGAAATTAAATATGCGTTATCCAGAACCCTTGTAGAGACGCAGCACTGCTACGTCTCTCCATTCTTTTTAAGCATATATCTAATACAAGCCAACGTATTAGCATTGCAGAATCCTGCCAAATTTAATTCGCTACGAATGAATGAAATACTGTACTAAGCGAACTCTATAGTCTCAACAAACTCTAAAATACTTTCTTTGATATCTTCAGCCTCTTCCTCAACAGAATCGGGAGTTTCGCCGTCAATAAAGCTGTGCTGACTACTAACTATATACAAAAATTCCCCACTGATAAAGGTGAGCAAGCCCCGGTACGCATCTAATCTGATTGCAGTTCCATTATTTTCTTGTTTAGAAATTGTGGAACCTTTGGGCATATCAATTAACACGTAGTAAGCGCCTCGCAAAGTATTTTCCAGATATTCGGTATACTCCACTGAAGCATCTGGTACATTAGCGAAAATCGCTTGAGGTACATACTTATCTACTAAAATTGTTTGTAAATATTCTTCTTGTCCAACAGACTCCAATTCCTCTAACTGTTCTAGGGGGAAAGGATAATAATCGATTCTCAGTAAAGTACCGATGTCATCAGAAAAGCCAACTACTCCTTCCTGGCTTTGAATTCTACCGCCCTGCTGCGGATCAACCGGAATTGGCACGGTAAAATTACCTAAAGGAGATTGATACGTCTGTTCGCTAAAATCTTCAATGACTACTGTCTCATCTTCATCGTCTGCATATTCTTCATCTTCTGCTTCTTTAAAGGCTGCAATTACTTCCTTGATGATTTCCTCTGCTTCTTCATCCTCAAGTTCTAAAGCTGCTTGTAACTTTTTCAGGTAGGCTTGTTTTGGTTTGGGGATGGCGAGGTCATCGTCTAAAAGCACTATTACCCCAGCGGCAAAACCATCTAGTACTAATTCATCTGAGAGAGATACTTTGGCGGCATTAAACAGGGGCCCAATTCCCTCTTCTTCGGCAATGGAGATGAGTCTATCAACTATTTCTGTAATTTCATCTTCTGAGTATTCCTCGAAAACCTCGAATTCCCAGAGGATACCCGCTAAACTTTCTGCATCTACCTCTTCAATAAATGAATCAGCGATCGCAGTCACAGTTGCGATCGCCGCCACCGCTTCCTCTGGACTGAGTGATTCCTCTGATGTCTTTGGTGAGTTAAAAACCTTGTCATATTTGGTCATAATTGCTACCTAAATTAATTCCTTGATAGTAATAACAGATTGAAAGTGACAATGGTCAGTTTACCAATGGAGCGAATCTTCTAGAGAAAAAGTTGGCTTATACATGGTTTGCTCGGTGTTGCTCAGGTGTAACAAAACCTTGTTGACAACTAATCTCCCAGGAATTGAGGTTTTCTAAAATCTGTTGTCGAATATACACTTAAACACGAGCTAGGCTCAATATTTACCGCAAGTCAACTTAATTAAATATTGTAAACTTTTGCGATCGAGCAATTATCGTTAATAACTGCTACATTCTTTTACTTTTATCCTCTAGCAGATGAATTATATCTATCGATAGAATTATAAACTAGCTAACGATAGATACATACACCGTAGGCAGGATGTCACAATACCGAGGTTTGTAGTGACACACAATACTCGAAAGGTTGTACTGTTGGTTCTACAAGTGTGAATTACATAAAATTTTGAGTTTTTTTATGGTAAAAACCCCTCCATCCCAGTTTTCACCAGATCAATACAAGGTTGATTCTGCACAAGAAAAAGTAGACGCTATTATAGAAACCCCACCATCAGAAAGTGAGATTGACCTAGAGTTTCTTTACACCAGAGATATTGAATTTCGTCAAGAAACTATTTACTTTCTAGTGGTAGATCGCTTTTATGATGGCGATCCAGATAACAGCCAAGGTGCAAACTCAGAACTGTACGATCCAACTAGACAAGAGTGGGGTAAGTACTGGGGTGGCGACTTACAAGGTGTCATCGATAAGTTAGACTATCTCAAAAATATGGGAGTGACAGCTCTTTGGCTAACTCCACTATTCGAGCAGGTAGAAGAGTTATTTATTAGCAATGCGGCGATGCATGGCTATTGGACAAAAGACTTTAAACGGATTAATCCTCGCTATATTGCTGATGGAGAAAATCCTTCTTTAAACGCTACTCAAGAAGAAAAAAATACGACCTTCGATCGGTTAATTACAGAACTGCACAAGCGAAATATGAAGCTGGTGCTAGATATTGTCTGCAACCATAGCAGCCCTGATACTAGTGGTAGTAAAGGTGAATTGTATGATGATGGCGTCAAAATTGCTGATTTCAATAATGATGTCAATAATTGGTATCACCACTATGGCGAAGTGCAAAACTGGGAAGACGATTGGCAAGTACAAAACTGTGAACTATCCGGTCTAGCAACCTTCAATGAAAACAATAGTGAATATCGTGAGTATATCAAATCAGCAATCAAACAATGGCTAGACCGGGGTGTGGATGCACTGCGAGTAGATACTGTCAAGCACATGCCGATCTGGTTTTGGCAAGAATTCACAGGCGAGATGACCAATCACAAGCCAGATGTATTCATTTTTGGTGAATGGATTTATAGTAATCCGAGTGACGATCGCTCAGTGGAATTTGCCAATCATTCAGGCATGACGCTTCTAGACTTTGGCTTGTGTGTGGCAATTCGAGCCGCACTGGGACAAGGTTCAGAAATGGGATTCCAAACAATTCAGTATATTTTTGATCAGGATTATCGCTATAACGGGGCAACAGAGCTAATTACCTTTATCGATAACCATGATATGTCCCGCTTCCAATCGCTGAACCCTGATCCAGCGATGTTGAAGGTTGCGATCGCCTTAATTATGACATCTCGCGGTATTCCTTGCATATATTACGGCACAGAACAGTATCTGCATGATGACACCGATGGCGGTAACGACCCATATAATCGCCCAATGATGGAAAATTGGGATACCGAGAGTGAGATTTATCGTTGCATCAGGCTGCTGTCTGGCTTACGGCGACTGAATCCAGCCGTGTCAATGGGTAGCCACTGGCAAAAATACTTAACACCAGATGTTTACTGTTATGTACGCCGCTATCGTGACTCCCTGTGTTTTGTAGCTTTAAACCGGGGAGGAGAAGTTACTCTCCCAGAAGTAGAAACAGAATTACCCGATGGCGAACATACCTGCGTGGTGACTCGCAACAAGTATGAGGTGAAAGATGGCAAGATTTATAACCTGGTATTAGAAGAACGGGGAGTGATTGTTTTCAGCCACGTTGGCGAACGGATTAAAGCACAGACAATTGTCCGCATCCAACTCAATGGCGTTGATACTCAACCTGGTGAAATCATTGTGGTGACAGGAGATTGCCCAGAGTTGGGTAACTGGGATATCAGCAAAGCGTATCCTTTAGAGTACATTAACTCGAATACCTGGTCTGCGGAGATTCCCTTTGATGAAAGTGCTGGTAAGCTGATTGCTTATAAATATGCCATGTGGCGGGAAGGGCGATCGCCTCTACGCGAAAATCTTGTAAATCGCCGCTGGGTGATTGCGAAAGAAGGTACTGTCAAATGGCGTGATACCTGGGCATCTGGAAGAGAATCTTAGAAATATAGAATAACGTAGAGTGAAGGATTCAAATTTTGATTCTTCACTCTTCATTATTTATAAATTTTCAGTAACAAAAAATACATAAATAAGCGTATCGAACCGCAGTGTGCGCCATAGTGTAGTAGTTAGATGCTTTAGTAATTTTGTACTGATGAGACTCTTCTCTTACTGCCTACGTTATGATGATGGCGCGGCTCCTAATCCATTCTGGGAACTTTGTACTCTCGCAATTTGCAAGCCTGTTATCCGACGAGCTGCAAACATTGGGGATTGGGTTGTAGGACTTGGTTCTACACAGTCACCAATTGGGAATATTACCGATTGCATTGTATATGCAATGCAGGTAACGGACAAAATGACATTGCGAAAATACGACGAGTTTTGCCGAGTTCATAGTCCTCACAAAATTCCAAAGTGGGACAGCGAAATATTTGAGTATCGTGTTGGCGATTGCATCTACGATTGCAGCCAAGGAGAACAACCAGTATTGCGGCCAAGTGTTCATGACATCGGTAATCAAGAAACAGATTTAGGCGGTATAAATGTTTTGATGTCACGGCACTTCTACTACTTCGGTGACAAGGCTGTTCATTTACCTGCTTGGCTCACTCCAATTGTTCATAAAAACCAAGGACACAAATCGACAGCAAATCAGCCATACGTAAAACCATTTGTAACTTGGATCGATAATTTAGAGTACACGCCTAATCAAGTACATGGTGAACCTCAACTCAAAAAGGAATTTATCTGCAACCCAGATATCAGCGGTTGCTGTGCCCAACGCAACCTGCAAGATGACGATGCTGATGAGAGAAGTAATTGCTAGATTACTTTTGTGAGATTATTCGTGGGTCAACATTGAGCAAAAATAGGCAAAATGTTGCTGAAAACAAAGGGGTAACTGTTGATGAGTAAAACGACACTCTACAATCAGGACTTTCTTCTGTGGACGCAGCAACAAGCTGAGTGCCTGAAGAAAGGACGCTGGGCTGAGTTGATGTTGAACATTTGGTAGAGGAACTAGCGGCTTTGGGTCGGAGTGAACAAAGGGAACTTAGAAGTTATTTACAGCTGCTTTTAATGCACTTACTCAAATGCCAATATCGACCAGAGCGAAAGACTAAAAGTTGGGTTAACACAATCTCAAACTGCCGAAACCAAATTCAAGATTGCTTAGAAGATACCCCCAGTTTGCAGCACCTTCTAGAAGACTGGGAGTGGATACAGAAATATTATCGCCGCGCTTGTCGAGATGCCGCAAATGAGACTCAAAAGCCAAGAGAAACTTTTCCCTTTGAGTGTCCTTTCACTATAGAACAACTTCTCGATCCTGAATTTATCTAAGTACAATTTTGCGTAAAAGCGTAGCGGTTTTAATGCAGGGGGATGCAATGGCATTGTAGGGGCACGCATTAACATTGTATCAAGATGCAATGACATTGTAAGGGCACGCATTAACATTGTATCGGGATGCAATGGCATTGCAGAGGCACGCATTAACATTGTATCGGGATGCATTGGCATTGCAAGGTATTGTCAAATTTAATTCGCTACAAATTAATGAAATGCTGTATTAAGTTAAACTGGTGAGACTCAGTAACTAGGAATAGTAGGCATAATTGAATATAAAATCCTAGTTTGTAGTGAGTGATATCATGTCCGCATAATTAGTTATGCTAACCACAGTCATTACACCCCTCCCCGCAAGCGAGGAGGGGAGACAAAGCGTAGCTTTGGCGGGGTGGGGTTCTTCGGGTTTAATAAGCAATCAAGCGGACATGATATGATTTATCGCTCAAAACAAAGATGAGCGGCTTCTTCAAGGTGGGGGAACACTACTGTAATTTAACATCGTGCGTGCATAGCCTAGCAAAAACCACAGGCATCGCAAACTTATAATATTGATGATATCTATCCACCTCTGACTTTTTATTGCGATAATTCCCAAGGGAGACGCGCTCTCCACTGGTCAGTCAAAGGGGGATAGATGACACTCAAGCGGTTGGTTTTATTTTTTGTGATGACGCCGATAGCAGTTCTGTTAGCAGTTTCGGCTTTATTCGGCAGTTGGCAAGAACCTCAATTTCAAAGTCGTTTGGAACTATACCAAACAAATATTGCTTTACAAGCTCAAGCTTGGCAATCAGAAGATAGTGGTGATGACAAACTCCAGGCGATTCGGGAAGCAATACTTGGTGAGCAACCCCTAGAAAGCGCTACAAAGCAGTATCAGGAGGCGCGTCAATCAGTTCAAGCTAATTTAGACAAAGTTAATAGTAAACTTGCACAATTACGCTCTCAGGCTGAAATAACTCCCACACCTCCGAAACCTCTACCGGATGCTCCTCCCACTATTAAAACCTCTAAACAGGGACAGCAACAGTTACAGCAGTCTTTTAAGCAATTACAAAAATTACTGGCTGAATTAGACCTGCGCTTGGGAATCTTACAAGCACAGCAAGGACAAACTGATACAGCCTTCAAGACTTGGAGCGAATTACAACAACGTTCAGATATTAATCCAGGGTTTGGGGAAACCGCTGCTGTATTGACAGGACTGTGGAGCAATCCTCCCCGTATCCTCCCAAATGCTCAAGAACCAATTCAAAAGAATTTAGAAGGTTGGTTTCGCTCTACAGCTTTGGTTAAGTTATACCAACTCCAGCAACGACAAGACGCGTTATCAGCAGTAAAAGCTGCACAACAAGAATCTTCTACCCAAGCAGTAGTGAAATTGGCAGTTATTGGCACTATTCCCACTTTGGCAGCTTTAATTGGTTTAATACTGCTGATTTTATTATTTGCTCAACGCTTGTTGAAAGGAAAAGCCTCGTTATTAGCTCAAAATGCTGATATCCCTTGGTCAACACCTTGGGGTGGTGAAACGGTTTTGCAGGTTTTTATCATCGGCTTTTTCTTCATGGGGCAAATTTTTGTACCTTTGGTGATATCACTGCTACCCATCCCGCGTCCTATTGTGGATGTGCGACTTCAGGCATTTTCTGTGTTGGTTAGTTACTTCTTGGTAGCATTAGGTGCGCTGTTAGTGCTGTATTTCTCTCTCAAGCGCTTTTTTCCACTACCAGAATTCTGGTTTCGCTTCCGTTTTCAAGATAACTGGTTTTTGTGGGGACTGGGAGGCTATTGCACGGCTTTACCCGTAGTTGTGGTGGTATCTTTGATTAATCAACAGCTATGGCAAGGACAGGGTGGGAGTAATCCTCTGTTACAACTAGCCCTAGAAAGCCAAGACGGTGTAGCACTTGGTATATTTTTCTCCACAGCGGCGATCGCAGCTCCATTTTTTGAAGAAATCCTATTTCGCGGTTTTTTGTTACCCTCTCTAACTCGTTACTTACCCGTGTGGGGATCGATTCTGATCAGTAGTTTGTTGTTTGCGATCGCTCACCTCAGCTTATCGGAAATTCTCCCCCTGACCGCATTGGGCATTGTGTTGGGAGTAGTCTACACGCGATCGCGCAATCTCCTCGCTCCTATGCTTCTCCACAGCCTTTGGAATAGTGGTACACTGTTAAGCTTGTTCGTATTAGGTAGCAATTGATACAATTATATTACTGTTGCCAAAAACCAAAATATCTGATTCTATCTCCATAGGTAGAGACAATTTACTAGTGATAATTGGTTATAAGCATAAATACTAGCTGAAAACCCAATTAAGATAATGGCAAAAGCAAATTAAAGAATGCTATTAACATAGACAGCAAACTATCTAGTTAAGCATTTATTCTCATTCGGGTAGATTTTAGCCATTTTCGAGATGTTAATTGTCTTCTTGAACCATTTTTAGCTGTCATGAATTGGAATGCAATTCCGGTTTGCGCTCATGGAAGTAGGGATCGGTAACTAAAAAGTGGTTAGAAAGATATGGAAGATGCCTTTTGCGCTTCTAGATTCCCACTAGCCACGCAGTTGTGTTGCCATTGGTGCGATGGCGTTTCACGTCTGCTGAAACCGATGTCTATAATGGGCTACGCCTACGCAAAAACATCCGGAAATAATACTGATGGGCTTGTAAAAAGTGGTGTATGTAGCAGCTTTTGCTGATTATTTAAGATTTATTCTGCTCAAGATAAACGCCTGAGCTAAAAATCTGCAAAACTGCTGCACCAGGGTTTGCGATCGTCAAATCCACCAAAAGTCATCAAAGACCGCCAGATCGGCCTATACTGCAAGACATCTTGGCGTCTCCTCTGGAATAGAAGCACACTGATTTTAATTATTCATCTTGGGACTTACTCATACTGAAAAATTAAAAATCTATTTATTAAGTAAGTAAATGTATTTGCTTCCATTACAATAAAGATTTTATTTTTATACTCAACTTATCAAGGAGCAGCACTTATATGGCAAATCTCAACCCCAGTCACCCTACCAAACAACTTCTAGCTGGTTACTGTGGCATTATCTTGGGAGCGTTTGGGGTTCATAAGTTTATTCTAGGATACGCTTCGGAAGGCTTTATCATGTTAGTGATTTCTGTAATTGGGGGTTCTTTTACCTACGGCGTTGCTTTGTTAGTTATGCAACTCGTAGGTCTAATTGAAGGCATGATCTACTTAAATAAATCCCCTGAAGGATTTGTAAATACCTATTTTGTGAATAAGCAAGGCTGGTTCTAGTGCAAGAATAACTTTCTTACTGGAAGCAGAGAATGATACCCGCTGCCAAGCTTAGAATTGCAGCAAAAGCTCAGGGATAAAGGGCAGCAACCAAAGAAACATCCTTTTTCCCTTCCGCTTCACCCTTTACCTTTAGCAGAAGTTATACAGCACTTCTTCCTTCTATATTTATTTTTATTGATATGCTCATTTTCAAACCTAAACAGCTTAACTGGGCAATGTTCTTTTTCTTAGGCTTAGGATATTTCAGTGTTATATCTCATTTAGAAATCAACTATTTCTTAAAAAACCTGATTGCGATCGCGCCAATACAGGTGGCAGCTATTATTTATGTCACTTATCGACGTTGGAAATGTCAACCCCCTGTAGGGGAATTAAAAATTAAAAATTAAAAATTAAAAACTCTACAGATAAATTTGGGAACTTGGAACCTTGAATTAAGTACAGCGATAGTCGTTCATGCTCAACAAAGTACGATAAATTAATAATTTTAATATGGTTTGACATTGAGTCATAGTTCCATATTTAGCCTACGCTCGAATTAGAGACGCTTTTAGTCAGGCGTTGAATTTCTGTAGCGAATCTAAACACAAGCCATGCAACTTGTCCCGAAAACTAAGCCAGCCCTAGAACCTGACCCAATCCTAGAGAAGATTATTCTAGATGTAGGGGGTATGAAGTGTGCTGGGTGTGTGAACGCAGTAGAGCGACAGCTGACCCAACATCCAGGAGTCAAGAGTGCCTGTGTGAACCTGGCCACAGAGGTAGCAGTTGTAGAGTCAGAAGTTGGTGCAATAGATGCAGATGAACTGGCACAGCGATTAACAGCCGTTGGATTCCCGACTCAACCCCGAAAAGCTAATGGCACAGTAGGAGGCGAAATATCGACCTTACCAGATCCAGCAGAACGACAACGCCGAGAAATGCGTTCTTCTCTATGGCAGTTGGCGATCGCAGCGGTGTTGCTGATATTGTCGGGAAGTGGACATTTTGGTAATCTTGGTAGCTCAGTGCTGCCAGTCCTAAATAACATCTGGTTTCACTGTGGACTGGCGACAGTAGCGCTGTTAATTCCCGGTCGCCCGATTTTAGTAGATGGCTGGCTGGGCTGGCGGCGAAATGCGCCTAACATGAACACCCTGGTGGGGTTGGGAACGCTGACAGCCTACATTGCTAGTTTAGTAGCGCTGCTTTTTCCCCAATTGGGTTGGGAGTGCTTTTTTGACGAGCCAGTAATGATGCTGGGCTTTATTCTCTTAGGAAGGACATTAGAGCAACAAGCTAGAGGTCGCGCGGCGGCGGCATTTAGGAAATTGCTAGCACTCCAGCCACTCTTAGCGCGATTAATTGCCAACCCAGAGAAAGCCGGAATGGGTTCTTCTAGTGTTGAGATTCCTGCTGAACAGGTGCGTGTTGGTGAATGCTTACAAGTGCTGCCAGGCGATAAAATCCCCGTTGATGGTGAAGTGGTAGTTGGTCAAACAACGGTTGATGAATCCATGCTAACCGGGGAAGCAGTTCCAGTAATCAAGAAACCAGGAGATATAGTGACAGGGGGGACACTAAACCAGTCAGGAGCGATCGCTATTCAAGCAACCCGGATTGGAAGTGATACAACTCTAGCTCAAATTGTCGCCCTAGTAGAAGCCGCCCAAACTCGGAAAGCCCCAGTACAGAAATTAGCAGATACAGTAGCTGGTTACTTTACCTACGGAGTGCTGACAGCATCTGTCTTAACATTTGGATTTTGGTACTTTTTCGGCACTCATATTTGGACTGATATCACCATGTCTGGTGGTATAGAAATGATGAGTCACGCTACACATGAAGCCCATCACTCCCCACTCCCGACTCCCCATTCCCCTTTATTAATTAGTTTAAAACTCGCGATCGCAGTTATGGTAGTTGCCTGTCCCTGTGCTTTGGGACTTGCCACACCAACAGCCATTCTGGTTGGAACTGCTATGGGCGCAGAAAGAGGTCTGTTAATCAAAGGTGGCGATGTTTTAGAAAGAGTACACCAGTTAAACACCGTAGTATTTGATAAAACTGGGACTCTAACTACAGGTAATCCCATCGTCACAGATTGTCTGTTAATTGAGGAATTGGGGACTGAGGAAGAGGCAGAGGAGCAGGAGAAGAATAACAATGCCCAATCCCTCATTCAACTAGCAGCAGCCGTAGAAAGCGGTACTCACCATCCCCTAGCAAAAGCGATTCAGCAAGAAGCACAGCGGCAAGAGTTATCGATTCCAGAGGCTGTAGACTTTCACACGGAACCAGGACTAGGGGTATCTGCTGTGGTAGAAGGCACAGTTGTATTGTTGGGTAACTGGGAATGGTTGAGTTGGCACGGCATTGCCATTAACGAAACCGCACAACAGGTAGCACAGGATTTGGCAACAGATGGTAAAACAGTCGTTTATGTAGCAATTGGCGGAACTTTAGCCGGACTAATTGGTGTTTCTGATACCCTTAGATCGGATGCTCGATCCACTGTAGACAAGTTACGTCAGATGGGCTTACGGGTAATGTTGCTCAGTGGCGATCGCAAAGAAGCAGCTAGCGCCATAGCTAAACAATTAGGATTAGATAGCGCTGATGTAATAGCAGGTGTTCCCCCAGCTAAAAAAGCGGCGGCAATACAGTCTCTCCAGTTAGAAGGGACAAGGGGACAAGGGGGACAAGGAGACAAGGGGGCAAAGAAAACTCCTAACTTCTCAGTCTTAACTCCTAACTCCTCACTACTAACTCAGCACTCGGTAGTCGCAATGGTAGGAGATGGAATCAACGATGCTCCAGCTTTATCCCAAGCTGATGTAGGAATTGCTTTACACTCCGGGACAGATGTGGCGATGGAAACTGCTGAAATTATCTTAATGCGCGATCGCTTAAACGATGTCGTCGAATCTATTCAGCTTAGTCGCGCCACCTTCAACAAAATCCGCCAAAATTTATTCTGGGCTTTTGCATATAATACACTTGGCATTCCTTTAGCAGCAGGTGTTTTATTCCCTAGTCTGGGTTTTGTGCTTAACCCATCTGGTGCTGCTGCATTAATGGCTTTTAGCTCTGTTAGTGTTGTCACCAACTCAATATTATTGCGGCGATTCGCTCATCGCCCCTAGAATACTCCTTTACATGTCTAATTTGCCACCACAAATCTTGGTTATCAAAACAGAATTCAGGAGTCAGTCGTCAAATTAAGAC
Organism: Nostoc sp. JL31; assembly: GCF_017114965.1. NCBI lineage: Bacteria > Bacillati > Cyanobacteriota > Cyanophyceae > Nostocales > Nostocaceae > Nostoc > Nostoc sp. JL31. The sequence continues at coordinate 44,743 of NZ_JABXKO010000118.1, forward strand.
ACTTACCAAAGCTATCATAGCTACTGGAGTAGAACGGCCATGTTCTACTCTTTCAAGGTATTATGCAATTTTAAAGCTTATTTAGATTAGCACCACAGACTTATGGTGCGCGAAAATGGCAAGATACGATACTAAACAAATCTTAATCAATTACAGTTCCACCGATTTGTCAATGGCAGCAGAAACCAATGAAAACCATCTACTGATTATTGAAGACGATCAAGGTCGCAAAGAATTTTCTCTGGAGCACCCCGTCTACTCTATTGGTAGAGACCGCGAATGTAATATCCGTTTAATGTCGCAGTTTGTCTCCCGCCGCCATGCCACATTAGTGAGATTGCCACGAGAGCATAATAGTCATAGCTACTATTACCGGATTGTAGATGGCGATGCCAAAGGTAAGCCTAGTTCCAACGGTTTGATGATTAATGGACGCAAGATACCAGCCCACGATCTCAGAAATGAAGACGAGATCGTTTTTGGGCCTCAAGTACGTGCCATTTATTACCTTTTAAGAAATACTCAGCGTTTAGGACAAACGGATTCAAGTGAGTACGACATTACACTAATAAACCCCGGTATGGCCGAGGATTTAGAGGAGTAGGATATTGAATTATAACTACCAATCACAGTCTGACACTTCCACGGCTTTAAGCCGTGGGAGTATGAATTCAATCGCCAAAGCTATCCTGCAATACTTTCAATCAAATGCCAATGGCGGCTACTCTCAATAGATTGCTTGATTAACTCAAACATTTGTCGACAGTAATTATCTAGGTAAAGTGGTAGTTCTTCATTTTTAATCACAATACTCATCCGGGTTTCTGTTTCAGTAGATTTTGATTTGTCAATCAGTACTTCTACTGTTATTAATTTAGGAAAAGGAACATTTCCAGGAACCTCACGACCAATAATATATTCGGCTGTGTGATATTGAATATCCAACTGACAGTCCTGTAGAAGTTCTACAAGTAACGGCAACAGATGGTCACTAGGAACAGAAACAATAAATGAACAGGTATAGCGAGCCATAATAGCCCCAAGCATTGCAACACTCCGTCCATCCTATAATACCGAAGTATCTAAAATATAAAGTCATTAAAAAATCAAAGTTTTTGAGAGCAGGTATTACCAGATATACAGTCAAACCTCTTCTATCAACAAGGAAATTGCCGTAAGCTGAAAGTTTGATCAAAAACTTTACAATAAAGGTTTGGCTGAGGTAGAAAATGAAAGTCGCAATTACTGGGGCAACAGGATTTGTCGGTAGTCGTTTGGTACAACGATTACAGGGGGAAGGTCATACAATAGTTGTATTAACTCGGAACACAACCTTTGCTCAAAAGGTTTTTCCCTCTGAGGCTTTCCCTAGTGTAGAAATTGTTGCCTATACACCAAATGCATCTGGTTCTTGGCAAAGTGTCATCGCTAGTTGTGATGGCGTAGTTAATTTGGCAGGAGAACCTATTGGTGAAGGGCGCTGGACACCAGAACGGAAACAAGAAATCCTCAATAGCCGAAAGTTAGGTACACAAAAAATAGTTGAAGCAATAGCCAACGCTAATCCTAAACCATCTGTGTTAATTAACGCTTCAGCTATTGGCTACTACGGCACCAGTGAAACGGCTACCTTTGATGAAACCAGTCTATCTGGTAACGATTTTCTTGCCCAAGTCTGCCAAGCGTGGGAAGCTGAAGCGAGAAAAGTAAAAGATGCTGGTGTGCGACTAGTAATTTTGCGTTTTGGGATTGTCCTGGGCAATGGTGGCGCTTTAGGTAAAATGATTCCACCTTTCAAACTCTTCGCTGGTGGGCCTATTGGCAGTGGTCGGCAGTGGTTCTCATGGATTCACGTAGACGATTTAGTTAACCTGATTCTGCAAGCTTTAACTAAACCGGAAATAGAAGGTGTATATAATGCCACTGCCCCTAACCCAGTCCGAATGGCAGATTTAAGCCAAACTATGGGACAAGTGATGAATCGCCCTTCTTGGTTGCCTGTTCCTGCTTTTGCGATCGAAGCTCTTTTAGGAGACGGGGCGATAGTAGTTTTAGAAGGTCAGCAAGTTATCCCAAAACGCACTGTGCAAACAGGTTTTGAGTACAAATATCCTAATTTGCAATCGGCATTAACACAAATTCTTACATAGATTCAAAGGGAGTGGGTAGTAAGAATTTTAGATTTGAGATTTTGGATTTTAGATTGAAATTTAATCCAAAATCTCAAATCCAAAATATGCCTTATTCTTTGACTATTGACTAGAAAGAAATTTTTTGGAAACCCAACTGATAATACCGCTGAGAATGGCACCGCCCATGAGAATGCCAATTGCTGGGTTAAACAAGGGTTGCCACAGTTGATGCCACAAATCCAAACCCAGGTTTACTCCGGCGGCATCACCGATCGCAGCGATCGCTAACCAGCCAAAGCCAAACAAAACCAAAAAAACATCAGCGACTAAAACCATGTTTAGCCAATTTAACAATTTATCTTTCATGATTGGAGTGGGAAATGGAGCATTGGACATTGGGCATTGGGCACTTGTACTGAGCGACTTGCCTTGAGCTAAGTCGAAAGGAGTAGTTGGCGCAGCCTCTCCAAGAGTTGTATTGGCCATTGGGAAACAGGAAGGAGGAGTTCTTCAATTTTTAATTTTTAATTTTTAATTGATTTCTCCCCACTCCCCATTTTTTACTTTTCAAACAGCCAATTTTTGACTTTTGTCAAACTCTGCCAATCTGGTTTTCTACTTAAACCGTCTTCAATACTATTTTTTATTTCATCACTCCATTCTTCATTGACAAAAATTAACTGCTGTGCTATGTCAATATGTTCGCGCAAACCTTTTTGCTTTGTTTCCAGCATTGCTAAGGCGAGATTGATTCTAGCCTGGGGATCTTGTGGATTTAACTTGACTGCTTTCTGTCCAGCTTTGTAAGCCAAATTGGGTTTGTTATCGAGTAGATACAACCACGCTAAACAAACCCAAGCTGCACTAGTTTTAGGAGCGCGATCGCACACTTCTTTAAACACAGGGATTAAAGATTCTACTGATTCTCCTGCTTTATAGCGTTCTAAGCCTGTATCAAACAGGGATTCAACTGTTTGAGTCATAGTAAATTAATCATGAGTCATAAGTCATTGGTCATTTGTCATTTGTCTTTCGTCCAATAACCAGGGACAAATGACAACTGACAATATTACACCCCAAATGACTTGCCGCAACCACAAGTTTGATTAGCATTGGGGTTAGTAAACTGGAAACCACCGCCAATCATGGCATCGCTGTAATCGAGCATCAAACCGTAGAGATATAAGAGACTCTTGCGATCGCTGACAATTTTGAAGCCATCATAGTCAAAAACTTCATCATCAGGGGTAATCTTGCTGGTATCTTCAAAATCCATCATGTAAGACATCCCAGAACAGCCACCCTGACGTACTCCTACCCGTAAGCAAAAGTCTGTGCCTTGCTTGTCCCGGAGGGATTTTACCTGGTGCAATGCGGCTTCGCTCAACAGAATTCCGCGTTGTTGAGCCTGAATTGCTTGTGTCATCTGCTTTTCAACTCCTTAATTAGTATAAGCGTTACCCTATATCGGCTTGTTAATGCTTCTGGGTTGCTCGTTAAGTGTTTTTGTATTCATTCTAGCGGCTTAGATGTTGCTAGATGCCAAATTGTAAACACTCGGTCAAAAGTAGCCAAAGATTTTTATTCTAGAATTGAGAGACTTAATGTGTTTATACATTCGGTATTCTTAAAATTCAAGCCCTACGGCAGCAACAGAAGCAACCACCCTTCAGGTGCAGCCATAAAAATTAATCCGAGGCTAGCTAGCCCTAGCCCCCAAAGTTTACTTCCAAATTGCTTCTTTTGATCTCTATGACAAGTTTTAATCGCTCTACCAGTCGTCGGTTGAAGAAATTAACTCAAATTCCTTCTGTATGGGAGGGCGATCGCCGTCCGTTGTCATCACCAAACCAGCACTCAGACTCAGAGGCAAAGGGAGAATGCATTCTTTGGGTAGATTTCTCCCAAGGTGTTGTCCGAGGAATGGACGTGGTAGCTTCAGATATTGGCCCAGAAGCAATAGTTCGCACCTTAATGCAAGCAATGGAGCATCCTCAAAGTCCGGCAAGACCTGCTAGACCTCAAAGAATTGTAGTCAAAGACCGCGAGATCCAATTTTACCTGCGGGGAGTGCTGCAAGATTTGGATATCGCCATTGATTACGCACCAGAACTGCCTTTAATTGACGAACTATTTCGTGGATTCGCCGACATCCTCGATAGTCAAACCCCCGACTTACCTCCACAGTATGCACAAATCTTGCGAGAGAAAGCATTTGCAATTTGGCAAGCAGCACCTTGGGAATTTTTGGAAGAACAGCAAATTTTGTCAATCGAGATTAATAAGTGGGATGTTGGCACACTCTACGCCTCTGTTATGGGAATGCTGGGAATGGAGTATGGGATTTTGTTTTATCGCTCAGAAGAGTCTTTAAAACAGTTTCGCGCCGCAGTTTTAACGGATGAAGAATCAACAGAGCATCTAGAAGAAGCGTTCCTCAAGCAAGATTGCTTATTTCTCACTTTTGAGAGCGTTGACGAAACCGATGAAGATGAGGATGAAGAAGATGATTTGGCAGATCTGCCATTATCAGAAATTGACCCTACTTTTGGTAATATCCATCCTTTAGAAGGACTACGGTCTGTTTTGTATGACGAAGAAGCATTGGTAATCTTGGTTGCTATAGAAAGCCTCAGCCGCTTTATTCGCGATCACCGTCGCCAACTTCATGAGGATATCTTCCCTACTCTGGGCCGTCGCTATCGCATTTCTCTACCGCAGTCGGAAGAATCAACTAAATCAGTGCCTGTAACAGTCTCTACCATGCCGCAGTTAGCAACAGAATTAGAGGAAATGGCAGGCTTTGATATTGATGGTGAGGAGATTGACAACCTTGATTTTCAATCATTGCGAGATGACTTGATACCAGAAGATTCCTTCCTCAGCTTAGGTGTAGTGTCTTGGGAAATGTTGGATTCTCTGCGAAAGGGGGTCAGCTACCACCAGGCTAGTGAAATCAAACAAGTGGGTGACGGTTTGCCTGTGATTCTAATTCAAACCTCTCGGCCCAAGGCAAAGACTGTAATTGAAAGAATTGAAGCAGCAGGCGGACTGAGAGCAATTTGCTTTAATCCAGGTGCCGATCCCTTTGATGGCGATCGCTACGACCTGGGTTTATTGCAAACTCAAAATGGCGAATTGTTCTTATTCGGTGAATTTTTAGATGAAGATCCGATTCATGTCGAAGCCCGAAAAAAATGGAATCAGCGGTGTAAAAATACTCAGGGCTACTGTGGCTTAATCATTGCCAAAGGACTAACGGGAGCCTCCCGTGGCAATCCTCAGTTACGAGATATGATGGCTTTGTTTGAAGGGCGATCGCTTTCACCACAAAATTTAGGTATTGGCACTCTCCAACTTATGCCTCAACTTAAATTTGAGTAATTGCATTGAATTGCCGCAATTCTAAATCTCAAATTATCGGTATGAGAAATTAAGTTGATGTGTATTTGATTGGCATATTGACTTAAATTTGCATTTAAGACGGGAAAAGGGCAGGGCTTTGCCTTTTAACGTTCATCCTTCTTCTTTTTACCCACGGAGTGTTGATTTACCAGTGCTGAGTACTGTCTTGCCCCATAGCAAAACGTGGAGATTGAAGTAAGAGTGCATCATTTACAGCAGATTTCAAGTTGGTGAGTTACACAAGCTAAGTCTTTTACCCAGACATCAAGCGTGTTTTACTCCTTAATTCAGAATTCTGAATTAAGGAGTAACTGTTTCAGGGAAGTAAAAAGTACTCAGGATTTTCACTTTTGTATATACCCTAATACAGTTCAGAATGAGCAACAAAAACCAGATGTAGAGACGCAATTTATCGCGTCTTGAAAGATCATTTATCTACACCAATAACCCTTAACTAAACCGTATTGGTATATACCCCATCCCTTGTAAGTAGGTCGGCGTAAATTATTATCGTTGGGATAAGGCAGAAGGCAGGGGGCAGGGGGAAAAAGGGTTTGAGCCTTGTTTACTTTTCTTTATATAGTTTGGTTTTATTGTGCCGACTTAACTTAGCGCTCTTCCATCACTCTCAGAAAAGAATAATCGAAGCAAAACTGAAACTATGACTAAATCAAGGTTTGAGGCTTTATTTTCTAATATAAATTCAAAAATGTAGCCAAAATCTGGAAAATGAAGTCTCGTATGCCTTGCAGCGATTGCTTACTCTAAGAGTGATGGAAGAGCGTTAGGCACTCTTTTAAGTAGAGGCAGAGCGTTCCAGTTCCACTCAGTCTTCATCATCGTGTACCTATCAGGACGCAGCACTTTGTAATGAATATTCATGTATATGTCAATACTAATATACGACCAATCTTGAGAAGCTAACTTTACTTAAATTTCATGAAGTACCTGTATTTTTATAGTTTTCTAGTTATTTTATGTAAGTTCTTTCAGTATAAATAACTACGACCACTTAAAAAGCGCTCTATAAAGATTGCTTGAATCAAACCTAACTGATGCACTTAAATATTGAAATCCTATTTTTAACATGTTTTTGAGTTTAGCATCCTGTTATATATCAATCAATATGATTAAGCAAAAGTTCAGATACATATGTTTTTCTTTGTAATTTTTTGATAAAGGATAAAAAATAGCTTTGTTAATGTCTAAATGAAGATTATTTAAAGTGCGTAAATAATAGCTATAATAAACACACTACCGAAAAAATAAAAATATACTACTCTTTTTATGGGTATACTTACCAGATAAAAATAGTTGCGATCAAAATTTTATTGGTAGTAATTTATATCTTGGTTTAAATATGAGGAAAGAAATTTATGTCAAATTTCTAACGCCCTAATTGGCTAAAAACGATTTATATAACCTCCAGATCGGTGAAGATGAAAAATCGTAAAAAATAGCTGATTTTAAAGCAAGCTATATCGCTAGAAAGAAGATAAAAAATATGCAATACTTCATTGCATTCTGACGATAATTTATTGTAAAAGTATGAAACAAAACTAAAATATTATTATCTGCAACAGTCTAGTAGCATCACATATATTCTGGATAAATCCATCTGTGTGAAATTACAGATGTTTCTGTCAAAATTTACCAACATTCTTGGCAATTTACACTCAGTAGACTGAGTTTTACACCTTTTTTTTCTGGCTACTATATTGGCAGTGAAAAGCAATCAGCTTGATCAAGGTAAGCCAAAATTCCTAACAGTTCAAGCAGCTCTTAAGTTCTTGGTTACAGATGGGTGTTTGTTTTAAAGCGATCGCTTATTTGCCTACTTTCTAAGTCACTATTCAGGCTCTATACACACCACTATAACCCGCCTGTAAACCAGCATTTCGGTATGATAATGATTCTGAAGCTTTATTTTTTGGTGTTCTAGCGGATATTCTCTCCAAGTGAGTTTGGCGAACTTAGTTAAGAGAGAAGGTCAAATGCTTTCAATGGAGAATAACTTTGGAAATCTTCATTGAGTCAACATTAGGTGTCTCGAATTCCTTTATAAAATTTCATGGTCAGGCTTTACTCATGCTGTTAGTAGGGTTATTATCTTCAAAAGCAACTATGTGCTATTTATGCTGTCACAATAGTAACAAATAAAGTGTAGTATTTTGATTTTTTTAGAAAATGATCAATCCTTTGACCAAACAAACATTTTTAATATTAATGGTATTACTTGTTTCCTGAGACAAACTCTGATAACCTTATCGGTTCCCTCTTTAATTTAGACTCTTTCGACCAGCTAAATATACAGCAGATAGCATGATAATGACAAATAAAAAATGGGCAGTTAAACGCATAACAGTTAATCTCGCAACGCAGGAAGCGGAAAAACTAGAAAAATATTGCCAACAAACAGGTAGACCTGCAACTGATGTGATTCGTGAACTGATTAGAAGTTTGCCTGTCTCTGACGACAGCAAAGATACAAACAACTAAAAAGTTACTTTCACAACATTATCCAGAAAACTGCTTTGCCACTAAAAAAATATCTCTGATACTTTTGAGAGTCCGTCACTATGGACAAAAGTTTGTCTAGATGATACAGACGCGTTTTTATCGCGTCTGGTCATTTACCGGGACTAAAAAAAGTAATCAAAGAAGTTTTAGTATCGATATTGGCAAGCCTTAATATGCTGCTGGAGTTGATATTAAGTAGCAAATTCCGACACCAACACAGTTACAATCTGTAAAGAAACTGAAAAGGAACGACGGAATGCGTGTTGCAATCGTAGGTGCGGGACTGGCTGGGCTAGCAACCGCAGTAGATCTAGCTGATGCTGGTTGTGAAATAGAGATTTTTGAATCTCGTCCGTTTGTCGGCGGTAAAGTTGGCAGTTGGGTTGATGGAGATGGCAACCATCTAGAAATGGGGTTGCATGTATTTTTCGGGTGCTACTACCAACTATTTGACTTAATGAAAAAAGTGGGGGTGTTAGAAAACTTACGCCTCAAGGAACATACCCACACTTTTATTAATAAAGGTGGGCGCACTGGTGCTTTAGATTTTCGTTTTATTACAGGTGCGCCTTTCAATGGGTTAAAGGCATTTTTCACTACTTCTCAACTATCGTTGCAGGATAAATTGCAAAATGCGATCGCTTTGGGTACTAGTCCGATAGTTCGCGGGTTGGTAGACTTTAATGGGGCGATGAAAACTATCCGCAATTTAGATAAAGTTAGCTTTGCCGATTGGTTCCGCAGTCATGGTGGGAGTAATGGCAGCATCAAGCGAATGTGGAACCCCATTGCTTACGCATTGGGATTTATTGATTGCGAAAATATGTCTGCCCGTTGTATGTTAACCATATTTCAGCTATTTGCAGTTAGAACTGAGGCTTCAGTTTTGCGAATGCTGGAAGGTTCTCCATCTGAATATTTACACAAGCCCATTCTGGAATATCTGGAAGCTAGAGGCACCAAAATTTACACGCGCCGACAAGTTCGGGAAATTCAGTTTGCTGAGTCAGCTGAACAAACCCGTGTTACTGGTATAGTAGTTGCCCAAGGTGATGCAGTAGAAACGATCGCTGCTGATGCTTACGTTTTTGCCTGTGATGTTCCAGGAATTCAACGTATCCTACCCCAGGAGTGGCGTAAGTGGTCAGAATTTGACAATATTTACAAACTGGATGCAGTGCCAGTGGCTACAGTGCAGTTACGCTTTGATGGTTGGGTAACAGAACTGAACGATGGAGAGCAACGTAAACAGCTAAATCATGCGGCTGGAATCGATAATTTACTTTACACAGCCGATGCTGACTTTTCTTGTTTTGCCGATTTAGCGTTGACTAGCCCTGCTGATTATTATCGCCCAGGACAAGGGTCTTTGTTACAGCTAGTGCTGACACCGGGAGATCCGTTTATTGCCCAAAGTAATGAAGCGATCGCACAGCATGTTCTCAAGCAAGTCCATGAACTTTTTCCCTCGTCGCGGGAGCTAAATATGACTTGGTACAGTGTTGTAAAGCTTGCTCAGTCTCTCTACCGAGAAGCGCCAGGGATGGATGCGTACCGTCCCAACCAAAAAACACCAGTAGATAATTTCTTCCTTGCCGGCAGTTATACTCAGCAAGACTACATCGACAGCATGGAAGGTGCTACTATTTCTGGACGACGTGCGGCAAAAGTGATTTTGGAGAGTTTAAAGAAATAACAAACTCCAAAGAGTGCAAAGAACGCGATCGCAAAGCATCTCGTAGAGAAGGAAGAAGAGAAATGCCAGACTGGTTAGAGCATACTGTGCAGGTAGAAGTAGAGGCTCCCATAGATTTAGTATGGAGCCTCTGGTCTGATTTAGAGCAAATGCCCCGGTGGATGAAGTGGATTGATTCAGTGAAAATTCCGCCAGATAATCCAGATATATCTCTTTGGAAATTAAAAACGGGCAGTCTAGAATTTAATTGGCAATCCCGAATTCTCAAAGTTATTCCTAACCAAATTATCCAATGGGAATCGGTTGATGGTTTGCCGAATCAGGGAGCGATTCGCTTTTACGATCGCCACGATAGTAGCATTGTCAAAATGACCATTTCCTATGCTATCCCCGGCATTCTTGGCAAAATTATGGATAACTTATTTTTGGGACGGATAGTTGAATCAACGATTCAAGCTGATTTGGAAAGGTTTAAAGAATACGCGCTGAATGTTAAAGCTAATTGATATAGATAGCGAAGATAGGCAGTAGGAAACAAACTGTAAAAGTTTCTTACTGCCTGATGGTAAAATATGGATTTTTTGTTTGTTAAAGCTTAAAAATTGATTTTTTTCAATTACTAGAAGCAGGATCGAATTTTCCTGGATTCATCTTTTTTATGAAATCTACAACTTCAACGAATTCATCTCTGTCTTCTGCTTCTCCAAAAATCCTTAACAAAAAAACAGCTTCATTTTTATAATCTGGTGGATAAATTCCTGTTGGGAAAACATCAGAAGGACAGCTTCCTTTTGGGAAAACATTCTTTTCTATCTCCAGGACTTTTATACGTAACTTTCTTTTTTTATTATTTATATTCCAATTAAGCCAAAAGAATTCGTCTTTTTCTAGTCCAGGGTTAAAGTTATATGTTGCCATAGTCCAAAATATAGGCTCTTGATTGACAGTAAGCAGTGAAGTCACCTCAATTAGACAAATAAACATAACACTCTCTAAAAACTCCATACATATTATTACTTACTTAATCGGTTACTTTTTCAAAACCGATATAACCTTCTAATTGTTCTATCTTAATATCTTCATAGCCTCTACTTCCTCATCTGATATTTTGAACTTAGAGGGTTAAAAAACTACCAAGTTGGATCGCTAAATAAATTAATCGTCAATTCCTCGCGTGGCGGTACTCCGGTGATACAAGCGCGGATAATCTCTCCATCCTCTAATTCGACGGTGCAAGCGTGACAAGATCCCATGAGACAACCGGTGGGAATAAATACCCCAGCCCGGTCTGCTACATCTAAGAGGGCTTCTCCCACTTCGGCATCTACTGTGACATCATCTGGTAAAAAGCGGACACGAACAATCATCAATGGTACGCATTTAAGAGAGTTGTCATTTGTCAGTTGTCCTTTGTCCTTTGCAAATGACCAATGACCAATGACTAATGACATTTCAACGCATTTTAGCTTAAGACAAAAACAGACTTAAGTCTAAATGGCTTTCAACTTCAATGGCTAGAGAGTCTAAAATCTGCTCTCGCTGTTCTCGATAATTAGCAACACCGGTAGGCAAAGATTTTAAACCCCGCTGTTGACGGAGGCGATTTAACCAAGCGCGTCGCCAAGGCCCATTGTCAAAAAGCCCGTGGAGGTAACTACCCCAAACTGATTGACAACTATCTACTAACCCTAAATTAATATCGTCAAATAGGGCATGGTAGGATTGAGGATCTATGCCTTGCTGTTCGATGCGCGATCGCCCTTGGTGGATTTCAAAGCCATTGACTGGCAAGCCCTGTTGGGGATAATTTGAGCTAACTTGGCGCTGGCGGGCGATTTTTTGCCCTGTAATCACAGTTCTGATTGGTAAAAGATTTAACCCTTGAAATCTGCCAGCTTGCCCCTCTATCCCTTCTGGGTCGGCGATGATTTGACCGAGCATTTGATAGCCACCGCAGATACCTAAAACCGTTCCCCCAGAAGCAGCGTAGTTTTGGATCGCTTCTGCCATACCGCTTTTTTGCAGCAGTAGCAAGTCAGCAATTGTGGTTTTTGTACCTGGGATAATCACGGCATCAGGATGTCCCAAATCTTGCTTAGGGCTTAAGTACTTGATTGAAACTGTACTTTCTGATTCCAGTGGGTCAAAGTCGGTGAAATTGGCAATTCTTGGTAAGCGGATGACGGCAATGGTGAGGTCAGTTTGGGCTTTATTCGTGGACGATTGACGTTCTAGCAGGTCAAGAGAATCCTCTGCTGGAAACATTTCTTGCAAGTAGGGTATAACACCGATAACGGGGATACCTGTGCGTTCTTCTAACCATTTTATCCCCGGATCTAACAGCGATCGCTGCCCTCGAAACTTATTAATTACTATACCTTTAATTAAGGCGCGTTCATCTGGTTCCAATAACTCTAAGGTTCCAACAACATGAGCAAAAGCACCACCTCGATCAATGTCAACTACTAACATCGTTGGCGCATTTAAATATTTTGCCACCCGCATATTAGTTAAGTCGCGGTGTTTGAGATTAATTTCTGCTGGACTACCGGCACCTTCACAAACCACCATGTCAAATTCTGTTCCTAAATGCTGTAGCGATTCTTCAATTGTCCGCCACCCCAATTCAAAATATTGCTCGTAGTAATCTGAGGCACTCACTTTACCAACAGACCTACCTTTAATAATTACTTGGGAAGTCATATCTCCTTGGGGTTTGAGTAAAATTGGGTTCATTTCTACCCAAGGCACGACTCCCGCAGCCCAAGCTTGCACTGCTTGGGCATAGCCAATTTCTCCACCACTGGCAGTGACATAAGCATTTAAAGCCATATTTTGACCTTTAAAGGGAGCCACTCGCCAACCACGCCGCGACAGAATGCGACAAATAGCTGTAGTTAAAAGTGATTTCCCTGCATGGGATGTTGTCCCCACTACCATAATTGATTTCATAGTTGCTTATCACTTAGTTTTTCAAAATACAGGTTAATTTTTAGGAATGAACAACAGGAGAGCAGGGGAGAAAGTTGCAGTAAGTTTTTCCCCTCTGCCTCTCTGCCCCTTTGCACCTCTGGCTTTTGTGCCCAATGCCCAACGCCCTATACCCAATGCCTACTATAACCATCACAAATTATAGTTGGATGGTTATGGTAAAGACTTCATGAATAGATGTGATGTTTCCGTGTATATTGTTCCCTTTGATTCCTTAATCCTAACTCTTGGATTTTTTATTCTAAAAAGGTATCCGTAACCAACGAATCACTGCATCATACAAACGATCGCGCCATGAAGGAGTACGCCAACTTTTACCCTGGTACTGTTCCACTAACTGGCGTCCCAAGGGAGTGAGACGAAAACTATCTGTAATTCCCTGACCATCCACTTCTCGGCGCAATACACCTACTTGAATCAACCAACCCAAAGCGTCATCACAAGCTAATTCTGATAAAGGGCGTTTAGTATAGCCCTGCTTGAGTCCATTTTCCAGAGCGATCGCAGTTACTGATACACTCTGGTGGCCCATCACTTCAAATAAAGATACATTAAAAGGCGAACACACTAGCGATCGCTCGGCTCTTTCTACTGTGCTTTGAGGATAGACAAAAATATTTGGGTTTTGGGAATCAACAGCAGGCATCGTGTATGGGTATAAATTTTTCTTCTAGTAAAGATTAATTTAATAATATATTTTTTCTAGTACCAAATACCTCATTTAACCAAAACTAGTTACCTAAAGTGTATTTATCCTATTTTTTAGTAATTATATTTAAACATTATAAATTAATGTAAAATTTCAAGTGCATCAACAATCTGAAACAGGAAAGGTTAATTATGCCTCTAGCAGTTGGTACGGATGCACCTGCATTTACCGCCAAAGATACAAACGGCAACACAGTCTCGTTATCTGATTTTGCCGGAAAGACGGTTGTTTTGTATTTTTACCCCAAAGATGACACGCCAGGCTGCACCAAACAAGCCTGTAGTTTTCGAGATGCCCAGTCTCAATATCAAGGTAAAGATATTGTAATCTTGGGAGTCAGTGCAGATGATGAAGTCTCCCATCAAGCATTCACCCAAAAATATAACTTGAATTTTCCCCTACTGGCTGACAGCGACAAATCCCTAATCAAAGCTTTCGATGTGGATGGCGGCGGTTATGCCAAGCGCGTCACCTACGTAATTGACCCTAGCGGCAAAATTACCCATGTTGACAGTGCTGTAAATACCACCACCCATGCTAGCGATGTTTTAGCTGCACTTGGGCTGATCTGATAATTCAGGATTTTTAAATAGTCTTAGCCCCAAGCCTCTAGAGGCTTGGGGTTCTTTGTTTGATTCAGTTACCTGATGGTGGTGTCACCAATGGCGGCGTAACTGATGGTTGTGTAACTGTTGGCAAACTGAGGGTTGGTTGCTGTTGTTGACCTTGAATTAGTTTTTGTTGCCTTGCTTTAAAGGCTGCTGCTGCTGAGTTTAGTTCTTCATTCTGTTGGTTAGAATCCCAGTTGAGAGTCCCGAAATTTGCCCGATGAATCAGATCAAACATATTGAAATTGTCTGAGTTGGAACGGGAGAAAGGATCGGTATTTTGGTCTGTTGTACTATTACTGGGGAAAGCATCGGTTGGGCTGCTGACTTGAGCCGAACTTGGTTGAGCCATAAGCAAGGAAGCAAAGCTAATTCCTGCTGCCGTAGCTATAAAGAGTCTAGTAATTTGTAAAAATGGTTTTTTCATGGGTTTTGACCCTACCTAAAATTTATCTATTTTATCCTTTTAAGCCAGAGTCCGCCGCAGTTGGGGTTGAATACTTACTAAGGCGACTAGGGCAAAGCCAAACAACACCAGCAAGGCTCCGCCAAAGGTAACGTCGCCCCAAGGAGCCTGCATCACTACACTACCTAGTCCCCAATTACTGTGGAAATAGAGATAGCGAATTGGTTCGATCGCATAACTGAGAGGATTCAGGGTAGCTACAACCTGCAACCACTTAGGCATGAAAGATAGAGGTGCTAAAGCTGTACTCGCAAACAATAATGGTAGATTAGTGACGAAAATCACTGCAATCAATTCAATGTGTCCGGGTAGAGCGAAAGCTAAACCGAGGGAGATGGCTGTTACACCCAAAGCTAAGAGTAAGACAATTAGAGCGATCGCACTTAAACCTGCTAAATCTGGAAGTCCAGCCCCCAAGAACGCCGCTGCTGCTACAATCACCGCTGCTTGCAACAAACTTTGGCTGATGATAAAGATTGCTGAGGCAAAGACAATGGAAAACCGCGATGCCAACGGTGCTACCAGCAAACGATTCAAAAAGCCGAACTCGCGGTCAAACATTACTGGTAAACCAGCATTCAGCGCCCCAGCAAAAGCTGTGAACACAATGATGCCAGCAGCCAAAAATTGGCCATAATTTGTTGTATTGCCAAATATACCCTTGGGAGCATTTTGGAACAAAGCACCAAATAGCACTAACCACATTACCGGCTGAATAATTCCAGCAATTAAAGATGAGGGACGGCGTTGCAACTGAATAAACAAGCGACGAGTTAAAGCCAACGTCTCTTGTACCAATTCACCGAAAAAGTTAGGTGCAGTATTAGCATCTGCTTGTGGCGATGCTAATGGTTGCCAATTGATATCAGACTTAGGAGTAACACTCATAGTAATTTTGGATTTTGGATTTTGGATTTTAGATTGGGCATTAGGGATTGGGCATGGGGCATTGGGCATTGGTTATTTCCCCTCCGCTCTTCAGCTCCTCTGCTCTTCTTGCTTCCTTATCACCCTCATTTCTCCCATGCCCTATGCCCCATGCCCCATGCCCCATGCCCCATTCTCCATTCTCTATCTCATATTCTGCTTCTTCTCAGCTTTGGGATCGCGGGTGGCGACGGCTGCGAGTTCTGCATCCAATAAGGTACGTCCCGTGGCAGCGAGATAAACGTCATCGAGGCTGGGGCGAGATTGGGCAATGCCAAATATGGGCAAGCCAGCGGTATTCAGCGCTTGCTGTATGTTAACGAGAACATCATTCTGAGGTGTCACTACCAAATTGAGTGAATTACCTTGAGCGCTGTTGATGATGACTTCTTGGACAAAGGGTAAAGGTTTCAGAAGGTTTTTAGCTTTTTCAGCTTCCTCAATGGGGGAAAACTCGCGGATTCGCAAGGTGATGCGATCGCCCCCTACTTGATCTTTCAATTGCGAAGGTGTACCACTGGCAATTACAACGCCGCGATCTATAATTGCCACGCGATCGGCTAAAGCGTCAATTTCTTCTAAATAATGGCTGGTAATTACAACCGTCGTCCCAGAGGCGCGTAATTTTCTCAGGAAATCCCATACCACAAAACGAGTTTCTATGTCAAGCCCTACAGTTGGCTCATCCAACACCAAAACATCCGGTGCATGGAGCAACCCAGCAGCCAAGTCTAGGCGCTTGCGTAAACCGCCAGAGTAGGTTCCTGTCTTTTTATTAGCGTATTCTTGCAAACCAAGTAAATCTAACACCGTCTCAATACGCTGTTTGGCTACTGCGCCTGGAAGGTGATAAAGTGCTGCTTGCAATTGCAGCAGTTCTTTTCCAGTTAACACCTTATCTATAGCGACTTCCTGAGCCACATAGCCTAATCGTTGTCTTGCAACTCTGGGATTATCTAACACAGAGATGCCAGATACTTCGATTTTGCCAGCATCCGGTGTGGTCAGCGTACACAAAGCACGCAAGGTAGTAGTTTTTCCAGCACCGTTGGGGCCAAGTAAACCAAAAATTTCTCCTGGTTCTACCTGAAAGGAAACATCCTGGACGGCAACCACTGTACCGTAGCGCTTTTGCAAATTTTGAATGAAAACGGCGGGAGCCATGACAGCCGATCCCCAACTATACAAATCTCAATAAAGTCTATCTTTATTGTAGAAGGTAGAGAGCAAGGAAATAGCGCATGAGCGAAAATCTGTAAACAAATTCGCTTCATGCGCTATGCTGCCAAAAATTTTTAATTATTCTAAACAAGTTGCTTGATTGCGTTTGTAGCGAAACAAACCAAATACTACAGCAACTAATCCTAAACCTGGAAGATTTGCAGGCTCTGGAACCTGAATACGAGTGGGAGGCTTAGGCGGATTGTAGTACCTCGTTGGGACATCTGGTAGATCGCCATTAAATAGATAGTTGTGAGACTCACCATTTCCTGTCAAAGAAGTTACCACTACATTGCCGTTAATTTGACCATTATTGAAATTGAAATTAGCCAAAGGCGCAAGAATACTACCTTGGATGCCAATTCCACTAGCAGTTAAGTTTGTCGCTTCATAGAAGTTGTAGATTACTTTTTGTTTATCTGCGCCAATGATATTAAACCCAAAGTTTTGCAGTGACACATCCTTACCGCTGATATTGACAACGATAGTTGAATTTGCGTCCCCTTTAATTTCAAAATAGTTTGTCTTGGAGACAGATGAGCCTGCAAGATTAAAAACATTGAAAGCAGTACCACTGCCACTAAGGTTAATAGCACCCCAAGGTTGAACTGTTGTATTACCAGTAGGAGTCAAGGTTGCCAAATATTCGGATAACCCTCGCAGTTGTTTTCCTGCTTCATTGAAGTCGATGGGATTACCCTGGCTGAGAGTTCCTTGGGGAAATCCCACATTGCTGGATACATTGGCGCTGCCTCCATAGACAGCATTACCGTGGTAGACTTGACCGTTGCTTAGAGTTAAGTTTTGTCCAGCGACTACTACGTTGCCGCTATTACCAGAAAGTTTGCTTCCAAGTCCGCCGACGAAATTTATGTTACCGCCAGCAGCAACTTTTCCTTCGATATCTGTATATTTTTGAGAGATATCTCCCAAAACAAATACATTGTAATCAGAGGCAGCGCCTAACTCAACTGCATTCGCTCTTGCTGAGAAACCCAGCGCTAGAGTGACTACAATCGGAGCTGCTACTTGCCCCCAAATATAATAGGTTTTTGATTTCATCTTATAGTTTAGGAATCATCAAGATGATCCTATGGGTATAAATCAAAGATTGCACTAGTTTAATAGCTATTTTATTGAAGTTTCACAATAGTAGAACTACTGTATATTTTTCCCTAAATCTATTTGAAAAACCGCACATTTACTACTGACTTCATCAATTAAAATTTTATGAAGAGGAATTCAGTCGTTATAACGTTATTTCACAACTTTCAAAGTTTTGAGGCTAATGTCATTGCAACCGCTGATAGATGCACCCATAGCCTGGATTTGTTGTAGGTATTCAAGAACTGATTTGGTAATGACTTCTCCCGGCATTAACACAGGAATTCCTGGAGGATAGGGACAAACGATTTCAGCACAAATGCGTTTATTGGTTTGTGCCAAAGGTAGTATTTCACTGACAGCAAAAAAAGCTTCACGGGGAGAAAGTTCTAAAGCATAATCTAGTGTTCTGTCTAGATTTAGACCAACCTGGTTTTTAACAGTCAAGTTGCTTTGGCGATATTCTTTGGCAAGGGTTGTGAAACCTTGTACTAATTTTTCAATATCGGCTGGGGTGTTGCCCAAACTAATAATAAAGGTGAGATGTTGTAGTGAGGCAAATTCAGCAGTAACGGCAAATTTTTCATCCAAAATTTCATCTGCTTCAAATCCGGTTAAACCTAAACTAGAAACAGTGACAGTTAGTCGCGTTTTGTCTAAAGCTACAAAGCCGGGAGATTCCTCCAACTGAGGCATTTCCAAAACTGATAATTCAGGAATTTGACTGATTCTGGTTCTAGCTTCCTCAGCAAGTTGCAAAGTGCGAGACATCAGCATTTTTCCGTGCATTGCCATTTGCTGACGCGCTGCATCTAAAGAAGCTAAAAGTAAATAACTAGGACTGGTAGACTGTACCAGTTGCAAAGCTTTACTGATGCGATCGCAATCTATCCTATTACCTTGAACGTGCAGCATCGATGCCTGTGTCATCGCACCGAGTACTTTGTGGGTAGATTGTACAGTTAAATCTGCACCTGCCGCTAAAGCCGGAGTGGGTAATTCGGGATGAAAGGCAAAGTGTGCGCCGTGTGCCTCATCTACCAGTAGAGGAATATTATATTGCTGGGTAATGTTGGCGATCGCACTCAAATCTCCACAAACACCGTAATATGTTGGATAAACTACCAACACTGCTTTGGCATCGGGATGCTGTTGGAGTGCAGATTGTACAGCATTGGGCGTGATGCTGTGAGCAATATCTAAAACTGGATCGTATTCAGGATTGAGAAAAATTGGTATTGCACCAGAGAGAATTAAACCTGCGATCGCCGAAGAATGCACATTGCGAGGCAGAATGATTTTATCGCCTGTGCCACAGGTAGCGAGAATTGCCGCTTCAACACCACAGGTTGAACCATTGACAAGGAACCATGTTTGCGAAGCGCCAAATGTCTCAGCGGCTAGTTGTTGTGCTTCTTGAATAACACCTTGGGGCGCAAAAAGATTATCTAAATCTGCTAATTCGGTTAAATCAGCGCGAAAGACAGCTTTACCAAATAAATCAGCCAAGGGTTGAGAAATTCCCTCGCCTTGTTTATGTCCTGGAGTGTAAAAAGGTGCATGAAGTCTTGCTGCATTGGCTTTTAAGGCATCTAATAGAGGTGTTTGGTTTTGATTGAGCATTTTTGGAGAAACAAACCGCAGAGGCGCGAAGGGCACAGAGGAAGAAGAGACTCGTTACAGAGAATGCTATGCTTTCGTTAAAATCCGTAATTTTTTGTGTGGCTGACTAGATGAGGCCTTATCATCAAATCCCAATTTTCGAGTGTAGTGAACCGCTAATCAAGATTCCTTTAGAATTGTTTGCGGTGGAATTTCCCCATCCTTATGAAAAATTAGGTGCGCCTTATGGCGATCGCTCTCCTTATTATCTACGTCAAAGCGTTATCGAAAATTTGCTGCAAGCGCAAAATTATCTGAATCTCCTGCATCCCAACTGGCGTATCCAAATCTTTGATGCTTATCGCCCGATCGCAGTTCAGCAGTTTATGGTAGATTACAGCTTCGCCCAAGCAGTGCGGGATAGAGGACTGACTGAAGTGGAGTTATCACCAAACCAACACCAAGAGATTTGGGAAGCGGTTTATGAAATTTGGGCTGTACCAAGTTTAGATGAAAAAACTCCCCCTCCTCACAGTACTGGTGGGGCGGTAGATGTAACGTTGGTAGATGATGCAGGGCAAATAGTGAATATGGGTTCGCCGATTGATGAAATGTCAGAGCGATCGCATCCTAATTATTATGCCAATAGCGATCGCTCTGAAACGCAAAAGTATCATGCTCATCGTCAACTATTGCGAGATATAATGTTAAAAGCCGGCTTTCAACGCAATCCTAGAGAGTGGTGGCATTTTTCTGTTGGCGATCAAATGTGGGCTTGGCTGAATAATCAATCTAATCCAGCCAATCCTGTCACAGCACGTTATGGGCGGCTTACATAGATGCGTTATGCATCTTGAGGATTCAGTTCTTTTAACTCGTCGGTGGTGTAAGTACCAATGGGAGTCCAAACCAGATAGGGAAGGAGTAACAGCGCCGCCATTAAAGAAATCGGTAAAACGCAGATTGCCAGGACAACACCTGAAATCAAACCGATTAGCCCAAGAATTTCCCCAGCTTTGAGACTGCGAAACCTCAGCATTATAGGTATGTAGGCGACGGTGATAATTTCCACCAAAAGATACAAAGCCATTAATAGCCAAGTAATGATGCCTCCGGGATTTTTTTCCCAGACAATATAAGCTGAAGCTGCACCGCAAATAAAAATCACAGTCCAGATGACCGGAATCAGTGGCTCAAAAACTAGCCAGCGAGGGCGACTTAACTTTGCAAACCATTTAACATCACGCGGCGCGATCAAGAAACTACCAAGGGCGATGAAGAAAGTTACAGCCCCAATTATTATCCAAGATGGAATCATAATGCACTCAAGCTTTGTGTATTTTGTCAAGTCATACACTGCAAGTGTGACAATTTAGGCTATATGTTTAATCATTCTCTAGGGCGATTCTTAGGCATCTTGAGGATTGAGACGGATCATCTGCCAAGTGGTATAAGTACCAATGGGACTCCAGAGCAAATAAGGAACTAGTAATAGGGCTGCCCAACCAGAAAAACCTAAGACTGCAAGTATCAATAAAGCACAAATGATTAAACCTGTGCCACCGAGAATTGTGCCGACTTTCAGACTGCGAAGCTTAAACATTACAGGCGTATAGGCAATGGTAACTATTTCTAATAGCAGATATAAACCCATGATTAACCAGGTTGAGGTGCTTCCTGGGTCTTTTTCCCAGACAATATAGGCTGACCAAGCACCGCAAATAAATATTACAGTCCAAATAATGGGAATTGCGCCCTCAAAAGTTAGCCATCTTGGTCGTTGTAAACGCTTGAACCATTGGCGATCGCTAGGCGTAATCACGTTCGCGGCTAAAGCAACCAAGAAAGCCACGCCCCCAATCACCATCCAAGATTTAATCATGCCCGTTAGTCCTTTACAAGCGCTATTTATCGCTTAATATCACTCTTTATAGTGTGATTTTGTCAATTTAATTGCTAATTACTCATCATCCCTGAGTTTGAAACCTTCACATCGTTTGGCAGGATTTTCAATTATGGGCATTGGGAATGGGGCATCGCTACCGCTTTGGAGGCGATCGCTTCCAGAGGTTATTTTTTATGATTAAATTGTATGTACAACTTTATTTTTTCCAAAGTGTTGAGTAGCTAACCATAGAATCGTGCTTTGTCGGTGATAAAATTGTACAGTTTTTTTTTTTTATTTGCCTACACGTTTAAACGCTACTACAAGCCAATGTCCAATTCCTCATGATTTTTTGAGTACTACCTCAAAAAAAACCTTTATTTAAAAATAGACCATCCCTTCTACTAGTTATGACAAGACCGTAAAACTCTGGGCTTACTTAAATAACCTAGTACCGCAAGGCAGAAGTCAAAAGTCAAAAGCCAAAAGTATTATGGAATAAGCTCTTTAGGAATTTTAAATGTTTGCTCTATTTATTACCTCAGCCTTTACAAGCATCACAGCCAATAGTGAAGTCAAAAGTGTAAAATACTCATATTAATAAATAAAAGCGAACTGCTAAGAACGCCAAGGAAACAAATCGTCATCATTTATAGAGAATTGGTATTAGAGCGATGTAGATTTTATGACTCAACGCTTAGATTTCAGAGTAGATATTGAAGAAGCCATAAAAACGCTAAACCTTTCTTGCAATGATTTCAGGTTAGTTAGCCTTCATGAATACGAACAGATATTGGTGTCAATTCTTGAGCGATTCACAAGCTTGGGTAAAAAAGGACTAAATTATCCCTGCTGGTGGGGTTCATTCAAAGAACCGTCTTGCTCAATTCATCTCGAATATGCACCCGACGTTTTGAAAAAACTTGTACCTCTAAAAGAGACAGTATGGTTTGTGACTGAAGACTGGAAAAGAACTAAACAGCATGGTAATTACTGGCTCTATGAGGGCAAGATCGTGGTAATTGCCGACCTAATAGCAGAAATGTATGGGTTTGAATATTATATAGTCTCGAAAAAGTTTGAGTGGCTACTGGGCGAAGATCGTCACGGAGTATTGATTGGTGTTGGGCAGTCTAAGACTGAAAAGATAGAATACTTAAAATCAAATCGTGAAAACGTCAAATCGCTTCAGCATTTTTAACAAACAACCTCTGAGACGATGAGAGCTAGGATCAGAAGGTAGTCTGTCGAACACATGCTAACTATATGACATCCGCATTGCATGTTGTTCATAGCGACCCCGATATATTGGGGGGAACTCCTGTTTTTGTTGGTACTCGTGTGCCGATAAAAACCTTACTCGATTATCTAGAAGCTGGTGACTCACTGGATGAGTTTTTAGATCACTTTTTCAGTGTCAGCCGTGAGAAAGCGATCGCTTTATGCAATAATTCTATTCTTTTTGATGATGAAACCTAATTCCTAAAAAGATGTCGTAAACAAACTCAAAAAAGTCCTTTTTCTGCAACAATCCTGAAGTTTGATAACATCCTTTTTCATCTAACAGAGGTTTCATCACATAGTATGCAGGCTGATAATTATACCAAGGAATAGAAGGCCACAAATGATGAATTAAGTGGTAATTCTGTCCCATAATCAAGATATTGAGAATCGGGTTAGGATAAACGCGAGCATTTTTCCAGCGATCGCGCTCGGCAAAAGGACGATGGGGCAAATAGTCAAAAAATAATCCTAGTGCTATCCCCACTACAAAAGCCGGTAAAAACCAAAAATTCAGAATATAACCCAAAAAGTGGTATTGCACTGAGATATAAACAATTACACCAACAATTAAGCGGCTGATGAACCATTCTAATAGCTCATATTTACGCCACAGTCGCCGTTGAAAGAAAAACACCTCGTGGTACAAAAACCGTACCGCAATCAGCCACAGCGGGCCACCTGTAGAGACATAATGATCCGGGTCGTCTTCGGGATGGTTGACATGACCATGATGCTGTAAATGCACTCGCGTAAAGACTGGAAAAGCAAAAGCTAGCATCAATGCACTGCCATGCCCTAACATCGCATTGATCGTCCGGTTGCGATGGGCTGATTGGTGACAAGCGTCATGAATTACCGTTCCAGCACAATGCAAGGCAATAGTGTTAACGCTAAAGCACAGCCAGTGCGGCCATTCCCAAAGCCAGTAACCAAAGTTAGATAACACCAGCATGGATACAGCTACAGAAAACAGCAGCAGCGTGGGATTGAAATCACCAGGAGGCGCTAAAAATTCCTTGGGTGGGATTGTCAATGGCTTTTGTGCCTCCGATGCGATCATCTCTAACATTGACTCCTTCTTGAGCAGACATTACGAATATACGATAAATATTATTGAATAATAAAGTTTTGCAAATTTTTGTATAGCAATATTTATCCACAGCTTTGCATATCAGCAGATGAATAACGCTATGATTCCAGACGAAGCCTAGTCTTTACTGATAAGTGGGGTATGACAATCGGCAGAAAGTTTATGGAACAAACTCCTTCGTAGGGAGGATGGATACAAGATTGATGTACTATATCTAGTCTATCCCACAGCCCCATTCTCCCATAAACTCTCATCTAACTGCTTATATCTTATTGATATAGCAGTGACTGAAAAGGAGATGCCACTTAAGTTACGATGATTTCCCAGATAGCTCCCTAACTTCAGCCCCTATGCAATTACGAGATTCTCTGCGCCGGACAAAAATTGTCGCTACTATTGGCCCCGCTACTAGCAGTCCTGAAATGCTCAAGGCGATTATTGAAGCGGGAGCCACGACGCTGCGGCTAAACTTCTCCCACGGAACTCATGCCGACCATCAGCGTAGTATTCGCTTAATTCGGCAAACCGCTTTTGAATTAAATCAGCCAGTGGCTATTCTCCAAGACTTGCAGGGCCCAAAAATTCGCTTGGGGAAGTTTGATAACGGGTCTATAGTTTTGGCAAAAGGCGATCGCTTCACCTTGACAAATCGTCCGGTGGTAGGTACGCAAGAAATTAGCTGTGTCACCTACGATTATTTAGCCGAAGAAGTCCCAGTCGGGGCAAAAATCCTCCTTGATGATGGACGAGTAGAAATGCTGGTGGAGGAAATTAATCGGGACAAAGGTGATTTGCATTGTCGGATCACCGTGCCTGGTAAACTTTCTAACAATAAAGGCGTAAACTTTCCCGGCGTTTACCTGTCAATTAAGGCAATGACCGACAAAGACCGAGAGGATCTAATGTTTGGTCTCGATCAGGGTGTCGATTGGGTGGCACTTTCCTTTGTCCGCAATCCCCAGGACATGATCGAAATTAAAGAACTAATTTCTAGTACAGGCAAGCAAGTGCCAGTGGTTGCCAAAATTGAAAAGCACGAAGCCATTGAACAAATGGAGGCGATTCTGGCTTTGTGTGATGGCGTGATGGTTGCCAGAGGTGACTTAGGGGTGGAATTGCCAGCAGAAGATGTGCCGGTACTCCAAAAGCGGCTAATTGCGACAGCAAATCGCTTGGGGATTCCGATCATCACCGCTACTCAGATGTTAGACAGTATGGTGAGTAATCCCCGTCCCACTCGTGCTGAAGTATCGGATGTGGCAAATGCGATTTTAGACGGCACAGACGCGGTGATGCTCTCCAATGAAACCGCCGTGGGTAGCTTCCCTGTAGAAGCAGTGGCAACGATGGCGCGAATAGCCGAACGTATGGAGCAGGAAGAAGCCCAACACTTAAACCTACGTTCTACGAGAGATGCCCGACGCTCCATTCCCAATGCGATTAGTCAAGCTGTCGGTCAAATTGCCGAACAACTAGGTGCAGCGGCAATTATGACCCTAACGCAAACGGGGGCAACAGCTCGCAATGTCTCTAAGTTCCGTCCTCATACACCAATTTTGGCAGTGACACCCCATGTAAATGTGGCGCGGCAGCTACAGATGGTGTGGGGTGTCAAACCGCTGTTGGTACTAGGATTACCTTCCACTGGTCAGACATTTCAGGCTGCGATTAACGTGGCTCAGGAACTTCAGTTACTGTCCCAGGGAGATTTAGTAGTGATGACCGCTGGTACACTCCAGGGTATTTCTGGCTCTACAGATTTGATTAAGGTAGAGGTGGTGACGGCAGTACTAGGTCACGGAATTGGGCTAGGACAAGGTTCAGTAAGTGGTCGCGCACGGGTGGCTAATACTGGCATGGATGTGAGTAACTTTAATCCCGGAGATATTTTGGTTGCATCCCGCACTAGTGCCGATTTTGTTGAAGCAATTCGGAAAGCTGCCGGAATTATTACCGAAGAAGAAAGTCTCACAAGTCACGCGGCAGTAATTGGCTTGCGTCTTGGTGTACCAGTGATTGTTGGTGTGAAGCAGGCAACGCAGGTGATTCGAGATGGGGCGATTATAACACTGGATCTGCAACGGGGTTTGATTTACTCTGGGGCGGTGAGAACGGCTTAGAAGTGGGGAGTGGGGAGCAGGGGGCAGGGGGCAGGGTGCAAGAGGGAGAAGAATTAATAACCAATACCCCATGCCCAATGCCCAATCCCTTTATCAAACAGTTGTGATCGCAGCCCCAAGCCATCCAGCAAAGTTTTGTTGCTGTGTGGAGTTAGGATGATCAACAGGCTTTACCTGATATCGAGTCGGATGTGGTAACGCCAGGGTGATGGAATAGATACGCAGTTCGTCTTGGTGGAAAACTGCAACTTGGATGGTATCATTTGGTTGATAATCTTTCAGGCGATCGCTTAAACCACTCGCCGTTAACTTAATCCCATCAATTGCTAACAACTCATCACCTGCATCAATTCCCCCTACTTGTGCAGGTGAACCAGTCTCCACAAACTTAACGATCTCGCGTCCATTTTCTGTATTTATTCTCACACCCAGGTAAGGTTCTTCCTGCTGTTCGGCTACCAACTGCAAGCCAAAGGGTTCTAAATACTGATTGAAAGGCAAATCATCAGTACTATCAACGTAGCGTTTAAAGAAATCAGTCAAATCGATTCCGGCAACAGATTCGATAACTTCTTGCAACTGTTCTGGGGTATAGCCAATTTCATCTTGCCCAAATTGCTGCCACATTTTCAGCATTACATCATCAAGGGAGCGCTGATTGTTGTGAGTAGAGCGAATCAGCAAATCCAGCAACAACGATACCATTTCTCCTTTTAAATAGTAAGAAATTTGGGAATTACCGCTATTGGCATCGGGACGATAGAGTTTTATCCAGGCATCAAAACTCGACTCGGAAACGGGTTGTACCTTGCGCCCCGGTGTCATTTCATATCTGGTAATTTCCTTACCCAAGTTATTCAAATAGGACTTAACATCATAAATTCCCGCCCGTAAAGGAATTAACAAGTCATAGTAACTAGTAGTACCTTCACAAAACCATAATGATGGTGTGTAATTTTCTTGGTCGTAATCAAAAACCTCTAATGCTTTTGGGCGAATTCGCTTGACATTCCACAAGTGAAAGAACTCGTGTGCGACTAATTGAAGAAAGCGATCGTACTTATCCTGAGCGCGAAACCCAAAACGCTGGTAAATCAAGGAACAAGAGTCTTTATGCTCCAAACCACCAAAAGCTTGGCTAAATAAATGTAGCAGAAACACGTATCGTTGATATGGCAAACCGCCGAACATCTGCGCTTCGACTTGGATAATTTTTTGGATATCAGCAATCAACTGCTGAACTTGGTAATTACCTTGCCCCCAGATTGCCAATTCATGGGGTTTTCCCAATACCTCAAATTTATATAATTGGTGGCTACCAATCTCAAAGGGAGTATCCACCAGAGTATCAAAATCGCTAGCTAAGAAAGTATTCCTTTGTTCACCAACGGGTTGTAAGGCAGTAGTTACCTGCCATTCCGGCTGTGGTGGTACGATGGTGACGCGAATGGGTTGCTTATCCCAGCCAGGTATTCTAAAAAATAGTGCCGCACCGTTAAAATAACCGTGGGTGCTATCTAAGTGATTTGTTCGTACAGATAGCTCATTGGCAAAAATGCGGTAACGTACAGTTAATTCTGAAATACCTATTTTCTCTATCTGCCAGTGATTTTTACCGAGCTTCCGCCAAGTTAAAGGCTTATTCTGTGCAAAAGCCTCAAAATCCTGTAAATTCTTGGCGTATTCCCGGACTAAATAGGAACCAGGTGTCCACACTGGCAGTTTTAAATCGAGAATCGGTGAGGAATAATCGACAAGCTGTAAAGTCACCTCAAACAGATGGGTTTCTGGTTGGGACATTGCCACCAGGTAATGAATCGTTGGCTCGGTTTCTTGGCGGTGGGTGTTGGGGCGAGTTGCTGTTGCTTCAGTCATCTTGCGTGCTGAGTTAAAAATCAATGGGTAATTTCCCCTATCATGACAAATTTGTTTTTAACATCGCACACAAACCGTCTTTCGTTCATCATCATCCCAAATCTCTGGCGTTAAACTTACCAAGAAGCAAGCTACACAGAGCGTCTCATAGAGAATCGGATAAAAAAAATCACACTTTGCCAGCCAAGTTCATCAACTGCTTGAAGTTCACAAGATAAGTGATGTTGTTGACGCTATCAATTTTTATCCACCCTTTTTCATGGAGTTTTTCCATGATTTTGGTGGTTTCTTCAATGCTGATTTCTGTTACCTCTGCTAAATCTTTAAAGGGAATGTTAAAAATCTCTCTTCCTAAGTCTGATTCCTGACCATAGCTTTCACCCAAAGTCACTAGGGTATGGGCGAGTTTGACAGCTGGTGGTGAAGACCGCATTTGTAAGCGCAGGTTAATTTGCCGCAATCGCCTTACCATCAGTTGCAACATTCGGTGATGTAACTGTGGATCTTTAAACAATATTTGAATAAACCGCTCTCTAGAGATACTAAGCAACTTCACCGGTGAAAGAGCAATGACATCAGTTGAGCGTGGAGATTCATCCAAAATTGCCATTTCTCCAAAAAAATCGCCACGCCCAAAAATTGCCAGAGCTACTGAATCTTCCCCGACGGTACGCCGGACTTTGACCCAACCAGAAACCACAAAGTAAACGGCGTTACCCCAGGCATCTTCCATCACAACGGCTCGCCCAGAGGGGTATTCATGTTCAATTGCAACGTTGAGTAGCCATTCCAAAGTTTGTGGATTGGCTGTACTCATTAAGGGGAAAAGTTCACTAAAAACCTCAGTTAACATGAAATATTTGCAACAATAGGATTTAAGAGGGGGAAACTAACTTTGCTACTATTAAGTTTGTTTAAACCGTAATCTTACTCAGAATACGATCGCAAAATTTGTATTTATTTAGAGATGAGTCTCTAAGCTTTATCAGTCTAGGATTCCATTACAACATAACAATTATGTATGCTAACGAAATCAGCGTTTTTACTTACTGATCGATGATTTACTCTTTGTCGGTAGATTGCTATCTAGTGCCAGTATTTTGATCTGTTGGTCTAAATTTTTCACTAATTGATTCAGGGTAACTAAAGCCTCTAATTGCTGAGAATCAAGGCTAGGATTCAGTAAAAATCGTTCTTGTAGTTCATGTAGCTTAATGCTTAGTTGCTGAGAAATTCCTAAAGCATCGCGGCTTAGACGTGTTAACTGCTGTTGTTGATAGAATTTTAATGCTGCTCCCCGCAATACTTGGAGTGTCGCCTCTTCGCCGTAGATTCCCGGCATAACTCGCAAGCGTAATAATAAGCGGTTTTTTTGATATACGTATTCCTTTTCTATCTGTTTTGGTTCTGCAACCGTGGTTACAGGCAGGGAAGCAAACCGCTTTAATTCATTCAGTACTCCTTGGAAAACTGAGAGCGGCAGTTTGTCTAATACAGACTGCAAAACTCCATTGTCACTCCACAGTATTCTGCCTTCGTAAGCTTGTCTTTCTAAGTACAGCCGACCAATTCCCCCAGCCAGGATTCGCCCTAGTAATTGTTCTAATAATTTTTTTGGTGGTAGTGTTGTTAGCAACTCAATCGGACTCAGTAGTTCGGAAGCTTGTGTGGGAAAAATAGGTAAA
Source organism: Nostoc sp. JL31 (assembly GCF_017114965.1). Lineage (NCBI taxonomy): Bacteria > Bacillati > Cyanobacteriota > Cyanophyceae > Nostocales > Nostocaceae > Nostoc > Nostoc sp. JL31. Next base: position 74,063 of record NZ_JABXKO010000118.1, read on the forward strand.
TTGTTTGATGATGTGGCTTCAGAATCCTCTTGCGCTTGAGTTGTGGCAATAGGGGTCAAGAACGTCGTAGTTTGAGATGATTGGTCTAGCTCTGGGATAGGAGGCAAGTCTACCCGCTGCCCAGAATTTTGACGCTTTTGCGTCTGAAACACCATCAATACTGGTTGTTGATTTGATTCCGAGTCGGCATCTAAGGAAGGATTAGGTATGTCAGCAATCGTAGCTGGGCTATTTGTTGCAGGAAAGTCCACTGTTGGCTGATGCACTTGTTGGGCATCTAGCTGAGATGTATTCTTATGGTTGAGGTAAGCTGATAGTATTCTGCGGTGGGCATCGGCTGCGATCGCCTCAATCACCATTGTGCAATTGATAGAAGACAAAATACGACCAACGTAATCTAGAGCTTCGCTTTCTTGTGGATTAACCATGCCTAGCAAGAGGTTTTTGTCTTCTAATTCAAAGGGCAAAATTTGGTGGTAGAGGCAAGCTTCAAAGGACAAGAGATGATCAATCAGGTAGAATATTTGTTCGCGATCGCCTCTTTCCTCCCACCTAGTTTGAGCGGCAGTTAGCATTTGCTGTCCATTTGCTGCGGTATTATTTAGTTCGCCCTTTGAAGACAACATAGATTTGATTCGTTGGTGTTTACTTATATTTTGACTCCAATTCAATAGGTAGTTAATAAAGATACTTTGTTAGATTGTTAAAATTTCAATTATATATACTTAAGTAAATGTAAGTAGAATATGAATTTTAGATTATGGACTGGGGATAATACTGAGGATTGGGTATTCGGTATTAATTATTCTCCCCTGCTTCCTACTCCCCATTTCCCATTTCCCATTTCCCACTACAGGCTACTCCTGGGTTCTTAAAGCTTGGGCTGCAAGATAGACTTTCGTCCATTCGCCAAGCACTTGATGGGTTTTGAGTTTTAACTGTTCGGCTATGGCTTCTATTGAATTTCCCGCTCTCCGCAAATTTAGGATCTGCTGCCCTAGAGGAGTTAATTTTTTATCCAGTTGTTGCCATTGGTTTTGCGTTAATCCCAAGTTATGTTCTTGCAAGGAAATTGAGAGCCAGCTGTCTACGAGTTCTGGTTTACCTTTGAGGGCAAAAACACGTACAGCATGGTAACTAATTTTTTCTCGCAGACGGTAGACTTCTTTAGTCTGCTTATTCAGTCTTTTAGCGATCTCTTCCTGGGATTTACCTTGCAGATACAGCCGTAGCCATTCCACTGCTTCTGTACCGATATTTTCTTGTAAATAATTTTCAAATTCTTTTTGTACTGTCTGGCGCAGCACCTGTTGTTCCTCTATTTGTTGTGCTTCTTGATATTCTGCGATCGCCTGACTATCGACTAAGTTAACTCGATTGTCACTGTCGTCTGTAAGAACTTCTTCTGAGACTAGTCGAACCAAATCACGCCCTGGCACTTGGGTTAAACCACCGCGCTGAGTGCGACGCAAATAATTTACAAATCGGTAAGCTAATAGGGGTTGATTGCGTACTGGCCGCAGACAATATTCTTCTAAACTGGCAAATAGCAGAGCATCCCCCAATCGTCTATCGGTTGTATATTTGGCAATATCAGCCATTTGCTGTTGCATCTGGCTGTCGTTTTGGAGTAATTCTTGGAGTACTTCTTGCAACACATCCATTACACTACGCTGGCGATCGCGGCTGAGGGAAACCCAAGTCTGAATCTTATTCCGTAATGTTACTAAACTCCCCAATCGGGTTATCAAGTTGCGATAAGCACGTTCTCGCCCCAGCCCCAAGTATCGTTGACGTAAAATTCTCCAGCGATATTCCATCGCTTGCTTGGCGATATCGAGTTCTTTAGGATTAAACACATCGAACCGTTTTGAGTCAGATCCCAACAGCCAGAGAATAATGCTTTGCCTCGTGGCTTCATTTTGGTCTGGACATTCTACAGCCAAGCGCTTTTGCCAATCTAGAGCCAGTTTTTCCACATCTATTGTCATAGTGAGATTGCATTCCTCGAAACTCAATTTTGAAGTTTGCATCACAACCCCCATTCGTCCCACCTAATTGTTTAACTGGCAGCTGCGCCAGATTTCATGAATTTCATGAAAATAGCTCAGTGATTCTACTTTTATTACGTCTGAATTCACTAGAATTATGCAGAAATTTCTACATTGATGTTTTGCTTTTACTTGAAAAAGCCCAAAACCAATATATAGCAAGCATTTGGAGCATTATGCCAATTTAAACTTTTTGTAAAGTTATGTTTTTTTTAGTTGAGAACAGAAATCTGCTTAAAGTGGGGAGGATACGCCTTTGACAAAATTTATCAGGTAAATCTGACATTTTGTAACAGATCCGAGGAACGAATCTAATTTAACTTAAAGTTGGACGTTATTCCACCAGTATAAGTTTCAACTCTGTACAAACCATTACGTAGTAGAATATTTAGTTGAATCTCAATATCCTTAGTGTTAATGAGATTTTGCCCTGAAGATTCCCTAACCCCTCTGATAAATTAGCTTAATTCTCTGCTTTTCAAGGAGGATTGGGCTTTAACTGAATCGTGTTCAGTTAATTTTTTATGATTTTGTTTAAGTGTATATACGGTAATTAGCGTTTAAAAGGTTGTTTGCTAAGTCGTTGTATAAAATCTTAAATAAATACTATCGCCATAGCGTGGAATTAGTCTGAGTATCCTATGTGGCGATGTCTACGATGGTCACTTAGGTCTGCCGTACCACTTTGTGGAAGCAAGCTACGCGCAGCGTCTGGTAGAGAAGCGGGCTACGCCTACGCTATTTTGAATAGTAGAGATTGATAGGCAAGTGTCTGTTTTTTAAACTAGCTTCAGTCACAACTACACCTTTCATATTGGTAAGTTATTCTTAAAACTTATATATTCCTAAAAATGAACAGTCAACAGTCAATATTAGTTTTGACTATTGACTCTGACTGTTACTTTCCCTCTGCTTCAAAATTCAACTTATGCAAAATCTAAAAACAGGAAGAATGCATTTCTCTAAAGTTTTAATAGTCAGAAGCCTGACAATAAACTTTTCTGTAAATTCATTTATGGGAATTTTTTGTTTTGAATTCCCCCGCAGGAGGTTGAATCTATCGATTGTTCGCTCTAACAATGGGATTTTCTACAGATTCTCGATACCCTTGGACTTGTTCTGTGTAACCAATTGGCAGAACAGCTTCAACGTTTTCATGGGGACGAGCAATAATTACCCAGGATTCAAGCGTACCGCCATAAACATTTTCTGCGGCTTCAACACCAGCAGCCATAGCGGCTTTTACTTCAGAAACATCGCCACGAATATTAACTGTAAAGCGAGCGCTACCTACTCTGATATAACCAACGAGGGTAACTCGACCAGCTTTTACCATAGCATCTGCTGCTGCTAGCACCGCAGGAAAACCTTTAGTTTCAAGTGCTCCAACTGCCTGTAATGACATTATTAATCTCCTGTATGAATAAACTGGGGGCTACAAGTTAATTGTACGAAGCTTCGCTACAGATTTTGATAGCAAAATTGCTTAGAACATACGGAAAGGTTCTGATTCCTCAGTGAAATGGATTGGTAATATGGTTTCCACATTTTCTGGGGGATTAGGAACGATGTAGTAGGTAATTACTGTACCAACTTTTACTTCCTCTCCAGCTACGATTCCGGCTTCAACAGCTCTATTTACTTCAGAAACGTGTCCCCGGACGGCGACTAACAAGCGAGCACTTTCCGCTTGACCATAATACACAATTGTGACTGCAGCAGCTTTGACCATTGCATCTGCTGCTGCTAAGACACTCGGAAAACCTAAAGTTTCAATTACGCCAACCGCCATTGGCATGGCATTAGCTCCTGGATTAAGGGATAAGCGATTTTAATTGTACGTGGCTTTAGTCCCCATTTTGACATTTTGGAAAACTTTCTTTGATGCCATATTTTTTTTGGAGAGTAGAGAGGCGATTAATTATGTCTGTCCTGTAAATGATTAATCGCGTCTGTTGGGAGTTAGAATATTTTGATATTACCTAGCTTATGTTTTATATATAAATTACAAATAATACTTCAGCATCTTAGGTTGTGTAACTTTATTGTTTAACAAAATCAATTATGGGTGGAAGCAAGCTAGTACGATAAACTGAAATTTATGTTTCCGAATTTTCTTCCTACGGCAGTTGAGCAACTCACAGAACCTACTTCGATCGCACTAGCTCGGAGTATTCAAACAACTGCGATCGCTACTCCTTTAACTAATCAAGCAGTTACCACAGCATTTGTCAAGCAAGGGTGTGGTGGAACTCCAATTTTATTAATTCACGGCTTTGATAGTTCTGTATTAGAATTTCGACGGCTTTTGCCACTGCTTTCTGAAGATAATGAAACTTGGGCAGTGGATTTATTGGGTTTTGGGTTTACAGATAGACTCTCAGGAATTGCCTATAGCCCAACAGCGATTAAAACCCATCTTTATTATTTCTGGAAAAGCCTAATTAACCAACCTGTAATTTTGGTGGGCGCTTCAATGGGGGGTGCGACAGCGATTGATTTTACCTTGGCTTATCCAGAAGTGGTAGAAAAGCTGGTGTTAATTGATAGTGCGGGGTTAGCAGGTGGTTCGCCATTGAGCAAATTTATGTTTCCCCCATTAGATTATTTAGCAACTCGATTTTTGAGTAATATGAAAGTGCGCGATCGCGTTTCTCGCATTGGATATAAAAATCAAACTCTTGCCTCTATCGATGCGTTATTTTGTGGCGCATTACATCTACAAATGCCGAGTTGGAATCAAGCTCTGATTTCTTTCACTAAAAGTGGTGGTTACAGTGCTTTTAGACTGGAGATGTTATCACAAATTGTGCAACCAACGCTAATTTTGTGGGGCGATTCCGATAAAATTTTGGGTACTGAGGATGCCATGAAATTTAAAAGGGCAATTCCACACAGTACTCTCAACTGGATTCAAGATTGTGGTCATCTCCCACACTTGGAACAACCACAAATAACCGCGCAGCATATTTTAGACTTTCGAGTTGAAAGATAGCCCAACTCTCAATAATTTTCTGTAACGCTACTCTGGAAAGCTTTTTATCTGTTGCTAATGGCTTCTGTTATAGCTACTATTTTTCTCTTGGATCATGTTATTTTCACATAATTCACATAATTTTAGAAACCTCTGTAACTAGAGCGATACCTTCGGTGAGCTTCTCTACGAGACGCTTCGCGAACGCTAACGCAAACCTGTCTTGCATTAATGTGGGCATTATAATGCCCACCCTACAAGCTCCAAAGATTTACACTTGCACTTGGTAATTTAGGTTTAATTCATCTCCTGTTGTTCCCCGGATACCCCAGTTGTGTTTTGGGGTTTCTGTAATCGTGATTTCTATATCTATAGGTGCAATTGCAACTTGTTCCGATAAGCTAGAAAACAACAACCTAATTAGTTTTTTTTTGGTTTCAATAGTGCGTCCTTCAAACATACTAATCTCAATGATGATGTATTTCTCTGAACGTTCTACAGGGTAGATGAAATCATCGGGTTCGAGAGGAAAGAACCGATGGGTACGCTTGTCTTGAGGATATGCTAAAGCTTCAACAACACAAGAATGAATTGTGTCAGAAATGGCACTGCGAGAATGACGGATAAATGAAGCAGTGCCATAGATTTTGATTTGTACCATTAACCTTTAACTGACTCTAGTCAAGTAACCACATCTCATTAGAACTATCGGGATACTCATTTGGTTGATTCTGAGGTTGATTTTGAGCGAGTGTTTCCGATGAACGATGTGATTTTTTGTAGTTAAGCGGATTGTAGTGGTCTTTTACTGGTTTTATCGCGCTAGCTTCTTTGACAACAAGTTTAGATTTCTCTTCTGCTTTTTGTTCTGCTTTTTGTTCTGCTTTTTGTTTTAAAGAATTAATTTCTTCTATAAGCAGGGAATTTGCTTCTGCAAGTTGCAGTGCTGTTTTTTTTGTTTCATCAAGTTCTTTTGTTAGGTGTTCTAGTAATGATTCTTGTTCTGATGCAAAGGTTTTTTGTTTAGATAATTTTGATTGCAAATCAGCAATTTCTTGTCCAAGAGATGCTTCTTTTTTGTTGCTTGTTTCTAAATTACTTGTCAACTCTTTGACAGTTGCTTCTAAATCAGCCTTAGTAGGACTGCGTTTAGTAGAAGTCGGTTCAAGTGGTTGCCCTAACGATTCCTCATCAGATGCAGCCTGTTCTTCGACAATTTTTTCGGCTGTAACTTCGATCGCAGATTCACCTTCTGAGGGTGTAAATTTTTGCGCCTCTTCTTGTAGTAAGTCAGAGAGACTTTGTTTCCTAGCCATTCTTATTTTCTCCAATCACGCTGTAATTCATCAGCTGCACGGCGGTAGTCTAATTCCGCCTCCCGTGCGTTTCCTCCTCGCCATTGGGTAATCGCTACACCTTCAAGTGCTGCTCGTTCATGAGCTTTATAGGCACGGATGAAGGTATTACAAGTAGGAATACCTAAGCGGGTCAGAGTGTTTTTTGCTTCTTGTGCTTCCCCCAAACTGCGGGTATCGACTTTGGTGAGCAATACCCGATGGGGGGTTCCCAAGGGGATGACGGCTTCCTTGACTGTTTCCACGAGGATTGCTAAATCCATTGCAGATGGGGGTGTCGGCAAAACTAGATAATCTGCGATCGCAACAACCGCCACTAATGCTTCAGAGCGCAGGGCGGGAGGTGTATCCACCACTACTAAATCGTAACCTGTTATCTTTGCTAAATCACTTAAAAGTGCGGGATCAGTTTCTTGAGATAAATCAAATCCCATTCCCTGCTGACTGCGCCCAAACCACCAACTGGCAGAACCTTGAATATCTGCATCAATCAGCAGCACCTTTTTTTTCTTCGCAAAGTTGGCAGCCAGATTGACTGCGGTAGTCGTTTTACCGACTCCTCCTTTACCGTTGAGAATAGCGATGATTTTTGGCACTGCTTGCTTCCGATGCTGCCTTTTGTTAGCGGTAGCGGGGCGTTTAGCCCGTGCTGAGTTAGGAGTGCTGAGTGCTGAGTTAGGAGTAGAGAGGCGATTAATCGCATCTGTACAAGAGCTATTATTATCCTCTTTGTCTTCTTTTCAGTTTTCAGTCTCCAGTTTCTAGTCCCCAATCATGAATATACCGCTTTCTGTAACCTTAAGTAACATGAAAAGTCGTAACAATAAAATTCAGAAGCCATCAACTCCACAAAATTCACAACTACTTACAATTTGCCTGATGGGCCTCAAATGCCGCGCTGGCTGCGGATGATCAAGTTTATTACTCAGCCAGTGAAATATGTGGATGATTTTGCCCAAATCTACGGTGACACTTTCACGATCTGGAGTAGTAGCTCTGATAACCATCTTGTGTATTTTAGTCAACCCCAAGCACTGGAGCAGATTTTTACTGCTGATTCCAGCCATTTTGAGGTTGGCAGAGGGAACACAGGACTAAGATTTTTACTTGGCGATCGCTCCTTTATGTTAGCGGATGGCGATCGCCACCAGCGCCAACGGCAATTATTAGCTCCTCCCTTTCATGGCGAAAGGATGCGGGCTTACGGCGAGGAAATTCGGGAAATAACCCGACAGGTGACTAATGAATGGCAAATTGGTAAACCTTTTAAGATCCGTGAGTCGATGCAAGAAATTACCTTGCGTGTTATTTTGCGGGTTGTATTTGGTTTGAATGATGGAGAACTGTTTGAGGAACTGAGGCGATCGCTAAGTGACTTATTAGACTTCATCACTTCGCCTGTAATGTCCAGCGCCTTCTTTTTCCAGTTCATGCAAAAAGATTTCGGTGCGTGGAGTCCGTGGGGTTGGGTTTTGCAACAACGGCAAAAAATCGATCGACTTATTTATGCTTTGCTTCGAGAACGTCGGGCTGAACCTGAGCAAAATCGCCAAGATATCCTAAGTTTGATGATGGCGGCTCGTTACGACGATGGTCAAGGGATGTCAGATGAAGAATTACACGACGAGTTAATGACACTGCTAGTTGCGGGACATGAAACCACCGCTTCGGCATTGACGTGGGCTTTTTACTGGATTGATCGTTTACCAGAGGTGCGTGAGAAGTTGCTACAGGAACTCAACACCATTGGAGTTAACCACGATTTGAGTAGTGTAGCTAAATTGCCCTATTTGACAGCAGTTTGCCAAGAGACATTGCGACTTTACCCAATTGTCATGACTGCTTTTCCCCGGATTGTGAAAACCCCAATTACAATTATGGGCTACGAACTGCGAGAGGGAACGGTAATAATCCCCAGTATTTATTTAGCGCATCATCGGGAAGAAGTTTACCCACAATCCAAGCAGTTTAAACCAGAACGCTTTTTAGGAAGACAATATTCACCTTATGAATATTTACCCTTTGGTGGCGGTAATCGTCGCTGTATTGGGATGGCATTTGCCCAGTATGAAATGAAAATTATCTTGGCAACTGTTTTGTCAGAATTCCAAGTTTCGCTAGTGAATAAACGTCCCGTGCGTCCTGTGCGCCGTGGGTTAACTTTAGCCGCACCAGTCGGAATGAGGATGGTTGCTACACCTCAAGTTAAGCGTGCAAATACACCAGCGCTAGTTTAGGCAATTAGGGTGTGGGCATTTTAATCCCCACCCTACTCTACTATGAGGTAATAATTACGAATTACGTTAGCGTAGCGGGACATAGCCCATTACGAATTAAATTCGACTAGTATATCAGTAGTAAATTAAATGGAAGCTTTACCCAATTATTGGGAAGATATTCAACCTAATACTGTATATTTTTCAACCAGTCGTCTACTAGTTTCATTTGCAAGTGAACAAATAAAGTTGGCATTAAAATACGATCAGAATGGCAAACATTTAAAAGCCATTGAGAAAGGGCAAGTACCTCCTCGCGGTAATGTAGGGCTAGCGACTTCCCAAGAATCCGGCTACGATTTGAAATCTAAAGTTTTAGGTAAAGGTGGCGATCGCCGATTTCATGCAAAATTCATTGATGGGATATTACACTTCCCCGGTTTGGTAACAGAACATTAAACCCGCATAACTATGACAAAACTCGAATTACAAAATCATCAAGTTTGGCGAGATTTAACTGAAATATTAGAAATCTTAGATACTAATGCTCTTGCTAAAAAACATTTAGAACTATGTGATTATAAAATATGCGGCTACTGGGATGAACAAGATAAATATTATGAAACAATTACTTTGCCTCGTATTCTAGAAGCCGAATTAGTTAGTAGTTCTATTGGCGTTACCTACAAAGAACGTTTTCTACAACTAAAGTTTTTCCTCATAGCTTCTGCTGTTGATGGCACTCAAAAGCTAGGTGAGTTGGTTCTTATTTACAATGAAAATTTAGAGTTTATTGATGAAAATTGGCTTTTAGATATCGATTCTCCAATGCTTGAGATACAATTCTGAGGTCTAGCAAAATTTATAAATCCTCATCGCGTCCAGACTTGACAGAAAGCCAACTGATGTAGCAAGATTCATTTAAGTCCCTTTCGTCCCACATCTTGCAGTGGGTAGGAGGCAATGCATGATTGGCAGTATTTCTTTAACCACGATCGCAGTAATTTAAATCAAGGCACTTACCGCATCTTTGAGCCGGAGTGGAAAGCAGAGATCCTCCACTGGTTCAGCCAAAAGGATGTAGATAAGCAGCAAAAAGAAGATTTTATCCAAGCTTTAATAGATTTTGATGACGACTGCGGCGATTTTTATCGGTATCGCGCCTATTTTTTGGCGGCTGAGGCTTTATCCCAGTTCCCTGAATCTAGTTTGGGTGATGCAATTGTAGAACAGTTACTCAAATGGAGTTATGCCTATTTTCGGCAGGATAAGCGAGATTGGCAGATATTACCAAAAGCATTGGTGAAGACAGCTAGAAAAACTCTGGAATTAACCGACAGAAAACGGGTAATTGCGGCTTTTGTTCATTTGGTTCATACTACTGAAAGTCGCACAGTTCTTAGAGTTGCAGCCGAGAAATTAGGAACACTCGATCCGGGTAATAAGAGTGCGATCGCTGCTTTATTACTGCTAATGAAGCAAGCTAAAATTATCCCTTGGAGTGAAAGTTGTAGCTTGGCGCAAATTGGCTACAAAAATGAAACTGTAATCAGTACTTTAATCCAATTTATCAAGATGGAGCCTGATGAGATTACAAATTACTGGTTGCTTTTAGAAGACATATATCAAGGTGCGATTATAGCTTTAGGAAACATAGCTTATGGCAATCAAATTGCGATCGCTACCCTGCGGCAAGGCGAAGCGCCTATGCGTTAAAAAACAATCTCCTCCCTCATCCTCTCTTCCAACACATCCAATAACCCATCCACATCCTTCCCAACTTCCTCAAAACAAATCGGTGGTGCTGGTTCTGGTGCAAACTGAATTAACTTAATTTCCCCCTTCCCAATCCCAATCATCACAACTTCCACATCTGGCTTATGATTCTCCACAATTCCCAAAATTTCCTGAAGCCGATTCTCAACTCTAATATTTAAATTCTCTATCTGCTCTTTTGGACAATAAACAAAATGTGGCGTTGGTTGCAAATCAATACCAACAGTACCTTGACTGTCACCATTTGCTAACCACAATCCCCAAAACAGCGCCGCCAACTCTTGCTGATTTGCTTTGACAAACTTATCCAACTGGCGACGCCACTTAGTATCACCTGATTCTGGTTGACTATTACCAAAAAACATAAATAATTCGTAATGAAGACACAGACAATAGGCGAAACTTATCTCAAACCTGACTGTACACGCCAGAGGCCGGAATAAATCCCGTCTTTCTCCAGCAATTGCTCATGGGTTCCCGATTCTACTAATTTCCCATGTTCCATGACATAAATGCAATCGGCATTGCGAATAGTGGAAAGACGATGAGCGATCGCAATTGTAGTTCTATCTACTGTAATCCGTTCTAGCGATCGCTGGATAGCCGCTTCTGTCTCATTATCCACCGCCGAGGTAGCTTCATCTAAAATCAGAATAGGTGGATTCTTTAAGACTGCGCGTGCGATCGCAATCCGTTGTCTTTGTCCACCAGATAACTTTTGTCCTCTTTCTCCCACAATTGTCTCATAACCTTCGGGCAATTCAATAATAAATTCGTGTGCCTCGGCTATCTTCGCCGCCGTGATGATTTCTTGCTCTGTAGTCTCAAAGCTACCATAGGCAATATTCTCCGCTACAGTGCCATGAAATAGAAAGACATCCTGACTCACCAAACCAATGCAGCGCCGTAAATCTTGCAAATTCAAACTTTGCAAATCAATGCCATCCAGAGTAATGCTGCCAGCTTGCACTTCGTATAAACGTAATAAAAGTTTGACTAAAGTACTTTTACCAGAACCAGTTGAACCGACAATTGCAATGGTTTTCCCCGCCGGAATATCCAAAGACAGATTTTTAATTACTGGAAATCTATCTTTATAGGCAAAATAAACATTGTTAAATTGCACTTCACCGCGTACTTCATCCACAGGTAAAGCTACATCACCTGTATGAATGGCGATAGGAGTATCCAATAAATTCATGACTCGATTAGTAGAAGCCATTGCCCTTTGATATTGGTCAAAAGTTTCGCCTAATCTAGTTAAAGGCCACAGCAATCGCTGAATTAAAAACACTAATACGCTATAAGTACCTACAGACATTGCTCCAGAAACCGCTGCCATCCCGCCATACAAAAGTAATGCCGTGAACCCCACCAAAATCAGCATCCGAATTAACGGGACAAAAGCAGCAGAAAGAGTAATTGCTTTCGAGTTACTGTGGCGATAAGCATCACTATCTAATTCCAAACGAGAGGCTTCATAAGCTTCAGAAGTGAAGCTTTTAATAGTAGTAATTCCGCTGATATTGTTTGACAACCGCGAATTGAGGAAACCTACCTTTTCACGGACATCAGCGTAGCGAGGTGCAAGTAATCGTTGGTAGGCAAAAGAACCCCAGAGGATAAATGGCATCGGTGACAAAGCCATCCACGCTACACTAGGAGCCAGAATAAAGAAAGCAGCGCCAATAATTAGAACAGTTGCAGAAACTTGGATAATATCATTTGCTCCTCCATCCAAAAACCGCTCTAACTGGTTAATATCATCACTGAGGATAGACATTAAACCGCCAGTGCTGCGTTCTTCAAAATAACCCAATTCCAACTCTTGCAAATGTTTGTATGCATCCAAACGCAAGTCATGCTGAATATTCTGAGCCAAATTCCGCCAAAGTCGAGCGTAGGCGTACTCAAAAACCGATTCGAGTATCCAAATGACCACAGTAAGGAAGGAAATAATCAAAAATTGTTGAAAGACATCCCGTACCCCTAACTGGGCAATTATGGAATCCTGTTGCTTGACTACCACATCCACCGCCACGCCAATTAAGCCGGGTGGTGCTAAGTCGAAAAATTTATTGAGGGTAGAATAAGTAGTCGCCAGCCAAATTTGTTTACGATACTGGTGTCCATACTCAAGCAAACGCTGGAGAGGATGCGCTGAATGTTTACGCCTTCTTGATGCCCGATGAGATTTTAATGCAGTAGCCACGGCTTTTTGCGATTTCGTGTCACTGATATTACCACGGAACAAAGTCTTGAGTCCTAAGTCCTGAGTCTGAAGATTGATTCAGACAGACTAGTGAGAAACTAGTAACTGAGTTTATTCAAGAGCAGGGGTGCAGAGGGGCAGGGGAGCAGGGGAGCAGGGGAGCAGGGGGAGAATAAGAAATAACAAATGACAAATGACCAATGACCAATGACTAACTAAATATTGGAGAGAGGAATTTGAAAAATCAGCAATTTGGTAATTGGCAAACCACAGTTTTCGGAATTGTGTTAGCAATACTAGTGATTATTGGGCTAAATTCCTTTATCATTATTAACCCAGGACAAGCAGGAGTAATCAGTATCTTGGGTAAAGCGAGAGACGGCGCTTTATTGGAAGGTATTCACGTGAAACCGCCTTTTATCACTGTGATAGATGTGTATGATTTGACGGTGCAAAAATTTGAAGTACCAGCGGAAAGTTCCACTAAAGATTTGCAAAATTTATCTGCGAGATTTGCAATTAACTTTCGCCTCGATCCGATAAAGGTAGTTGAAGTTAGAAGAAAACAAGGAACATTAGAAAATATTGTATCAAAAATCATTGCCCCTCAGACACAAGAAGCATTTAAAATTGCCGCAGCTAGAAGAACAGTAGAAGAAGCGATTACCAAACGAAGTGAATTGAAAGAAGACTTCGATCAAGCGTTAGGCGATCGCTTAGACAAATATGGGATAATTGTATTAGATACTAGCGTAGTTGATTTAGCATTCTCGCCAGAATTTGCCAGAGCAGTTGAAGAAAAACAAATTGCTGAACAACGGGCGCAAAGAGCCGTTTACGTAGCACGGGAAGCTGAACAAGAAGCACAAGCAGACATTAATCGTGCCAAAGGTAGGGCAGAAGCTCAAAGACTCTTAGCAGAGACACTCAAAGCCCAAGGAGGACAGTTAGTTCTGCAAAAAGAAGCCATTGAAGCTTGGAGAAGTGGCGGCGCTCAGATGCCCAAAGTCCTGGTTATGGGTAGTGACTCCAAAAACGGCGTACCCTTTATATTCAACCTTGGGAATGTCCAAAATCAACCGTAAAAGGGAAGTGGGCATGAGATAACAAGGTCTAAGATTATGGAATTTGCTCTGACCTCAGACAAATTCTACAATACATTGGACTATTCCCAATTCCAAATCTAAAATCCAAAATGGTATAAGTTGAGCTAGTCCCAACTCAAACAACACAGAAAAACCAACAAGATAATAGTCGAAGTTTATGTCAACCCCCAATCCTCAGAATCTCACCGCCGAAGAAGCGAAAAAATTACTGAACAAATTCAACTGTCTAGATATTGCCCCTATCCTCAACTCATCAGAAAAAGCAGTAATTCGTAATGCTTTAATTTTGCTTACCAAGCTTACTGATTACCAAATTTTAGGAATTTGTGCTGATACGGCAGAAGAAGGAATATTGGCAATGAAAACCTATTCTCTGGCTTTGGGTTATGAACCACCAAATAATTTACTGACACCCGAAGGCCCAGTTTATATCAAATTAAATGGTAAAAATGGCTTGTGTTATCTTGATTCCTATGATGGACATCATCGTGGTGTATTAGTATCTTGCCAGTCTTATGACGAAGATGGAATCAACGAAATGTATGGACACCTTCCCTTGGACTTATTTGTATAGAATTCGGCAATGTAGGTAAGGCAAATACCTTACCTACTCACTAATGAAAAATAATTAATGACTTCAATCTTATGAGTATTATTACACTACAATCAGTAAAAAAAGACTTTGGCATTAAGGAAATTTTAAAAGATGCTAGCTTTAGCCTCGACGCTACCGATAAAGTTGGATTAATTGGTACTAATGGTTCTGGGAAATCAACCTTATTAAAAATGATCGCCGGGTTAGAATCCATTGATAGCGGTCAAATTTTAATTAACTCCGGTTCTAAAATCATCTACTTACCGCAGCAGCCAGATTTAGATGAAAATCACACAGTTTTAGAGCAAGTTTTTGCTGACAGTGGCGAACACATGGCTTTAGTACGCGAGTATGAAGAACTTTCTGATAAATTGGTTCACTATCCAGATGATAGTCAACTGATGTCTCGCCTTTCTATGGTGATGCAACGGATGGATACGAGTGGTGCTTGGGAACTAGAAACTAATGCCAAAATCATTCTTACAAAATTAGGAATTTCTGACTTTGATGCCAAGATAAGTACTTTATCTGGAGGCTATCGCAAGCGCATTGCTTTAGCATCAGCTTTGCTATCAGAACCAGATGCTTTGCTCATGGATGAACCGACAAACCATCTTGATGCTCTTTCTGTGGAGTGGTTACAAAGTTATTTAAATCGTTATCGCGGCGCATTGTTTTTGATTACTCACGATCGCTACTTTCTAGATCGCGTTACCAACCGGATTGTGGAAATCGACCGAGGCGACATTTACACTTATACAGGTAACTACTCATATTATCTCGAAAAGAAAGCTTTATCTGAAGAATCTGCTGTAAGTAGTCAACGTAAACACCAAGGCTTGGTGCGCCGCGAGTTGGAATGGCTCAAAAAAGGGCCGAAAGCCAGAAGTACTAAGCAAAAAGCGAGAATTGACCGCGCTCACGCTCTGCGGGATACTGAATTTAAACAAGTTCAGGGTAAAGTTGATATTTCGACAGTTGGTCGTCGCATTGGGAAAAAAGTTATTGAATTAGATAACGTTTCTAAGGCATACAATGGACGCACTCTGATTAATAATTTCACCTACGAATTTAGTCCAGAAGACCGCATCGGCATTATTGGCGCTAACGGTGCTGGTAAATCGACTTTAATGGATATAATTACTGGACGGGTTAAGCCAGATTCTGGCATTGCAGAAATTGGTACTACAGTTCACATCGGTTATTTTGACCAACATTCGGAAGAATTGCTCACAGCATTGAATGAAAGTCAGCGCGTGATTGACTACATCAAAGAAGAAGGAGAATTTGTCAAAATTACCGATGGCACTCAAATTACCGCTTCGCAAATGTTGGAGCGGTTTTTGTTTCCTGGTAATCAGCAGTATGCCCCAATTAGTAAACTTTCGGGTGGGGAAAAACGCCGTTTATTTCTGTTACGAGTTTTGATGGGTGCGCCCAATGTCTTAATTTTAGATGAACCGACAAACGATTTAGATGTTCAGACGTTGGCAGTATTAGAAGATTATTTAGAAGATTTTGCCGGATGTGTAATTGTAGTTTCTCACGATCGCTACTTTCTCGATCGCACCATCGACACAGTATTTTCCTTTGAGGAAGGCGGTAATCTGAGGCAATATCCAGGTAATTACTCGATTTATCTGGACTATAAGAAGGCTGAAGAGGCACAGCAACAAGCCGCTAACGCTAAGGAGAAGCCTAAAAATGTCGAAGTCCAAAATGGTGCGGCTTCACCCAAGGATGGAGAGAATACCAAGCGGCGCAGATTATCCAATTGGGAGAAAAAAGAATTTGAGCAGTTGGAAGGTAAAATTGCCGAGTTAGAGGCTGAGAAAGCGGAAACCGAGAAAACACTGGCGAATGTCTCACCGGGGAATTATAGCCAGGTGCAGAAATTATACGATCATGTGGAAAAGCTCAAGCACGCGATCGATGTGGCGACTGAACGCTGGTTAGAATTGGCAGAGATGGAGTCTTGATGATTTACAAATATCTGGCGATTAGAAATCGCGGCTACACAAACATAGACGCTTTGCAGCTTCCCGCAGGGTAGTCCGCCTCCGCGGACTAAGGAAAAATTGATGGTTTGAAACCCACGTTCGCCCTTGGCGTTCCGCAGGAAAGGTGGGTTTTGTCTGTGTAGCCGCGAATTCCATTCGCCGGGTGCTTCCATTCGCTCAGTATAAGATGTGAAGTTTAATTGCTCAATATGCCTACTAAAATATGAGTTAATTCAGTTAATTCTTCAGGAACCCGATATAATTTGAGGTCTTCTGTTATCTGTTTTTCCTGACGGTTGTATATTGCAAATCGCCAATCTTCACCAGTAGTTACAGACCCATAAAGAAGTGGCAATTCTGAATTTATCCATTGATCGAGTGCAATCAACTCAACTGCTAATTGTGTAAATTCTCTACTTAAATCTGCTTGTTTCGCTTCAATTACTAACAAGCCTTTACCTTTATCAATGTAATAATCCAAGCTGCCTTTTAGTTGGTCACTAACATTAATGGGATACTCAATATTTAATTGAGTTTGGGCAATTTCGCAAGCTTCTAGTAATATGGGTGCAATAATTGCTTGTTTGCGGGCATCCTCACTAAGTAGCTTGACACGTCGCAGGTTACGCTCAATGACTCGGTGTAATTCTGCAATTATCTCCAGAGGAAATTCTGTTTTTGGTAATTGCAACCGTTCGCGTTTATAGGAACAGCCAAGTTCAGCAAGAATATCTTCTGGGGAAAACGGCAGTTCAAAATATTTGCTGAATGTATAGCTTTGGCCAGGTTGAATGATTCGGGGACGACTCATACAGCAGTTTTCCTGTCGATGGCATAGACTACTCTATGATTATTCTTAAGGGGACTGTATTGGACAATAAGAGATTTCAATTAAATAAAATATCCAATTTAGTAGGGTGCATTATGACTTTAGGCTAACGCACCATATTATCTAGGAGTGCGTTAGGGTGTTTTGCCTAACACACCCTATCACTTCATCTTTTACTTTTGAGAATCGTTTTTCTCCCTTTTATCCTGCAAGCTACGAATTTTAACCAGCACTGAAATATATTGTTGAGTCATCCAAATCAACGCCTCAAGGGATGAGTTACCTTGGTCGATTCGGCTTTTAGCTTGTAAACCAATTAAGAATAGTTGCATTGCCAGCAACAAAGCAATCGTTTTACCGAGAATTTGACGGACTTGCATTTGGTTATGCCCCAAAGAGTTGTTAAATACAGGTTCTCTTTGGGGTTGTGCCCTTATGCAAATACCCTAAACTTGCTGAAAATGCCTTAGAATCTGGATTACATGAGTTTGGGGTGGTAGTTTCAACATGGGGTAGCCCCAAACTTCTTACTCAATTTTTTGGATGTAATGCCACGAACTACCTATGGGCCTCAGATTCAAAAGCGAGTTAAGCGTCTGCTAGAGGGGTTGCTTTGTTTTGTCGATGGGGAATTTGAGGATGGTAACTTTAAAATTGAGTCCGACTGGAAAGAAGCAGACAGCGCTAACCCCAAGCTGACTGTGCAGACTACGTTAGTCGTGTTGGAGTTGCTGACCCAAAAAGACAAATATCCTGGCAAGTTAACTAAAGCGCAAATTCGAGAAGCGCTGAATTTGCTCAAGGATTTTTTGAAGATTCTGGAAGATAACCGTCTGCAAACCAAGGGTGTTGACGAATGGCACTTTACACTCAAGCTATGGTCAAGAGATAGGGAAAGGAACTTAAAACGGTTTGATGAGGCTTGGGAAAGTAGTAGACCAGAGAAATCAAAATTAAATAACCCCTCTCCAAACCTCTCCCCCACAGGGAGAGAGGCTTTGAATTTTCCCCATTCCCTTGTAGGGAAGGGGGTTAGGGGGTTAGGTAACACAAGTATATTTCAAGCGCCACCTTTACCCACATACTTTGTAGAACGCCCAGAGTACAGCGATGATTTAAAGACTCGTCTTTTAAATGGTTCATCGTCTGATAGTCGCACTTTGGTAATTACTGCGATTCACGGTTTGGGTTCGGTGGGCAAATCTACTTTAGCTGCGGCTTTAGCCCATAATGCAGAAATACAATCTCGTTTTTGTGATGGCATTCTTTGGGCAACATTAGGTCAACAACCCAATGTGCTGGCTTTACTTAGTGGCTGGGTGCAAGCACTAGGAGACTATAGCTTTAAGCCTACAAGTATAGAAGCAACTTCCACCCATTTGCGGACTCTGCTTTATGACAAGGCTGTGTTGTTGGTGGTTGATGATGCTTGGAATACCGAAGATGCACAAGCATTTAATTTTGGTGGGACGCGTTGTCAAGTTTTAGTAACTACTCGTGAAGGTCACATTGCCGATGCCTTAGCAGCCAACACCTACAGTCTGGATATAATGAAACCAGACCAGGCAATGGAATTGCTGACGAAGAAATTAAGACGCGAGATTACAGGCACAGAACGTCACTCAGCAGAAAATTTAGCCAAAGGCGTTGGTTATCTGCCCCTAGCATTGGAACTTGCAGCCGCCGAAATTGCCTGTGGTACGACTTGGAATGAACTGTTGGCGGATATTCAGCAAGAAGTAGCCAGATTAACAAGTTTTGACCGACCGGAAGCCGAAGAAATTACTGATGAGGCTAGTTTAAAACGCCTGAGTTTAACCGCATCATTAAATTTGAGTGTCAAGAGAATGCCACCAGAAAAGCAGCAGCATTTCTCTTGGTTAGGGGTATTGCCGGAGGATGTCAACATTAATAAGATGATGGCGGCAACGCTGTGGCAGATGGATAAACGTGATGCTGCCAGGGCTATTCAGTCTGAGTATTATCGTGCCAAAGCCTTGAATGCCTTAGCTGACAAACTGCCACCAGAGTTGTTGCCAGAAGCCCTTGCTGCTGCTAGGGCGATTCAGCATGAGTCTGATCGTGTCTATGCCTTAACTGCCTTAGCTGACAGTTTGTCACAAATGTCTGCTGCCGAACTTTTCCCCCTTTGGCAAGATACACTTCATGAGCTATCCCTTCGTACTCGCCCTGATTTACTGCAAGATATCAAAGCATTGTTTCCAGTTATATTTGCATTAGGTGGCGAAGCAGCAACGGTAGAAATTGCTCGTGCGATTGTGGATGTGGGGCGATGGTGGAAATAATTTGTAATTCGTAATTCGTAATTCGTAATTTAAGAGAGTTAGATTTAATTTGAGTTTACAGACTTGCATCTGTAGCCTGATTTTGTTCAATTGGTATAAGGGGATGCAGGATCTATAGTTTTAAGCAAAGTGCGATCGCTATTTACAGCTACTCAACCATCAAGCAGGTATCTCATTTACAAACTATCTCTGGTGTCGATGAGTTGGCGATCGCAATTAGTCATAAAATCATCAGAGAAATTGTCTAGACTGTCAATGAGCGATCACCAGGGGTTATCTTTGGCTTTGTTCTCGTCTTTATTAATAATGGTAGTATTTGATTGTTATTATTGATCGCGCTATTGGCTCTCCATAAATAATACTGAATTTATGACCATACAAATTAACATTCAACTTCCAAATGATGCTTTTTCCGCACTCCGCACTAACCCAGAAACGTTTGTTCAAGAGATGCGTTTAGCGGCTGCTGTTAAATGGTATGAAGTTGGTACGCTTTCCCAATCTAAGGCTGCTGAAATTGCCGGAGTTAGCCGTCAGCAATTTTTAGAAGCACTCGATCGCTATAATGTCTCACCTTTTCAAGTAACTCCTGAAGAATTAGCCCAGGAGTTAGCGCGTGACTAGACAATGGGTTGTAAATGCTTCTCCATTGATTGTGCTTACTAAAATTAACCAAGTTCATTTGCTATCAGAACTTTGTAGTCAAATTGTCATTCCTAGCGGTGTTGTTCAAGAAATCTGCATTGCACTGGATAATGACCCTGCAAAACTCTGGATTTTGAATGAAGGAACTAGCTATATTCAAGATGTGGAACAAG
This sequence comes from Nostoc sp. JL31, assembly GCF_017114965.1. Classification (NCBI taxonomy): domain Bacteria; kingdom Bacillati; phylum Cyanobacteriota; class Cyanophyceae; order Nostocales; family Nostocaceae; genus Nostoc; species Nostoc sp. JL31. The sequence continues at coordinate 94,301 of NZ_JABXKO010000118.1, forward strand.
TCGATCCAGTGATTGCTGCATGGGGTCTTGGTTTGGGAGAAAGTCACGTTCTCACCTGGATATATAACAATCCTGGCTATGAAGCAATTTTAGACGATCGCGCCGCAAAAACCGCAGCACTTGCTTTAGAGATTCCGGTGCGAGGAACTCTCGGTGTTATTCTACTTGCGAAACGGGAAGGTAAAGTAGAAGCCGCTAAACCGATTTTTGAGCAACTGATTCAGGTCGGTTTTAGAATCAGTACACAAGTTTTGGAGTCAGCACTTAGACTTGTTGATGAGTAGTGTATTAGATATGTAGATTTATCTTATGGGCAAATAGCGATCGCTTATATCGATCTTTTCTACAGAATACTAAGCGATCGCGTTGACCTTGAGCATCTCAAAACTAACTTTTTCTATAAACATCTTTCCGATGCTTGCACTGCAAAATTTGTATGAGTTGACTTTCATCATCAATTTCATAACGAACTCTATAATCACCTATCCGAATACGATATTCGTTATCAGAACCTTTTAACTTGACAATTCCATCGGAACGTGGTTCCGAAGCAAGATATTGGATTTTCTCAATAACACGCAGAGCAATATCATTTGGTAAGTTATCGATCTGCTTTTGTACCGACTTTGAAATAACGATCGCATAACTCATTATCTCTGCTCTGAGCGATTAGCAAGATATTCATCTATAGTCAAGGACTCACCATCTTTATACTCAGCGCGAACTGCTTCAATTTCTGCCAGTGTATCTGCATCGTCTTCGTACAACGCTTCTTCGGCTTCAAAAATTTGCTGCTCAATTAGCTCTTGAAGTTGACGTTTTTCTGTTAAATCAAGAGAAGATATTGCTTCTGCTAAAGTTTCTAAGGAGAGTTGTAATTTAACAATGGCTGGCATTTTTCTCCTATTGGGTGTATTATTTCGCATTTTGACACCATTATGCTGATTTTAACAGTTATATTTTTGTCAAGCCCAAAGTCTTTGGGTTATATTTCACGCTTGCAGAGTGCAGCGCAGAAATTAGATTTGCCTAAACTGCGATCTGCGTAGTTTACCGCCGTAGACATCGCCCACTCATCCAGTGTTATCGTAAAGAATATTAGGAATTAATTACCAAGACAGATGACTATTACTGTCAACGTTGCCCAAGCAACTGCCAAATTTAGTGAACTTCTGAGTCAGGTATTGCTCGGTGAAGAAGTCGTGATTGCTGAACAGGGGATTCCAGTTGCACGTCTAGTCGCCCTTACAAATACCAGTTCTCCTCGCATTCCAGGTTTAGATAAAGGTAAAGTGTTTATTGCACCAGATTTCAACGAGCCTTTACCAGAAGAAATCTTGAGTGATTTTGAAAATTCTAACCTCGTTTAGTAATGAGAGCTTTACTGGATACCCATGCATTCATTTGGTGGGTAACAAATGACCCTCAATTATCTGCCGATGTTCGTAACTTAATTGCTGATTCAGGTAACATCCTATTTTTGAGTGTGGCAAGTGCATGGGAAATTGTCATCAAAAATAAATTAGGGAAACTGACTTTACCTGAACCTGTAGAACAATATATTCCAACTCGTCTGGCAATCAATCGCTTTGAAAGTTTACCTATTCAAATGAGCCATGTTTTGCAAGTTGCTAGTTTACCAAATATCCACCGAGATCCATTTGATCGGATTTTGATTGCTCAAAGCCAAGTAGAGAATTTGCCAATTGTGACAATTGATCGGCAAATTACACAATATCTTGTTCAAACTATATGGTGATGGCGATCGCCCTTCTACAGACTGCGATCGCCTATATCGCTCTTTCTTAGAGAATAAAGCGATCGCTTACAAGATTTTTGCCTACGCACTCCTCAACTTACGGGAGCAGCTACAGAATTTACGGGAGCAGCTACAGAACTTGTGGGAGCAGCTACATAACTTGTGGGAGCAACTACAGAACTTGTGGGAGCAGCTACAGAACTTATGGGAGCAGCTACAGAACTTATGGGAGCAGCTACAAAACTTATGGGAGCAGCTACAGAACTTGTGGGAGCAACTACAGAACTTGTGAGAGCAACTACAGAACTTGTGAGAGCAACTACAAAACTTGTGGGAGCAGTGTCCCTTAAAGTTTTGATGAAGCTTAGACAATTATCTATATAAATACCAATATCTAGTAATAAAATTCCGAAAATTTACTGCTATAACTTGAAAAATTTATTACGAAAACTGCGAGTTTTGCTGAACCAGAATGCAGTTTAATTGAGGCAAACTAGCCTTATAATAATTTGAAAGGAGTAGTTTTATGTCTCGTAAAAAACGCACATCCCGTGTTTTAGAAAAAGCTCAGTTAAGATCGGCTGGACTGAAATCGATTGTTCCAAGCGTCAAATTTGATGAAGATTATAGTCTAGAAAAATTAGTTGAGTCAATCGACCAGTTACGCAACAAAATTGATGTTTATAATACTGCTCTGTCTGTAGTTGACTCTTCTAAAACTGAAATTGAAGAGATGGAAAAAAATTTGAGTCAGCTTTCTGAAAAAACGCTGATGGTGGTTGGTATTAAGTACGGCAAAGACAGCCGCGAATATGAGATGGCGGGTGGTGTTCGCTATAGCGATCGCATCCGCAAAATCAGGTCGAGTCGCTTGAAAAATGTTGCAGAACAAGCATCTGATGAAAATGCTAAAACTGCATAAAATGCAGGATAAGGCAAGAGACGCGATGAATCCCCGTCTCTACAATAATCATTCTTTTGTAGAGACGGCGATTTATCGCGTCTTTGAGAAATCCGGGAGAAATTGTTTCTTTAGAGTGTTGAAATAACTCAAACAGAACGCGATCGCTTTATTGGCATTAGTCGGTAAGTTGGGAAAATCTACACCCCCGAAAGCTTTAGGTACTCCCTACTTTGGAGAAAATCGCCACTCAGATTAATTTTAGGAAAAGCAAATGGGCGTTAGCACGCTAGCAAAATCAGCACATAATACAATAGCTAGCGTCTCCCAAAAGCCACTCATGCCGCAAAATAACCAAACCACCGTCGAATTTCGCGATGTCACTTTTAGCCGCAATCATCGCCCATTGGTGTCAAATCTCAACTTCACCATCCGTCAAGGAGAAGCACTGGTATTACTTGGGCGCAGTGGTAGTGGCAAAACCACCACAATGAAATTAATTAATCGCCTATTTACACCTACACAAGGCGAAGTTTTATTTGATGGCATTCCCACAACTCAATGGGATGAAATTAAACTGCGGCGAAAAATTGGTTACGTTATTCAAGAAATTGGTTTATTTCCCCATTTCACTGTCGAACGCAATGTGGGTTTAGTCCCGTCTTTAGAAGGGTGGCAACCGAAACAAATTAAAATGCGGGTTTATGAGTTGTTGCAATTGGTAGGCTTAGAACCAGCACAATTTGCCGGACGTTACCCGCACGAACTTTCGGGAGGACAACGGCAAAGAGTCGGGGTAGCGAGGGCTTTAGCAGCAGATCCGCCAGTGTTATTGATGGATGAACCCTTTGGCGCACTCGATCCAATTACGCGCCTAGAACTGCAACAAGAGTTTCGGCATTTGCAGCAAGAGTTAGGTAAAACAGTTGTGTTTGTCACTCACGATATTCAAGAAGCCTTAGTTTTAGCATCGAGAATTGGTTTAATGTCTGGCGGAGAATTGATAGTATTGGGGACGACAGATGAATTTATGCGATCGCAACACCCAGAAAGCCTCGCCTTTCTTCAATGTCTGCGTTCCCTGCAAGATACTTTATGAAAAATTTCTTCCTCGTTAAGTATGCCCCAGAAATTCTTCAGCATACTCTAGAACATCTATTTTTGGTAGGCATTGCCATTGGAATTGCCATACTTGTAGGCATTCCTTTAGGTATTCTGATTACACGTAAAACCTATCTCCGCCAACCAATTCTCGGCATAGCAAATATTTTTCAAACTATTCCTAGTTTGGCACTGTTTGGCTTACTTATTCCTGTTCCCATAATTGGCGGAATTGGCGCAGTACCAGCAATTGTTGCTCTGACTGTATATTCCTTGCTGCCGATAATTCGTAACACTTACACGGGTATTACTGGCGTAGATCCAGCGATTCGAGAAGCTGGGAGAGGCATGGGAATGACAGATAGACAATTATTGTTGCAAGTTGAGATTCCCTTAGCACTAGGAGTCATTTTGGCAGGAGTGCGAGTAGCAACAGTCATTGCCATTGGTATTGCAACTATTGCAGCCGCAATTGGGGCAGGTGGTTTAGGAGTGTTTATTTTTCGCGGCATATCAGTAGTGAACAATCAATTAATTTTAGCTGGTGCAGTTCCGGCGGCGGCAATTGCATTACTAGCTGACTTCGCAATTGGCTTGATGGAGAATAAATTAAAAATTAAAAGTTAAGTAATGAAAAGATTTTTGGCATTGTGCTTTTTAACTTTTGCTTTGTTACTGGTAATCGCTGGCTGCACGGGGAATATCAATAGTAATAACGATGCTAATATAGTTGTTGCTTCCAAAGATTTTACCGAACAAGATATCTTAGGTGAATTGTTAGCACAGCAAATCGAGGCAACAACTAATTTAAAAGTAGCTCGTCGTCCCCGTTTAGGTGGTTCATTTGTTTGTCATAATGCTATAAAGGCTGGCATAATTGATGCTTATATTGAGTATACAGGCACAGCTTTGACTGCAATTTTAAAGCAAAAACCAGTTAATAACTCCAAAGAAGTTTACGAAAAGATAAAACAAATATATGCCCAGCAATTCAATCTGGAAGTGATGCCCAGCTTGGGTTTTGAAAATACTTTTGCGATGATTATTCGGGGTGAAGATGCCAAACGCAACAATATTCAAACTCTCTCCGAAGCTACTCAATATACACCGCAGTGGCGTGGCGGTTTCGGCTACGAATTTTTAGAACGGGAAGATGGTTTCCCAGGATTAGCTAAAGCTTACGATTTACGTTTTGCTAAACCACCCCAAATTATGGACTTGGGTTTAATATATCGTGCTTTGATTCAAAAACAGGTGGATATGGTGGCGGGTAATTCCACTGATGGGCAAATTTCTCGCTTGGGTTTAGTTGTACTCAAGGATGATAAACATTATTTTCCACCTTACGAAACTGTGCCAATTGTCCGACAAGAAATCTTAAAAAAATATCCCCAATTAAGAACAGCGATCGCTTCCCTCGCTGGAAAGATTTCGGCAGATGAAATGCGACAGTTAAACTATTTAGTTGAGGGAGAATTACGTGATATTAAAGATGTTGTCCAGGAGTTTCGGAAATCGAAGGGATTAAATAATTCGTAATTAAGAGTTAGCGGAACGCACCCTACTAGTCTGTCAAGTTTTAAGAGTTTGTAGTAAGAACTTTAGTCCTTACTACAAACTCTTAAAACTACGTTAGACATTGTACTAATGTTGTCCATGCAAAAAATTCTTTAACCACCTAATGACTTCACTTGTTGTTTGCTCATTGGCCATTTGGAGACATTGCTGTACAATTTCTCTGACGTTAGGTAAGTAGCTGCTTTCTGTAAGCACATAACTTTCTTCCTGCAACCGATAAATTAATAACAGATTACTCTTTAATATCCAAACTTCTGGCACTCGATAAGGCAAGAAATCATTAATATCGGTGTAGCTTCTCACATCTATTTCAATTGCTAAATCTGGTGGTGGATCTGACTCCCAATCAATTCTTTTTTTGCCTACTACTGCTCTGCAATTTTCAATGTAAAAGCAAAAGTCTGGTTCAATACCACTAATCTCTGGCAAGCTCATGGTGATGGGCGTAAATGACTCATATATGCGGTTTAAATGGTCAAGTATAGCTATTACTATCAATGCCAACAAACTCGCATCTCTTCCATGCTCTGGTAGCGGTGCCATCAGCAAAATTTCTCCTCTGCGATATTTAATGCGAGGTGAGGAGCGATCGCCTAGTTGCTGACTCAATACTTGATAGTCTTTCCAATTTCCCAAAAGCTTCAACACCGCGCCAGGTGGTAACTCGATTCTTTCTGGTGTAATTACGGTATCCATAATTAGCTCACATTTTAGATATTGGCGTAGAAGCGTTGGCGTAGTCTCTCGTAGAGAAGCGGCTTGTCGCCAGACATCGCATTACATGGAGGATAAGCGATCGCCGGATTCATAAATCCAATGAACAGATTGTTAATCAAAGGCTTTTGCTTACAAATACAAAGCCGCGGCTTTTCTTTGATGAAGGATCGTTTGTAAGCATTGCTTTCCATAAATCTGTTGTTTTTACCCAAACTGGTGGATACTTGTAACGAGAAACATCAAGAATTAAAAATCTATCCGTTTGCTCATTATATGCCGCTACAGGAGAAATATGTCCGCCTTTCTCTTGACCAATTTCTTTGCGTAAATAGTTTACTAAAATGAAATTTTGCGGTTGTTTTAAATTTTCTGCTGCTTGTTTGCGGAACTCTTCTAAACTAGTGTCGGCAGCGTGGTAAACATTAACTTTAACGCCATAACTAGCTAGTAATTGCCCTAACTGATCTAGAGTCATACCTTCGCGAGACACAGCTTCGGGAGTTAGCACTTTTTTTGTATTATCATTACTAAAAAAGTTTTCTTGAGTAAATACTCGATATGGCTTGTATTGTGGTACTTCTGGTGCTGAAATTTTTAGACTATTCAGTACCATAACCATACTAGCAACACCACAATATGCCTGATTATTTTGAGTGGTGAATTGCATACTCAACGGAAAGAAGTCTTCATTGGACTTACTCTCAAATAATAATTTTTCACCTTCAGGTGTATTAAAACCAACTAAATTAGAGGATAGCGGTAATGTTTGAGAGAGAACGCTTCCACTAGAGATACATAATCCTATAGTTAAAGCTTTAAAAAATGTTTTACTTATTTTTCGCAACATAGCATTTATAAGTAATGTAAAATTTTCAAATCAGCTTGTATTAATAATCTCACACCATGATGCTAGACAAATATAAAATTTTAGGAGAAATTGTATAAAAATGCTTACTGTTGCTAAACCCAAGCGAGTTGCCAGCGCAATTTTTTCTTTCACCATCTTACTTTACAGCCAAGTCGCATCAGCCGCCTTAACTTTACCTTTACGCAGCAAGAAGGGAATGGTAGTTTCAGCCCATCCCCTAGCAAGTGAAGCGGGAATTTTGATGTTACGCAAAGGTGGGAACGCAGTCGATGCAGCTGTAGCTACAACCTTTGCACTTTCTGTAGTTGAGCCTTTTTCAGCCGGAATCGGTGGCGGCGGATTTTTACTGATGCACTCTGAGAAAACTGGCGACATGAAAGCGCTAGATTTCCGCGAACGCGCACCCCTGAAAGCTACAAGAAATATGTATTTAGATGCAGCAGGCAAGGTGTCTCCGAATGCAAGTATTAATGGTTATTTGGCAGTCGGGACACCAGGAACGGTAGCGGGACTTTATGAAGTGCATCGTCGCTATGGTAAGCTTTCTTGGCGAGAGGTAATGAAACCTGCGATCGCACTCGCTAAAGATGGTTTTATTCTTAGCGATATGGTAACTTGGCGTTCTCTGCAAGCAAACGATCCCCGCAAGCAAGTAGTTCTCAACAATCCAGCCGCGCGGGAAATTTTCACTCGTAATGGTGAATTTTACCAACCAGGGGAAAAGCTAGTGCAGCGTGATTTGGCACGCACTTTAACAGCAATTGCCGAAAATCCCCAAAGTTTTTACACCGGAAGTATTGCTCGTGCGATCGCTTCTGATATGGTAAAAAATGGTGGTTTAATTTCTCTCGAAGACCTAAAAGCCTACAAACCAATCTGGCGCACTCCCGTTTGTGGCAATTTCCGCAAAGCTAAAATTTGCTCAATGCCACCACCATCATCAGGAGGCGTTCACCTATTGCAGATTTTAAATATTATCGGTGACACCGATCTAAAATCTTTGGGATGGCATCATCCAGACGCAATACATTTAATGGTAGAAGCAATGAAGATTGCTTACAGCGATCGCTCAAAATATTTAGGCGATCCTGATTTTGTCAAAGTCCCTGTACAAGAACTCCTCAGTCCAGCTTACGCCAAAAAACGCCGTCAAGAAATTAATATGCAAATGGCTCGACCCTCCACTGAAGTCAAGCCAGGAGATTTAAATTCAAAATGTCTGCGTCTTCCCTCATCTTCCCCTGCCTCATCCCCTTGTCTTCCCCATGAATCTCTCCAAACCACTCATCTGACTGTTGTGGATGAAGAACACAACGCCGTAAGTCTGACTTTCACGATTAACCTCATTTTTGGTGCTGGTATTGTGACACCGGGAACTGGAATTGTTCTCAACAATGAGATGGATGATTTTGCCGCTGCGCCAGGAGTGCCTAATGCTTTTGGTTTAGTTGGTAACGATGCGAATAGTATTGCACCCCGCAAAACTCCCCTATCCAGTATGACTCCCACAATTGTCACAGAAAATGGTCATTTTCGGATGGCAGCAGGCGCGCCTGGTGGTAGCACCATCATCACCCAGGTTTTGCAAGTAATCCTGAATGTGCTGGAATACAACATGGATGTTGGTGCGGCTGTTTCTGTTCCACGCATACATCATCAATGGCTGCCAGATGAGTTGCGCGTTGAATCCTGGGGCTTGGATGCTTTGACTTTGCAAGACTTACGCCGTCGGGGGCACAAAATAAAAGAAACTACTCCTTGGGGTAATGGTAACGCGATCGCTGTTACATCTGATGGAACTTTAGAAGGAGCCGCCGATCCTCGCGGTGAAGGTTCCCCCAGAGGTTTGTGAGGGAGTAAGAGACTAGGGAAACGCAGGGACGCAAAAAATAACTAATGACAAATGACTAATGACAAATGACTAATAACTATTGATTTTGGATTTTTGATTCTGCGTAGCTGTTGCTGTCAAACTCGTTTGCCCGTGCGCTAGGTACTAGTGTCCAACCTGCTTTCAAAAGTTTTTGATAAGTTGCCCAACCTTTAGAACCACCTGGTATTTGATAATCTGGGACTGAAAAATGTCCAAAAGCTGTGTAAGGACGCCAGGGTTGATTGGGTTCTGTCTGCAAATACAAAATTTTCTCTCCGTCGCCACCAGACTTAGATAACCAGCACATTTGTCGATGCATTGCAAACTCCTTTGCTTTTCGCTAATTATGCATAATAGCTGATCTTTGTCAAGCTAATTATCATCCTTGGGGATAATCTTTGCCTAATACTTTAGACAAAATGTAATTAAGTTCTATCCACTACAGGATAATTGCTTAACAACTCATAGCCTGGAAGACAGCTGTTAAAGGGACATAAAGATAAACAACTTTGCCTCACCTTGTTTATTAGGTGAGATTTTTCCCATGTTATCCGCGTTTTTTGCGATCGTGTGTAACAATCACTACTGTTTTGACTGAGGATCGCAATCAGACTATTTGTTTTTCTGCTTACATATATAAGCGCAAATTCTGGAAGTTAGTTATAAAGCAATATGCTTGGGTTATAAAAAATTGTAGCCCCGGAAATATTGGCTTTCGTTCCTTAACTGAGCCTGATATTAGAGTATAAATAAAATTAACTGTAGGGTGGAATAGCACTTACTTAAGCTAGATTTAGATACCCGATTTCTTCAAAAAGTCGGGTATCTAGACAGCAATTTCGGTCATTAGAAGGATGGAGCATACAACTTATCGCCGACAATCTGGCGAATTGTCTCTACTAGTTGGCTGTATGCAAAGTTAGATAAAACTGGTTGTGCTGTTTCCAAGTGAATCGATTGATCTAAATCAATCCATGACTTGCAGCCGGCGTATTTGGCGTAATAGGGAATTTCTAGCTCTTGGGGTAGTTTATATGTCCGCAGAAGCAGAATATAAAGGGGTTGACGTGCTTTCCATTTGAGGCGATCGCTAATAAAATGCTCGTTCCAAATATGGAAGGGAAGTAAGCTGTTGACAATCGACTCGTCACTTACTGGCAAAATATCTGTAATTTCAGCCCAACTGCCAATGCGAACAGTTTCAGGATGCCAGCCTGATGTTACTGGATAGACATTATTAGCGTATTCAGCTTTCAGCATGAAAGCTTGTTGATGTTCACAAGTAGGGTAAAGCAAAATTTGCTTGTGGGCAACTTGGAAATGTCCATTTCGTTCGTGGATACCGCCTTTGCGGAGCAACATAATTGTTTTGCCACTTTCCAAGGCATTTATGGCAACTGCCCATTCTTTGAGGGCATGAAAAGTTGTAGTCAATTCCATCGGCATCTACTGTAACTCTGATTTAATTTGAAGCTAAGACTGATAAAGTATGAACCTGTCCAAGGTAATGAATTAGGAAACAGTTATGGAAAAGCGAACGCTAGGTACAAGTGAAGTCAAAATCACACCCATCCTCATGGGAACTTGGCAAGCTGGTAAAAGAATGTGGGTAGGAATTGAGGATGCTGACTCGATTAAAACCATCCGAGCCGCTTATGAAGCTGGGATCACGACAATTGATACTGCTGAAGTTTATGGTGAAGGACACTCAGAGCGAATTGTCGCTGAAGCTTTATCTGATGTGCGCGATCGCGTGGAGTATGCCACGAAAGTTTTCGCTAACCATCTAAAGTATGAACAAGTGATCGAAGCTTGCGAGCGTTCCCTAAGCAATCTGAAAACTGATTACATTGACCTTTACCAAATACATTGGCCCTCCGGCGCTTTCAATAGTGAAATAGTACCTATTGAAGAAACTATGAGCGCTCTTAACTCGCTCAAAGAGCAAGGTAAAATTCGAGCGATTGGTGTTTCCAATTTTTCTAGCGTCCAGTTAGCAGAAGCAGCAAATTATGGACGTATTGATAGTTTACAACCACCCTATTCTTTATTCTGGAGGCAGGTAGAACAAGATGCATTGCCCTATTGTATCGAAAACAATATTTCTATCCTTGCTTATTCACCTTTAGCGCAGGGATTGTTAACAGGAAAATTTGCTCTTGGTCATAAATTTGACCCAACAGATAACCGTGCTAAAAATAAACTGTTTCAAGGCGAAAACTTTGAACGTGCCCAACAAGCGCTAGAAAAACTGCGTCCTATAGCCCTGCTTCATAATTGTACCCTTGCTCAGTTAGCTTTAGCCTGGTTAATTGCTCAACCCCAAACAAATGCGATTGCCGGAGGACGTTATCCCGAACAAGCACTAGATAACGCATTAGCCGCCCAAATCAAGCTTTCTACCGCCGAATTGGCAGAAATTGATGCCATTGGACGTATTGTTACTGACCATCTAGATGACAATCAGATTATGTGGAATTGATGACAATGCAGTTGGGTTAGGCATCCCGATCCCTCCAAGATCCCTTCAACTTTCTTAAAAAGAGAGCTAGGGATCAAATTTATAGCTTGATATTGCAAAATTTAACAAAACGTCAACTTTAGTAAACCAATGGCTGCAACTCACAATTTAAGTGATAATTTAAATACTAGGACACCAAACAAAATAAAACCAAACAAACAAAAAGGGTCAATGACTTAGTGTCCCCTTGTCATCAACCCAAGCAAAGTTCAGCATATCAAATGTGATATAAGTGGCAAAAAGCCTAATGTAGAAGGCAAAGCCAAATCCTAAAGCGGAAAAACGCAAGAATGCTGAGTTTGTTAGTTTTTTAGTCCACCCTAGTTATTAACTTTCAGCTAGTTAATTAGTTTAAAATTTGAAATCTGTAAACTCGATAAAACCTGGTCAACCTCGACCAGGTTTTTGGTATTTTATTGTAATATGATTTTCTCGTACGGCAGGGATTACCGGTGGGGCTTTGTTAGGCTGAGGAACGAAACCCAATCTACATCAGTATAATTTTTAGTCTTAACTGAACTGTATTGAAGCGTATTGGACTCTAGCTAATTTTCCAGCAGGGAATAAAATAGGACAGCAACATGTCCTGCTAGGAGAATTTGATGAAAAATTATCGCTTTTTAAATAAAATTACTACAGTTATGATTGTAGCTGCCCTTTCTTTTTCCTGTAAGTCTTCTGTTAGTAGAAATGTAGAACAGGCAAAAGCAACTGAGAAACCGAAGCCACAACAAAATCTGATCTATGGTGATTTAATTATTAAAGAACAATCAGATTATCTGATGATTCCTGTTAGTCTTGCAGAGCAGAATGAAGATAAAGGAATTGATTTAAGCCTTTCACGTTCTTATGAAAATCAAAGAAATAACCCATTGTATAACATCATTTTTTATCAAAAGCAAGGTAGTGAAGCTCATCTTTTATTAAATAAAAAAGCCATTATCACCTTCTTCGATTTATTGGAGATAAAAGCGGCAAACAAACCAACCACAAGAGTTTGGTTGTATAAAATCATTGACCAAGACACAAATACAGATAAAAAACTTAACAGCGAAGATGCGACTATTGGCTATCTTTCTGATTTATCAGGTAAGAACCTCCAGCAAATTACCCCAAATAATACTCGAATAATCAGTTGGGTTGTTGTTCCAAGTCAAAATGCAATTTTTCTAAAAATTATTAAAGATTCAGATAATGATAAAAAGTTTACAAAAGAAGACAAAACAAATTTTGTGAGGGTTAACCTCGATAAAATCGGTATGGGAACTGAAATTATTAGTGACCAAATAGAGCAAGAAATTAAATCTTACGTTTTTAAATAAGTTTGTTCGTAGTAAGCGTCTGGAGGCGCTTACTACAAACCTTTAATCCTATACGCTTGGGTTAAGGGTTATTGGTGTAGATAATTGGTTTTTCAAGACGCGATAAATCGCGTCTCTACATGAGGGTTTTGTTGCTCATTCTGAACTGTATTAACCTTTACAAAACCCAATCGCGTAAAAGTTGGTTTACTTTATCGGGTACTTCATCATGGGGACAATGACCTGCTGTTAAGAAATGCTCCGTCAATTCAGGACAATATTGGCGAAACTTTGGAGAACGTTCTCTAGTATTCATCCAAGGGTCAGCTTCTCCCCACAACATCAATAAAGGACAAGTTAATTGCTTTAGTAGTACATCAACTTTTTCCCCTTGAGGAGTGCTAAAAACTGAAACAAACACATCCAACGCACCCGGATCAAAAGCAGGACGAGAAATTTCTTCTACCAATTGGTCTGTAACTGCACTTTTATCAAGATATACCTTTTCTAAAGTTTGGCGAATTACCCAACGTTGTCGCACGTATTGAAATAACACAAACTGAGCTAAAGGTTGTTGAAACATCCACTTAACCGAGTCACCCAGTAATTTCTCTAAAGAAGAGGGTTGTTTGGGTGGCTGAATTTCGCTTTGCAAAGCTTCAGGTTCAGATGTAGGTTGGCTTTCGCTAAAAGGCCCGGCACTATTGAGCAACACTAATCCAGCCGCACTGTCAGGACGTTGGGCTGCAACACATAAGCAAGCATAACCACCAAGGGAATTACCTGCTAATACTGCTTTTTGACCAATCACTTCGCTGATAAAATCATGGAGTTGGTCGCGCCACAAGTCGCCACCATACTGCAATTTTGGTTTTGCCGATCGCCCGAATCCCAAAAGGTCGATCGCAAATACTTCAAAATCTTGACACAATCCTGTGATATTCTTGCGCCAGTGGTCTGTGGAAGCACCAAATCCATGTACCAAAAGCAAGGGCGGACGTTGGCTTTGTTTCTCTCCCGCACGCACATAGTAAACGTTGTGCCCGCGCCACTGCCAATATTTACCAGGGATTGGAGTTGTAGAGGAGGCTGTAGTTACCTGCATGATTTAAAGAAATGTTAAGTAGCTTTTAATAATTGTAGGCTAGGCGAGGGGATTGAGGCAGGCGAGCAGGGGGTATAAATGACAAATAACAAATGACAAATGACTAAAAAAATTACAGGCAAAACTAAACTACTAGGGGTAATTGGACATCCTGTGGAGCATTCACTGTCGCCAGTGATGCATAATGCTGCGTTAGCGCAGCTCGTCGTTCGCGTAGCGTCTCGTAGAGAAGACATCGCACAATTAGGATTAGATTACGTTTATCTACCTTTTCCGATTGAACCACAGAATTTAGAGGTGGCGATCGCAGGTTTCGCTGCTATTGGGGTTATCGGCTTTAGTGTGACAATACCTCACAAACAAGCGATCATACCGCTACTTTCAGAAATTACCCCCCTGGCTCAAACTATCGGAGCAGTAAATACTGTTAGCCGCCAAAATAACAAATGGGTAGGCACAAATACAGATATAGAAGGATTTATCGCGCCTTTGCAGACAACATATAAACAAGATTGGAGTCAGAAAGTAGCGGTAATTTTAGGCAATGGTGGTGCAGCAAGAGCTGTTGTAGCAGGTTGTATTCAGCTAGGTTTTGCCCAAATTCATGTTGTTGGGCGCAATATGCAGAGATTACAAGAATTCCGCAATAGTTGGAGCAATTCAACCCTAGCTGAAAAATTCCAGGTTCATCAATGGGAGGAATTACCAAAGCTCATTCCTCAAGCAAATCTGCTGGTAAATACAACTCCGATTGGGATGTATCCCAAAGTCGATGAATCGCCTTTGAGTGTAGAAGAAATAGCAAATTTACCAACAGGTGCGATCGCTTACGATTTAATATATATTCCTAAACCAACGCAATTTCTCCAGCAGGCTGAAAAACAAGGCGCAATTGCGATCGATGGATTAGAAATGCTAGTCCAACAAGGGGTAGCAGCATTAAAAATCTGGTTGCAGCAAGAAACTTTGCCTGTAGAAGTGATGCGCCAAGCCTTACAAAATCACCTGGGTTTGGGGAAATGAGGGTTCTAATACTTTGTGTAGCCAAGCTAGTGCAGATGATTTTGCTAGTTTTGTAAAATGGGCATTTTGCCGCTATAAAATTAAACCAAAACTATGCGAATAGCCAAACGTAATGATTGGAAAACAGAACCTATGCCTTCTCTATCCAAAAATATAATGCTAGAAAAAGTTTACTCACAGGAAGAATTCGACCGAATTGCTGCTGGAGTAATTCCAGAGCAAATGGAAGATAAGTGGTTCATTTTCTATGAAGCTCCTTGGCTATATTTGCATCGTAGTTGGACTGGTTTTTGCATTTTCAAAGTGCGTTTTGAGGTGGTTGCAGAAAACGTAAAGATTGCAGAAGTACAGGTAAATCGAGATCCAGCGCAGTACTCTAACACCGATGATCAGCGTGATGCCTCTATGTTAGGGATCTTGCTGGATTCACGATCTGAACGTGATGTGCGAAATCAAATGCTCGGCTACATTAAAGCTCAATCCAGTAATTAGGCATCCATAAAAGATGCCTGTCAGTATGAACTCAGCCATTAATTAGATTTTCTACAGTATCAGCATCATTCGGCAATGCGGCCGTTAACACTTCGCTGCCTTCTTTAGTAACTAAAACATCATCTTCAATGCGGATTCCCCGAACATCGGCGAATTCAGATAAACGCTGCCAATTCACCACATTCTGATATTTTGAACGCACATTAGCATCATTTAAAATTGCTGGTACTTGATAAAAACCAGGTTCAATTGTGACTAACATTCCTGGACGCAGTGGACGATTTAAACGCAGATAGCTTAAGCCAAAGCGATCGCTCCTTTCACGTCCTTCTTCATACCCAGCTAAATCGCCCAAATCTTCCATATCATGGACATCTAAACCCAGTAGATGGCCGATCCCATGAGGAAAAAACAGCGCGTGGGCATCCATTTCTACTAAATCTTGGGGATTTCCTTGTAAAATGCCTAACTCTACTAAACCTTCAGCGATCGCTGTAGCCGCTAGCAGGTGAATATCCCCATACTCTACACCAGGCTGGATTTTGGCAATGCAAGCATCATGGGCTGCCAACACCACATTATAAATATCTCTTTGGGTAGATGAAAACTTGCCCGAAACTGGCCAAGTACGAGTCACATCACCTGCCCAACCCATCTCAGTTTCAGCACCAACATCGGCAAGCAGTAAATCACCTGGTTGCAAACTATGGTGATAATGCTCATTATGCAAAACTTCACCGTGAACAGTGACAATACTGTTGTAAGAGGTGGTCATATTATGGGCAATAATTACCCCTTCCATCGCTGCCCGAACTTCTGCTTCTAGTTTGGCTTGGAGTGTTGCTGCCATCCCCGCTTTGTGAGCTTTGACAGTGACAGCCGCAGCTTTTCGCAACTCGCTTAATGCACCATCATCGTGGGTGAGGCGGAGTGAAACGATCGCCTTAGCTAACTCCAAGTCAATTCCTTGGGGAGGACTTTGTGGTAAAACCCATTTATTTAATACCTGCGATTGCTGCGTCCAAGTAGCTGCATCTTGGACAGCAAGTGTGGCGGCATTGTCTACCCAAGATTCTAATTCTGCCATTGGTCGAGCCACATCTGCCCCAATCTTCTCGGCTATTTCTTCGCGCGTTGGCATTTCTCCATGCCAAAGGGCGCTACTGGGTGACGGATCGTCGATGAATAGTTCTAGTTTGCCCGCTTCTAGACGAATTGCCGCCTTTGGTAATGGCAGTCCGGCGAAATAGAGGAAATGACTGCTAGCGCGAAACGGAAAGGGATTTGCCGGAAAGTTGCGCGGATTATTGCTACCTGACCACAGAATTGCGGGAAAATCAATCAGGTTAGCTAGTTGTTGCCGTCGGTGGCGTAAAGTCTCGCCGAGGGAAGTAGAAGTTTGTGGGATAAGCATAAATGTAAACTCAAACAAAAGGATAAAGGTGATTGTTTTGCCTTTATTTAGTCGTTATCGTCTTTATCGTCATCTTTTTTATCATTTTTGCGATCGCCATGTTTATCGTCGTCATCTTTGTCGTTCTGGTTAGGCTGTTGGTTAGGTTGCAAGACTGGTTTTTGTTGCTCAGTTGGAGCAATTGGTTGCGGGGCTTCAACAACACAGCCAACTAATCCTCCAGAAATTAGCGCTAAGTTGACAGCAGCAAAGATGCTTCTGAAGATTTTTATCCTCACGTTTTCGGTTTGCTTTAACATTGACTCTAGTTTTTGGAGATTGTATTCCTAATTTCTAAGGTACTGTATAGAGTGGTTCTCATTAAACAAGCACGCCGTGCCCCTACAGATCAACAATATATTACTGTCTAACTTTCAAGGTGATTCTAATGGGACAAATCATTACTCAGGTTGATGCTTTTACCAATACACCTTTCGCAGGTAATCCGGCTGCCGTCTGTGTTTTGCCTACTCCCCAAGATGAGCGCTGGATGCAAAATGTGGCGCAGGAGATGAATTTATCTGAAACAGCTTTTCTAGTCAGACAGGATGATGGCTTTAATCTGCGTTGGTTTACGCCTACGGTAGAAGTGCCACTTTGTGGTCACGCAACTTTAGCTAGTGCCCATGTACTTTGGTCAGAGGGACATTTATCACCCGATGAAGTTGCACGTTTTTATACCAAGAGTGGAGTGCTGATTGCTAAATTGCAAGGTGAATGGATTGAGTTAGATTTTCCAGTAAATCACTTACAAGCAACAGTCCCTCCTCCCGAACTTAAGCAAGCTTTGGGTGTACCCTACAAATCTGTCTTGCAGAATTCACTAGGTTATCTAGTGGAATTGGAATCTGAAGAATTGGTGCGTCAAATACAGCCTAATTTTCAACTACTCAAAACGTTGCCTGTTTCTGATGTCATTGTCACCAGCCTCACTGACTCTGATTCTCAATATGATTTCGTCTCTCGCTTCTTTGCACCGGCATTAGGTATTAATGAAGACCCAGTTACAGGAGCGGCTCATTGCTGTCTCGCTTCCTTCTGGCGCGATCGCTTGCACAAAAATGAGTTTTTGGCTTATCAAGCATCCAGTCGCGGTGGCGTGGTGAAGGTGTATTATGACGGAGGCGATCGCGTCTTTCTCGGTGGACAAGCGGTAACTGTGTTGCGAGGTGAGTTATTTACCGCATCAACTTAATATTACAAATCAATAATATCTGGCAAAAACTTACCATCAAGAACTTGGGCAATGGAATAAGGACATTCCACTGGAAACGTATTTATTGGTAGTTCAGTTTCATTACTAGCAGCTTTCAATCCCCGATGATAGCACTGGGCTAAAACTTCTTCTGGATAAGACTTGAGGCTAGGACTCTCTTGCAGTAAATCTGCAATTTTGTAGCGCTGCTCATCAATCGTATTTCGCCAAGAGCCACTCCGCAAACTAGATTGATATTGCCACTTGAGCAAATGCTGTAATAATACTTCCAAGCAGCTTTTCAACTCTCGTCGTTCTGACCGTCCCCAGCTTTCAATCTCCTCAATCACAGCATCCCAGTCTACTTGTCCAAATTGTCCAGCACGAATGAGTTGTACAGTTTTTTCTGTCCATGCTACAAAGTCTGTTTCATACAACTGGGCTGTACTTTTTAGAATCGGGGTCATGAGCTTCCTGCAATCTACCGTAGACTAGCTAAATTGGAGATATTTCACACCCATTTTAACGTCAATAGGACTTACGCAAATTATCTCTCCAACTCTGATTTCTCCGTGCCCTCTGTGCCTCTGTGGTTCGTTATTCCGTAAATCGTGCGTAAGTCCTAGTCAAGAAAACTATAGGAAGCGATCGCATCTTTTTAGACATTGTTTAATAATAAAAAACTTGCAAGTGAGGTGAAAAAATGGCAACCGTGTTTGATAACATAGCTCTCCAGTTTCAAAAACTTAATAAATTGCCTTATCGCTTGTATGGTGAGGCATATACATACTTAAATTTAATCGGAGATGTTGCCGGTAAATCAATCCTCGATCTAGCTTGTGGAGAAGGATTTTTCACACGATTGCTCAAACAGAATGGCGCTGCACGTTTGGTTGGTGTGGATATTTCCTCAGAAATGATCAAATTGGCAAGACTTGAAGAAGCCTCTGTTCCACTTGAAATTGAATATATCATCGGTGATGTCATGGAAATTGGTTCTATTGGCAGCTTCGATCTGGTGGTAGTCTCCTACTTGCTGAATTGCGCTTCAACTAAAGAGCAACTACTCGAAATGTGTCAGGCTATAGCAATTCATCTGAAACCTGGTGGTCGATTCGTCAGTTTGAACAATAATTTAGAACTGCTTCCAGAGTTTTATCATAAACATGAGAAATATGGCATTGCTAGGAGATGTACTGACTCGCTCAAGGAAGGTACGCCCATAACCTTAACATTGAGCATTCCTGATGACGGTGAGTCTATCAGTATTGATAACTACTACCTCAGCAAAGCGACTTATGAATGGGCCTTGATGAGTGCTGGTTTTAAAGAGATCCACTGGCATCATCCAACAGTCTCTCCCAAAGGCATAGAGAAATTTGGCTCCGAGTTCTGGCAGGATTACATTGACTATCCCGATATGATAGGCATTACCTGCCTAAAATAGCTGTCAATGCAGTTGGTTAGAGGCTGTTAGGGAGTTTTGCAAGATATCTAATGTTTGTTAGGCGACACAATCGCATTGTTAGGCGACACAATCGCATTGTTAGGTGACACAATTGTATTGTTAGGTGACACAATTGTATTGTTAGGCGAAACAATCGTATTGTTAGGCAAAACAATTGTATTGTTAGGCGAAACAATCGCATTGTTAGGCAAAACAATCGCATTGTTAGGCAAAACAATCGCATTGCAGAAGATTGAGTTAAAATCGCGCGTCAATACAAACACTAAACCGCAAAAGCGTACTTTTGCGAAGAAACAACTGTCACAATATTTAAACAAGCCTATATTTTTATTTCAAAAATGTCTGCTAAACACAAAGATAGTAGAACTACTATCCAATCTCGTGATTGGCCAATTGAGGAATTACCTGGACTGAGCCACGAGGAACAATCTCAACTCCAAAATTGTGGGATTACTAGCACAGTAACCTTAGTCAAACAAGGGAAAACTTTAGAGTCAAGACTAGCGTTAGCAAATAAACTACAGATTCATCTTCAGTATGTAAATAAATGGATGGCTTTAGCTGACTTGGCACGTATTCCCAGTGTCGGGACACAATATTGTGGTTTATTGCTTCATGCAGGTATTGGTTCTGTAGTGCAGTTAGCTCAAACTCCCACTCACAGATTGCACCAACAAATTATGCGCTTGCAGGTAGCAACAATGCAGCGCCGAGATTTGTGTCCAGCAATTGAGCTAGTACAACAATGGAGCCAGCAAGCGAAAACAATCATTAGTTAGGAGTGAGGAGTTAGGAGTGAGGAGTTAAAACTCATAATTCATAACTCATAACTCATAACTCCTCACTCTTTAACCAAGACACCATTCAGGAAGATATCAGCGAGTCCTTCCGCCATTTCCTGCATTTGTTGGGGAGAGGCGTCAGGTTCGATGATAGTGTTATTGGAAAAACCTGCGATCGCAAACATTCCTAAGAAAACTTTTGCAACTAGCTTCGCGTCTCCTTGACGATAAATACCTTTATCCATCGCTGTTTGAAAGAATGCTTCGCCGACATCAGTCATTTTGGTAATGACTTCTAATTGAATGCGATCGCGCAAATCGGGGTGAAATTGCACCTCCATAAAACAAACACGCATCAAATCGGCATTTTTTTGAAAATTCCACATCCGACGGCGCATCACCTGAGCAACGGCTTTATAGCTGCCCATTTCACTTAATTCTGTGAGCAAATCTGTCAGAATCTCTACCCAGCCACTCGTGGCTACTTCCACCAAAATTGCTTTTTTATTCGGAAAATGACGAAATAGAGTACCTTCAGCTATACCTGCCGCTTGTGCTAAGTCGCGGGTGGTAGTACCGTCAAATCCTTTAGAAGCAAACAATCGTTGTGCTGCCTCTAAAATTCGGGTGCGTGTCTGAGTCTCTGAAGGTGGGGAAGAATTAAAAACTCGCATAACAGTTATGGTTAAATATTCGGAACACCGCTTGTAGCATTATTGTCTAACGTCAAGTAAAAAGAGTCACTGAAAGCTTAATACAAGATTAACGCCCTTTTGCTAAGTATCCTGTTATTTAGGTAATGTAACTTTATCTTAATTTTCGCTTATGAACCAGAGCAGTCGGTCAATTTTAGATTTTATACTTCGTCGTGAGCGTGGCTCGATTGAGCGATCGCAGAATATCTCTGTCGAACGATTGGAGATTTTGGATTGCTCAGATCGCGTATCTGTCAGATTACGGCGGTTGTTTGTCACTTTGTTGACTTTAATTATCTTCTCGTGGGGATTGCTGCCAGAAATTGCTTTAGCTCAAACTCAGACGGCATCTCCTCCTCAAGAAACCAAAACTCAAACCCCGCCAGTTCAAAGTTCAATCCAACCTTATCTAGATCGAGTTATTAAGCAGTTAACGGAGTTTCGCCTCGACAATGGTTTGAAATTCATTGTCTTGGAACGGCATCAAGCGCCCGTGGTTTCTTTTCTTACTTATGCAAATGTGGGTGGTGTGGATGAGCCAGATGGTAAAACTGGTGTAGCTCACTTTTTGGAACATTTGGCGTTTAAAGGCACAACCCGCATTGGTACACAAGACTACAAAAAAGAAAAACCGCTACTAGATACCTTAGAGCAGTTTAATGCTCAAATTAAAGCAGCGAAAGCCGATGGCAAAAAAGCTGAGGTTGCGCGGTTAGAAACTGAGTTTAAACAAGTGGAATTGCAAGCAGGAAAGCTAGTCAAGCAAAATGAATTGGGGCAAATTGTTGAACAAGCGGGAGGTGTGGGTTTAAATGCCAATACTTCTACTGAAGCCACTCGTTATTTTTACAGCTTTCCTGCCAATAAGCTAGAACTTTGGATGTCGTTGGAGTCGGAACGATTTCTCGATCCGGTAATTCGTCGTGAGTTTTATAAAGAGAAAGATGTAATTTTAGAAGAACGACGAATGCGGGTGGAAAATTCACCCATTGGACAGATGGTGGAAAAATTTGTCGATACTGCTTACAAAGCTCATCCCTACAGGCGTCCGGTGATTGGTTATGACCAAGATATTCGCAATCTGACACCAGAAGATGTCCAAAAGTTTTTTGATACTCACTACGTACCAAGTAATTTAGCGATCGCTATTGTCGGAGATGTCAATCCCACTCAGGTAAAAAAACTGGCACAAACTTATTTTGGCCGCTTTCAAGCTAAAACCAAAGCTGTTGAACAAATTCCGATGGAACCGCCACAACAACAAACGCGGGAAGTTACTTTACAGCTACCTTCACAACCCTGGTATTTAGAAGGTTATCATCGTCCGGCGATTACTCATCCAGATAATGCAATCTATGAAATCATTGGCAGTTTATTAAGTGATGGGCGCACGTCGCGGCTATATAAATCTTTGGTAGAAAAGCAGCGGTTGGCGCTAAATGCTCAAGGTTACAGTGGATTTCCTGGAGATAAGTATCCAAACCTGATCTTTTTCTATGCTCTCACAGCTCCTGGTCATACAGTTGATGAGTTGGCGGTGGCTTTGCGTCAAGAAATTGACAAATTAAAAACTGAGCCTGTAGCGGCGGCTGATTTGCAACGAGTGAAAACCCAAGCACGGGCGGGTTTGTTACGTACTCTCGATTCCAATATGGGCATGGCTCAACAATTGTTGGAATATGAGGTGAAAACTGGCTCTTGGCGGAATTTGTTTAAGCAGTTGGATGATATTTCGGCGGTGACGACGGCTGATATTCAACGGGTGGCAAAGGAGACTTTTACGCCGGGAAATCGCACGATTGGGAAGCTGTTGTCGAAAGAAGCTTAAGAGAAACGAACCGCAAAGGGCGCAAAGGAAGAGAGATATGCAGAGGTATAAGGTGAAGGGTAAAAGGCAGATAGCGTTGAAAATTCAAAATAGGAAGGGGCTGATTTATGCTTTGGTTGCTGTTTTTGCGTGTTTACTTTTAACTTGTAATTTTTCTTTAGCGGCGACGGCTGAGGCAAAACATTACACAGAATTGCAGCTACCACCGCTACCTGAGATTAAGTTACCCAAGTATGAGCGGCTTGTGCTGCAAAATGGCTTGGTTGTGTATTTAATGGAAGATCATGAGTTACCGTTGGTGAATGGTACAGCGTTTGTACGGACAGGGAATCGCTTGGAACCAATGGAGAAAGTTGGGTTGGCTGGTTTTACAGGCGCGGTAATGCGAACTGGAGGAACTAAGAAGCATTCGCCTGATGAACTCAACGAGATATTGGAACAACGGGCAGCATCTGTGGAAGTTGGTATTAGTGAAGCTTCTGGTAGTGCTAGCTTTGATGCCCTCAGTGAAGATTTAGAAACAGTGTTTGGGCTGTTTGCGGAGGTACTGCGATCGCCTGTATTTGCTCAAGAAAAGCTAGACTTGGCTAAGACACAAGCCAAAGGTGGCATTGCCCGTCGTAATGATAATCCAGATGGGATTGCTAGTCGGGAATTTAAGAAATTGATCTACGGGAAAGATAGCCCTTATGCTCGCACGATAGAGTATGCAACGGTGGATAAGGTTGAGCGTGAGGATTTGCTCAAGTTTTATCAGCAATATTTCCACCCCAATAATATGATTTTGGGGATTGTGGGTGATTTTGATGCTAAGAAAATGCGATCGCTCATTCAAGCTAAGTTTGGCGATTGGCAGCGTAACCCAGGTATTGCTAAACCCACATTACCAAAGGTTTTGCCAGCTAACACAGGTGGAGTCTTTTTTGTCAATCAGCCACAACTAACCCAAAGTAGTGTGCTTATCGGGCATTTAGGCGGACGTTTCGACAATCCCGATTATGCCGCGCTGGATGTATTGAATGGAGTGTTAAATGGATTTGGTGGACGCTTATTTAATGAAGTGCGATCGCGTCAAGGTTTAGCTTACTCTGTCTATGGGCAGTGGAGTCCCCGCTACGATTATCCTGGCATATTTATTGCAGGTGGACAAACGCGATCGGATGCTACCGTCCAGTTTGTCAAAGCCTTACAAGCTGAAATCAAGCGCACCCAAACTCAAAGAGTGACAGCAAAAGAACTGGCTTTTGCCAAAGAGTCTACACTCAACTCCTTTGTGTTCAACTTTGAAGATCCCAGCCAAACCTTATCACGGTTGATGCGATACGAATATTACGGTTATCCTGCTGATTTTCTCTTTCGCTATCAAAAAGCCGTCGCCGCCACTACAGCAGCCGATGTCCAACGGGTAGCACGAGAATACCTCAAGCCAGAAAAGATTGTGACTTTAGTAGTGGGGAATCAAACCGCCATTCAACCGCCATTGACACAGCTAGCTAAACAGGTGACACCAATAGATGTAACGATTCCTGGTTCGCAGCCACAGGCGAAGAATTAATAGCGTAGATAGGTAGATACTCAGTATCCAAATAAAATCGTAAGGCTCAGATCCCCGACTTCTCTAAGAATTCGGGGATCTTGTTGTTCAAATAATTTTCTTCATTATCGGGAAATGATAGAGAACAAATTGGAGTAACAAGTAGAAACTAAATCAGGAACCAAAACCTCTGGAGTTGCCAGAGGTTTTTTCTTTATTTTATTAATCTTTTTCGGAGCGATCGCTCCAGCATACACTTCTATAAAGCAATACGCTTGGGTTAAGCATTTTTTTCCTCTCTCTGTTCCCTCTGTGCCTCTGCGGTAGCCTGCGGCAAGCCGCTTTGCGTCTACGTTAAAAAAATTGATTTTGATAAAGAGTTTTAGCCTTAACTGAACCGTATTGTTCTATAAAGGGCTTCTTTAAGCAAGCTATGTCTAACGACAACCTGCGGTATATCTGAGAATCTAGCGATGAAGCAGCAAAAATTGTCGCAGCGAATTATTTAACTAGAGTAAGCTAAATTTAGGTTTTAGCTACTGGGAGCGAAGATGATGTTGTTGGAATTAAAGCGCATCCATGTTCCACCAGGACAAAGAGTGCTACTACGAGATGTAACCTGGCAGGAATTGGAAGCAATTCTAGAGGATTTAGGGGAACACCGAGCAGCACGAATTGCTTATGACAGGGGAATACTGGAGATTATGGCACCACTGCCAGAACATGAATATGACAAAGAAATTATTGGTGATTTAGTCAAAGCGCTTCTAGAAGAGTTGAGTACTGAATTCATCAGCCTTGGTTCTACCACTTTCAAAAACCAAGCAATGGCTCAAGGTATAGAACCCAATCAGTGTTTTTATATAAAAAATGAATCTAAGATTCGCGGCAAGAAGCGGCTAGATTTAGCAGTAGACCCTCCTCCAGATTTAGCTCTAGAAATTGATATTACCTCTCGGACTCATCCTAATATTTATGAAGCGCTAAAAGTACCTGAGCTTTGGCGTTTTGATCGAGGGAAGCTCCAAATTAATGTTTTGCAAGATGGACATTATCTAGAATCTCAACAAAGCCTAAATTTTCCTCTATTCTCACTAATTGAAGCAATTCCCCAATATCTAGAGCAAAGTACAACAGCAGGTAGAAATGCAACGCTCAAGGCTTTTCGTCTTTGGGTACAAAAACAGATACAACAGCAATAACTTATACTGTCACCAGAATTCACAACATACAGCGGATTTCAAGTTAGCGAAGTATATAACCTAGTCTACCGCAAAGCATAAATAAATACATTTGTATAACCCAAAACCCAGATGTAGAGACGCGATAAATCGCGTCTTGAAATCCCCTGAACTCTGACTCCTGAATTCTGCTATAGAACTATTGCCAAACTTAGCATTAGCAGATAAATTGTATTTCTTTGAAGCCATTATTACCGCATTTTAATCGATGTTTCTTAAACCCAAAATAGCTTTATTATGGCTGGCATTAGTACTCAGTTTTGCAACTCTATTTCTTAGTTCTTGGATTATTCTTCCGGCTCCAAATATGTTTTTACTCACGCTAGCAGTAGGAGCGCCAGAAGTCAGCCCTTGGTTATTATTATTAAATTTGCTCTTTTTATTGCTGTCTTTATTCTGTATCCGTCGCCGTAAATTACAGCGTTTAGTTTGCATTTTCAGTTTAATCGGATTGCTAACTTGTGGATGGGTGCTAGTGAATATTCCACCAACTCAAATGCAGATGGCTAAAGCGATGAAACAAGGGTTGGGAGCAAATTATCTAGAGCAAATTCCAGTCAAAGTAAGGGCTAAAATGCAAACCCATCCCTTTGACTTAGTTAATTTCTTCTGGGGTATTCCATTAGGGAAAACGCGTCATCAAAAAGATATTCTCTTTGCTTCTCCTGGAGGAGTACCTTTAAAAATGGAAGTTTACCAACCCTCAGAGGTAGGGAAATATCCAGCAGTGGTAGTAATTTATGGTGGAGCTTGGCAATATGGTAATACTCATGCCAATTCCGAGTTTAATCAATATATTGCTAATCAGGGATATACGGTATTTGCGATCGACTATCGACACGCACCTCAATATCAGTTTCCCTCTCAGTTAGATGATGTGCGTACAGCCCTAAATTTTATTCGCAAACATGCAGCTGAATATGAAGCCGATTCAGAACGTATGGTACTTTTAGGACGTTCTGCTGGGGCACATCTAGCAATGCTAGCGGCTTATCAACCCGATGCACCACCCATTCGTGCTGTGGTGAACTATTACGGGCCTGTTAACTTAACTGAAGGATACAAAACACCACCAAATCCCGATCCTATAAATTCTCGCGCTG
This sequence comes from Nostoc sp. JL31, assembly GCF_017114965.1. Lineage (NCBI taxonomy): Bacteria > Bacillati > Cyanobacteriota > Cyanophyceae > Nostocales > Nostocaceae > Nostoc > Nostoc sp. JL31. The sequence continues at coordinate 120,839 of NZ_JABXKO010000118.1, forward strand.
TTTTAAAAGCATTTCTTGGTGGTTCTTTAGAAGAATTGCCTAATCGGTATCAAATTGCTTCACCGATAAATTACCTAACGCACCCTTTACCGCCAACTTTATTAATTTACGGCAGTCGCGACCATTTGGTGCAAGCGCGATTTGGCAGACAGATGTACGAACGTTTACATGAATCTGGCAACACTGCGGTTTTTATCGAAATTCCTTGGGCAGAACACGCTTTTGATGCTGTTTTCAACGGTGTGAGCAATCAATTAGCGTTGTATTATACTGAGAGATTTTTGGCTTGGGCGTTGTTCAGGCAATGATTTTATTAACAGACTCATTCACAAGTATTAAAAACTCAGCACTCCTTACTCCTTTTGAGGCCAGCGCCAATTATAGCGATTCCATTCATACATACCTTGAATTTCATATTCAGCGCCGTTGAAGAAGCGGACGACGCAATTAGTAGAGGAATCATCGCTATCGCTAATTTCCTCAACCTTAATCACCATACAGGGAAACCATTCCCGCTTGCAAGGCCCATCCTCCTGCACCCATTCCCATAGTGCATTGGAAACTTCAATGCGATCGCCTACTCTTAACTTCAGTGCATCCTCAAAATAAGAATACTTGTCAAAATGATATGACTCAACACGATTCAGCCACTGTAAACCATAGCGTTGGCGAATAAATTGTACCGTTCCAGAGTCATTTTCCAGCAACCAGTCGTTGAGTAATTGCACTTTCCAAGTACGGTTGCGTTGTTCTTCATCCTTAACAAATTGTAAAAATACTTCTAACTCCTCTGGGGTAAGTTCGTCTAGAGGATTAGCAATATTTGACTTCCCAGAGGTAGAATTTCCCTGAATTTGCTCAATCACTTGCAGTAATATCTGTTTCTGCGTGTCAGTGAGAGGACAGCTTGCTGCATCACAATCATTAAAGGCTGCGAACATAGCTACTTCAATCTCATCTGGTGTCATAAGTTAATAGCAATTGAGGGGTTATTCCCCTAATTATTACAAATGTTAAATTCAAGTCTCCAATCACCCTGTAGTTAAATATAGACATAATTAAATGTAAGATGCCTAATATTCAAGGAAGTCAGGAGAAAAACTTGATTCTTTCTCCTGTCTCCTAAGTTCTTGGTATCGGTTTGGTATTTTCTAGTGTTGACCTATTTATCACCTAGTTAGGAAAATTGCGATGACTCAAACTCAGCATCCCACAAAACTCCTGACTTTTGAGGAATTTATGGCTTATGACGATCGCACTGATACCCGCTATGAATTAGTGGATGGAGAGCTAGTAGAAATGCCAACCGAGAGCCAGGAAAATTGTGATATTGCCAAATTTCTATTATTCGAGTTGGCAAAGCGTTTTCCTATTACCTTACTGGCTTACAAGGACATTGAAGTTGAAGTTAGTGGGCGGCGAGCAACCTGTCGCCTACCCGATCTGGTGTTGCATACGGAAGAGTCGAAAGCGGCTTTGATTGGCAGTCCTCGCAATCTGATTACCCGCGATATGCCCCCGCCTGCACTGGTGGTTGAAGTTGTCAGCCCCGGAACTGAGAACCGCAGCCGCGATTACCGTTACAAGCGCACGGAATACGGAGCTAGAGGCATTACTGAGTACTGGATTGTTGATCCTGAGTTAAAACAAATCACCCTTTGCAAGTGGGTCGAGGGACAATATGAAGATACGGTCTTGAAGGGTACGGCAACCATTGCATCAGATATAGTACCTGATTGGGAATTGATCGTGGAGCAGGTATTTGCAGTAGCGAATTAATCAGGGAACTAGAGAATAGAGAGTAGGGGTATGTTGTAAGCTGAGGTTATCAGTTAATAATTATTGAATTAAATCACGGGGTCTTTTATGCGGTTGCGTTCACTCACGGTCGTTTTTATTTTATGTCTCATTACCCTTCTATCGTGGGTGATTACTCCCCCAGCTGTAGCCCTGACACAGATTAAACTATTTGATGTCTCTTATAAAGATTGTCCACCAGAACTAGCACAAGGGGCTGTTATCAGTAGTGGTAGCGCGGCTGCCAATTGTTTTCTTGTCGTTGGCAAGGCAGAAAATGGCACTAATAAAACAGTCTACGACGCAGATATTTTTGGACGCATTTATGATGCCAATAATGACTCGGTGATGCAAAACCGCACTCGCTTAGGCTCTATTACCGAGTTACCACCAGGTATTAGCGATTTTGAATTGAGAATTTCTGTACCGGCAAATCAGCCTACTCCGTTGCAGTTGAAGCAATTCAAGGCTGCGGGGTTTAGCGGTCAAGTGCGTAGGTAATTCTTAATTCGTAGTACTCGCCAAAGGCGAGAAACAGGCTAGGTAATTAATGTAAGTTGCTAGTTAGTGTTGCATAATGGTATTTTTTGATAACTAGCAACTTGGGTTAATTAGTAATTCGTAAAAAATTGTAGAGACGCTTGTATGCTTAACGTCTCTACACAATTTTTTACCAAGGTAGTAATCAAAATCTTTCTTTCTATAAGGGCAGGCTAGCTGGAATGGCACTCAGAAGCCCACTAAGTAGATTGAGTGCTAAGAAAGCTAAGATCGGCGAAAAATCCATACCGCCCAATGGAGGAATAATTGAGCGGAATAGATTCAGATAAGGATCGGTTATCTGGGCTAAAGCGGCAAATGGCTGGTTATACCAGTTGATTGTCGGGAACCAGGTTAGCAAAACCCGGATAATTAGCAAATAGCTATAAAAGCTGACAAAGGTAATTAGTGTCGTAATCAGTAAACTCATGGATAGTTTGGTTTCCTACTAGGTGTCAAACGCGGTCTTATCTTTTAATTTTAATTTAGTCCAAAGTCAAAAGTGTTTGCGGATTTCACGTTTACCACACTTGACACTTTTACCACGCCTGAACAAACTTCAGGAGTCTTTAGTGAGCGAGCGGTCATTAGTTGCTTGGGGTGAACTGCTATTAACATTTCCCAGTTGCTTCCGCACTTCATCAATTGTGGCATTTAGCTGGGCAATTTTATCTTCTAGCGATCGCCTGGCCGTTTCTATGCCGATACTTTCGCTTTCTGAGGCTTTCATCTGACGCCGCTTTGCTGCTATTTTCTTAGCTTCGGCTTGGCTATCTGTCAGTTCTGTCTCCTCTTCTATTAGCAATTCTGGATCGCGTCGAGAAGCAATCAGCGCCCCGATAACACCGCCAAATATGCCACCAACAAACGCCCCTGCTACAAAACCACTGCCAAAACCATCTCGCTGACTCATATCTTTACCGCCTTCAACAAACCTTGCAACTTTTACAGTAGTTATGCTATTTTCCTGCCCTAGCTGCATACTAGCTTAAGTCCCAAAGATGCGATCGCCTGCATCTCCTAATCCCGGTACAATATACCCCCTGCTGTCCAGTTTTTCGTCAATAGTAGCGGTGTAAATTATTAAACCTGGATAAGCTTCACTCAATTTTTGTAAAGCTGGTGGAGCCGCCACTACACAAACAATCCGCGTCAAAGCTGGGTCAGCACCCCGTTGTGTCAATTCTGCCATTGCTGCCATCATTGACCCTCCGGTTGCCAACATTGGATCGGTAACTAACACTCGTGTTTCGGGGTCAAATTTTTCTGGTAACTTGTTCAGATAACAATGAGGTTGCAGTGTCTCTTCATCTCGCGCCAAGCCAAGGTGGTAAATCGATGCTAAAGGCAGTAAAGTCTGCGCTCCCTCTAGTAATCCTAGCCCAGCCCGCAGAATCGGCACTACTGCCATAGGTACTTGCGGATCGATCACCGTTGCTGGACAGGTATCTAAGGGACTCTGTACTGCTGTTTCTTGAGTCGGCAACCAGTCTCGTGCAGCTTCATAAGTCAGCCATCTTCCCAACTCAGTCATGGCACTGCGGAACAATACTGAAGGCGTGCCTGCATCACGGGCAACTGCTAGCCAGTGCTTGATCAGGGGATGGGGTGGAACATAAACGCGCAATTGTAGCGTCATAGCCAGAAATAGGCGCCTTTTTATTGTATAAGAACTGAAACACCATAATACTCTTTCCTGCATCCGGCTGACAGCTTAAAATTAACAATCCCAATTTTATTGATAAAAGTTTTCATTAGTAGTTGACATATATTCTCAATCAAGACTATATTCTTATAAAGTGTTCTCCTCTCTTTTAAGGATCGGCAGACGGGATTAGCCAGCAGTAGCAGGCTCGTCCCTCTTTTTTTTTGATTGGTCATTTGTCATTGGTCATTTGTCATTAGTTAAATTAAATATTGATTGACTCTGGACAAAGGACAAATACTTCTCTACGTTCGCGCAGCGTGTCGCAGACAGACGCTACGCGTTAGCGGAGCTTTCGCTTTAGCGATACGCTCAGTACAAATGACAAAGGACAAAGGACAAATGACAATTGACGCGATCGTAATTGGGTCTGGGATTGGCGGATTAGTAACAGCGACCCAGTTAGCGGCGAAGGGAGCGAAAGTGCTGGTACTGGAACGTTATTTGATTCCCGGTGGTAGCGCTGGTTATTTTGAACGCCAAGGCTATCGATTTGATGTTGGTGCGTCAATGATTTTTGGGCTGGGACAGAACGGTACAACCAACTTACTCACCCGTGCATTATCAGCTGTAAATGTCAGCCAAGAAGCGATCGCAGATCCGGTACAGATTCACTATCATTTACCCCAAGGTTTAGACCTGAAGGTTGACCGGGTTTATGAAAAATTTTTGCAAAATCTTATTGCTCACTTTCCTCATGAAGAACAAGGGATTCGTCGCTTTTATGACGAATGCCAAAAAGTCTTCAAGTGCCTCAACAGTATGGATTTGCTGTCGCTAGAAGAACCTCGGTATTTACTGCGCGTATTTTTCCAGCATCCTTTGGCGTGTCTCGGTTTAGCCAAGTATCTGCCCCAAAATGCCGGGGATGTGGCGCGGCGCTACATCAAAGACCCGCAATTATTGAAATTTATCGATATGGAATGTTATTGCTGGTCGGTGGTTCCATCAGACATGACACCAATGATTAACGCTGGAATGGTCTTTTCTGACAGGCATTATGGCGGAGTTAACTATCCCAAAGGCGGAGTTGGACAAATTGCCCAAAAACTTGTGGAAGGTCTAGAAAAGGCTGGAGGTCAGATTCAGTACCAAGCTAGAGTCACCAAAATTCTCACAGAACAGGGAAAAGCGGTAGGTGTACAACTGGCTAATGGTAAAGTATATCGGGGTAAACGCATAGTTTCTAATGCTACACGCTGGGATACATTTACACAATTACTACCAGTAGAAGCAATGCCAGATAATGAGAAAAAGTGGCAACAAAACTATCAAAAATCTCCAAGCTTCTTGAGTTTGCACATCGGGGTAAAGGAGTCAGTTTTACCTGCGGGGACAGAGTGTCACCATATTTTGCTGGAAGACTGGGAAAAGATGACAGCCGCAGAAGGCACAGTGTTTGTTTCGATTCCCACATTACTTGACCCAGATTTAGCACCAAATGGATATCACATCATTCATGCCTTTACGCCTCACTGGATTGATGATTGGCAAGAACTTTCTCCGAGTGAGTACGAAGCGAAGAAAGAAAAGGCAGCTTGGCGAATTATTGACCGCCTAGAGAAGCTTTTTCCCGGTTTAGATGCCGGATTGGATTATTTAGAAGTCGGAACACCGCGCACCCATCGCCGCTTTTTGGGTCGTGAGGATGGCACTTATGGGCCAATTCCTCGGCGTAAGTTGTGGGGATTATTGAATATGCCCTTTAATCGCACAGCTATTTCAGGACTTTATTGTGTAGGGGATAGTACCTTTCCGGGTCAAGGTTTGAATGCAGTCGCTTTTTCTGGGTTTGCTTGCGCCCACCGTATTGCCGTAGATTTAGGATTTTAATTACAGAAACAGCCTACGCAAAAAACCTAGTAAGCGGATAGCTTTACTAGTGAAGCTGATAGCTACCCTAACAATCTGAGTAACTATAGCAGTCCTAAATCATTCGTGAAAATTATATCTCTCTTTCTTCTTTCTTTCCTTTGCGTCCTTCTCTTCGAGACGCTGCGCGTTGGCAGAGCCTCTCGCAGAGAAGGCGTCCTTGGCGGTTCGTTTCCTAATCTATATTTTTCACAACTCAATTAGGATTGCTATATCAATACGGTTTGGTTAAAAAAGTTATCTGTTAAAGCGAGTTCTTTGAGCGAAGTAGAAGAAAGTGCTGGGGAAGCAATAGTATTTAAATTTAATTTCTTCACTTTAAGTGCCTCCAAACTACCTCTCCAAGTTATCTAAAACGTATTGAGATGGGCAGCAAATACAATCAAAAAGTTACTAATCTTAGTGCTTTTGCTAACATAATGATCAGCATTTTTACTCCTGATCTGGTATTTTTTGATTCTGAAAATTAGCTAACTCTGATGCTAAAGTCTCTTCTAAAGCATCTAGAATCGCTTGCGGATCAACAGCTTCTTTCATTATTTGGGCCTGCGGATCAGAGCGATTCTTGACATTGGGAATATCTTGGCGTAATTCTTCAACTAAAGCGATAAGTTTTGCGATTTTCTGCTCAGAGAGCAGGTTAAGCTGAAGGCTAAGTTGCGCCCGTTGCTCTGCTAGTTTTTCCTGACGCTCTTGTTTTATCAACACCCCTGTTGTTACTAACAGGGAACCTGCGGTCAGTGAAAATTGTAGCCAAGAAAATGGCGGGGGATCGAATCTTGATATGCCTAAACGTCGTGGTAATACATTGGGTGTTACCCACAGAATAATTCCTAACAGGATGCTATACAGGAATGCCGGACGACCAAAAAAGGCTGTTACCGTTTCTACAAACCGTTGATGTTGAGGTACGTCTTTTTCATAACGTCTGTGCAGGGCAATAATAGTCTCGATATTTTGACTAATCGCTTCCGGCAATGGGGCTGTAGGCAAAATGGTTTGGCAAGGCGCTGAAGATGATACTTGCGGTGAATCTTTTGGATTTGGTTTATCTTGGGAAAACATGGACAGTTTTCTTGTAGTACTGATTTCTCTAAATCAATAACTCAAATTTTAGCTATATATGTATACTTTTAGGTAGAAAAATATATGAAAGTACCTATAGACAGATTCTGGCAGATTGCTATTGCTGTTGAATCAAGCAGAGATATTGAAACAGAATCATAGCATCAAATTTCTTGTTTCAATATTGTATTAAGACTAAACGCCTCAATGCCCAAATTCAACGTCCAGTCAGGGCTGTTGGGATCATGTACAAGGAGCTTTATGCAATAGCAAAATTACTTGCTTGGTTAATAGTTGATTAAGTAAGATTGAATTTGTAAATAGTGCAATTACTAAATATAAATTCTGATAATTTGTTAAAAATATAGTTGATTATATACTTTTTAGATATGTCATTCTGATGTCAATGTTATGTCAGGAGAATACTCATGTTTATGTGGTATTCCTATCGAATATCTACGTAGATTTCGCAATAAAAGCCTTCAGTGACACAATTGTGGCATCGTGGCTCACGCCGGAGAAACAGTCATCAGCTGCGATACGCAAACGCATTCGTGCGTGGATGCAATAGATTACGCCACGCTCAAAATAGGTTCGGTTGCTTCTTTACCGTGCCTTTTCACTGCAATTTACAAAACTTTTTATAATTGTGCTTTAATGGTGGGCGGCTTTTGTTGGTTCAAGAGTCTTCCTCACACACAAAGCGATCGCTGATGCTACTCACACACAAAGAAAATATTGTAAAATTTAGCTGGTTTCTACCCAGCCTCTTAAGCTTGCTCCTGTTTGGTTCCACTGTTAAAGCTAATGGTGCGATGCCTGCGGCGGGCATAGCCATCGCAAATTGGCATTTTGATAGCAATCGCAACCATCTGGACTTCACCACAGATGAGAATGTTCAACCGAAGGTACAATTACTTAACAACCCGACTCGTCTGGTAATTGATTTGTCTGGAGTTACATTAGGATATCCACAGACTAGTCAAAGAGTGGGGCCAGTAATTAAAGACATTCGCATCGAGCAGTTTAATGCAGAGACTACCCGCATGGTAGTTACTTTAGCACCCGGCTACACCTTTGATTTAGCACAGGTGCAACTGCAAGAGGAATTCCCCAATCATTGGTCTATGCAGTTACCCAAACCAATACGATTGACTGCAACCCAGCCGCAATATTTAGAGATAACTCCGAGTATTTCTCCAAGAGTGAATGATAATAGCACTTTGTTTGCTGGCGTGGTTCCGATGCATTCACCGATGAAAGCGCTGGAACCTCAAATTAAAGCCTTGATGAGTCGCTACAGTTTTCTGAAAACAGGAATGTTTTTCCTGGATTTGGATACTGGGGATTATCTGGATATTGGAGGCGATCGCGTTTTCCCAGCTGCTAGTACAATCAAACTGCCAATACTCATCGCCTTTTTCCAGGATTTAGATGCTGGTAAAGTCACCCTTCAGGAAAACCTGACTATGCGGCGTGACTTAGTTACCAATGGTTCTGGAAGTATGCAATATGAGCGAGTTGGGAAGAAGTACACAGCTTTAGAAACCATCACTAAGATGATTACCATTAGTGATAATACCGCCACCAACATGATTATCGATCGCTTAGGTGGAGCGGCGAAACTAAATCAGCGTTTCCGTAGTTGGGGACTGAAAGACACAGTAATTCGCCATCTTTTAGCTGACTTGAGAGGAACCAACACCACAAGTTCTCAAGATATGGCGCGGGTGCTGGCTTTAGTTGTGAATAACAAACTAGTTTCGCCACAAAGTCGGGAGCAAGCCTTAGATATTCTGCGTCACACCACAATTCACACACTCCTTCCCGCCGGTTTGGGGAAAGGTGCAGTTATCGCCAACAAAACCGGAGATATCGGCTTTCTCATTGGCGATGCAGGGTTTGTAACTATGCCCAATGGTAAGCGTTACCTGGCGGCTATCTTTGTCACTCGTCCTTATAAAGACACCAGAGGGAGAGACTTTATCCGTCAAGTTTCCCAATTAGTTTACGATTATTTGAATCAGCCGAATCCGGTTGCTGCGGTTAATTCGCTTAATAGTGTTACGAGATAGGAGTAGGGCGCACAGAGCTAGCTGCGCATAGGTGTCAAGTTAACGTGAAAGCCCTATAATCACCTGATATTAAGTCCACTCGCTTACCATCACTATCCGCGTCACCCCACCCCGGTTTTGTCTAAAGCCAAAACCGCCCCTCCCCTTGGCAAGGGGAGGGGTTGGGGGTGGGGTAAAGTGTATGTGGGGACAAGCATTTGAGCTTAAGTTGACACCACTGCACAGATGTGCACCCCTACAGTAATTAGATAATTGTGATTTTACTTGCGGCTTTAGTAGCCTTTTCCCTAGCCTCTTGGACATTCACACCTTTCGCCAAAGCTACGCCCATTCGCCGATATGGATGAGCATTAGGTTTACCAAATAATTTAATATCTACATCTTTTTCTGACAAAGCATCGGCGACACCATTAAAAGCAATAGAATCAGATTTTTCTGAGGCTAAAATTACTGCACTTGCTGAGGCTCCTAGCTGTTCTATATGAGGAATTGGCAAGTCTAAAATAGCTCGTAGATGTAGTTCAAATTCATTTAGATTTTGTGAGATTAATGTCACCATTCCCGTATCGTGAGGTCTAGGAGAAAGCTCTGAAAAAATCACTTCATTTTTAGTAATGAAAAATTCAACGCCAAAAATTCCGGCTCCTCCTAAAGCATCAGTGACTTTTATCGCTATTTCTTGAGCTTTTAATATCTTATCTTCAGAAATATCTGCGGGTTGCCACGATTCTTGATAATCGCCTCTTTCTTGGCGATGACCAATAGGAGAGCAGAAAATTGTCGGTGAATTCCACTGTTTAATTGTCAGTAAAGTTATCTCAATTTCAAAGTTAATAAATTCTTCTACGATGACCTTTTGACTGTCTCCTCTAGAATTAGCGATCGCATAATTCCAAGCTTTCTCAACTTCACTCTTATCCTGCACTACAGATTGACCTTTCCCTGATGATGACATCACAGGTTTAACAACATTGGGAAAGCCAATTTTATCCGAAATTACAATCAATTCTTCTAGAGTTGTTGCATAACCATATTTAGCCGTTCTGATGCCCAATTCTTGATGTGCTAGTTCGCGAATTCTGTCGCGGTTCATTGTATAGTTAGTAGCAGCCGCAGTCGGTATAACTGTAATCCCTCGCTGTTCAAATTCGATGAGTTTTTCTGTTCGGATTGCTTCAATTTCTGGTATAATAATATCTGGCTGATGTTTCGTCACCACAGCTTCTAAATCATCAGCACTGAGCATAGAAATAACTTCATAAGCATCAGCAACCTGCATCGCCGGAGCATTGGCGTAGCGGTCAACCGCAATCACATAATTACCAAGACGTTGAGCAGCGATCGCAAATTCCTTACCTAATTCTCCTGAACCCAACAGCATCAATTTTTGGGGCAACTTAATACTCATTAACTTATCCAGACCAATATCAATTCAATAATCTTATAATTTTTTGTGTTTTCATTACTAACTTCTCAAGAATTAAATATCGCTCCTCGTAGTTGTAAATCTTGACGTTGCAGATGATTTAAACCAGTACCTCTACCAAGCTGAGACTTATCTACTAGAGTCTCAAACCAGATAGTCTCATTCAAAGTTGCACCTCGTAAATCTGCATTTCTCAAATCGGCTTTCGTAAAATTTACAAACAAAAGGTCTGCATTGACTAAACTACTACCTTGTAGATTTGCTTCTAATAAATTTCCTCGAATCAAGTTTACTCCATCTAAAATTAAACCAGATAAATCTGCTCCCATAAGATTAGGAAACTTTAGCTGACTTGGATATTTAAAAAACCGCATAATACAGATGATATTTGGTTCATTTAGGCGTATCTGAGTTAGAAAATCATAACGAGCGATACCCAGTTGTTTAAGAATTTGTAGACGTTGTGGGGGACTTTGTTCTAAAAACTGAATGGCTGTATAGCGTAGGTCTTGAGTCGGCAGATTTAGCATGATTGTCAGATTGTCGTAATACCTGTGCTAATTAAAAGTTTAACCTTAATGCAAAAACCCCGAATTCTCAAAGAAATCGGGGTTCTAATGAATAACTACTTACTTAACGTCCTGCTAATAATGCTTTTGTAGCAGATTCGCCTGCTAATCTTACCTGCCTTGTTAACTGGAAATTCAACAACGCTAAAACACTCAACTGAGCTAGGAATGCCATAAAAATTGTTGTCGCCCCAGAGTATTGTATCGCGGCCCAAGGAAAAGTTGAAAACAGCCATATAGTAGGATGTTTCCACAAGGAGATGCCGAGAAATTCTAGAATTATCGGTGGTACGAATGTTACCACACCTATAGTACCTATTGCCCAGAAAGAACGTTTGGGAGTTTTCAACAAAAGTATCAATTGGGCAATGGTAGCGTAAATCATGATGATGCTAATAGACAAAGCTATAGCTAAAAGTACTTTCAACCTGTCAAAATTCTCACTATGCTCTGTATCAAAAACAGATGTAAGTGAAATCCAGACTAGCCAAGGTATAGCAACAATTGTCAAATTAATAGCGATCGCTACAATTGCAGGGCTTTTTTCCGACCAAATTAGATCCTGCCAAACACTCTTGCGACTAGAAACTTCCTGATGTCGGTATCTTGCCCAATCTTGTACATCTTGACGATGCGGAGAAAGCACAGCAATTAAACTGAGAAGCAACACCAAGTTATATAGTGCCAGAAAAACTAAATTTTGTGCAACATATTCATTAAATCTGGAATCATTTCGCCAAGATTGTAAGCTAAATCCCCACATCATCACCTGGCAAAAAGCTATGAATAAATAACTTTGTCTCTTACTGATGATTGAGGCTTGAGGATTACGGAAGCTACGTTTAAGAGCTTGTAATATTCCGTAACTGCCCAATCCCAAGTTCAATAAATGGAAACCAACAACACTAACAACATTTTTCCCTAATGGGATATAGAAAAACTCCACGTTTTTCAGAGGAGAACCATTATATATACGTAACAAGTTAGGAAACAGATAATTTATTGTATCCCAAGGAGCGAAAAGCCTTAACCAAGCAGTTGAATTATTTAAACTGTGGCTAGAAGACGATGCAAACCCCATTACTGTGAACAATAAAAGCAAAACTGCACCACTACCTAGCCAAGGCTGGAAACCGCTAAACCAACGAGTAACTAAACCAAAGAGAAGTGCAGCACTGTAGAAGAAAAGACAGCTAGCAATAAGAATGGCGTAGTAACTAAAAATGTAACTAAAGGCAATTTTGGCAGAACGTCCAGCCAACATATGCAAAGGAACTGCAACTAAGATTACGAGATAAACTAAACTTGGAACTCCTAGCAATTTACCACTCAATATACTTGTTTCTGATTGCGGGCTGAGACGGATAAAATTCAATGTGCCGCGACTTTCTTCTTTGGCTAAATCGTTGATTAGCAAATAAGTTCCTGCAACTAATAGTGTAAATACAAAAATTACACTAAATGTTAGAAATATATATTCCCAGTGATCTCGCCACCACAATTGCCAATCAATTTGGTTTTGGGGGCAAAAATTATTTAACAGAAAATCATTCAAGTCATTAATTGTAGATTGATTTGATTCCTGGTAAGCCTGCTTTTGTTGCAGTTCATATACTTGACGTAAACGGCAGTATGTGCCAGTGAGGGAGTATCGCTCATCAGGAAAATCGCGTAATTGATATAGAAAAACTACCACTTGTAGAAGTAGTGATGTTGCAACTGCGATCGCAACATTAAAAAATTTCAGCCGTCCTTTGAGTTCGCGGAATAATTGTGGATTCCAATCACCGATTTTGTCTATTAAATTGAGCATCATCGGAAAAAATTCTCCAAAAATGGGGAGTGATATTTATTGACGAATTAAGATGCTTGTTTGTGACCTAATTTTAAGAAAATAGTTTCTAAGTCTTCTTGGGTGCAGTGAAAATCAGTCAGGGGAATATCTGCTTTGATGAGCGATCGCAACAACTCAGCACTATCTTCATCTTTGCCCGAAAAATTCACCCGCACGCTATTTTTTCCTGATATTACCTCCCACTCATCTACTAAATTATGATGTTTCAATTCCTTTAAAAGTGCCTCTAGGTTCCCCAGAGTTGATATCACAATTTGCTGATGGGAAAGACGTTGGTAAAGTTGTTGTAAAGAGGTACTTTCTACCAAGAAACCAAGTTCCATAATTCCTACAGATGTACACAGTTCCGCTAAATCACTGAGAACATGGGAAGAAATAATTACAGTCATCCCAGCTTCTTGCAAAGCCTTAATGATTTCGCGAAAGTGCATCCTGGCAATGGGGTCAAGCCCAGAAACAGGCTCATCTAGTAGTAGTAAAATCGGTTCGTGGATAATGGTTCTCGCTAAACTTAAGCGCTGTTTCATCCCCCGCGATAGAGTAGAAATCTGACTGTGGCGTTTATTACCAAGTTGGATGAGTTCTAAAACTTCATGTAGGCGTTGAGTGCGGCGTGGTTCTCGCAAGCGATAGAGACGTGCAAAATAATCTAGGTAGTCCCAAACTGTCAAATCTTCATACAGTGGATAGTCATCGGGTAAGTAGCCTAGACGACGCTTAAGTTTGGGATTACTCTTGTCACGAAGTAAGCGATCGCCATTAATATAAATCTCACCCGTAGTTGGTTCCTCAGCAGTTGCCAACATTCGGATGAGAGTTGTTTTACCCGCGCCATTCGGCCCAATCAGTCCATATACTTCCCCCGCTTGAACCTCTAAATCAACATCATTGACAGCAACGTGCCGGTCAAATTGCTTAGTTAGTCCACGGGTGCAAATTGCTAATTCTTTTACCATCGCGGCTGGGGTGCGGCTTGTGATTAACAGTTAACCTAACTTTTTTTACAGCTTTTGTCAGGCTGGTTTCAGAAATTGAAACTAGCTTTCAGAAAATTAGCGACATAAAAAAGTATGTGAGTTCTGGATATTGTCATAAAATCTTTTCTGAGTTGTAGGTATCCCATTTCTATGTAGCACATAAACACTACACAATCGCGATCGCGCTGTGCCAGTTGCGTAAATCCTGTCAAATTGCTGCATAAATTGCGCCATACCAGCACGATCAAGTTCTTTAGTCAGGCTTTTAAAGCGCTTCCTATGCTGGTGAAGTATAGCTAGACTTTATATATAAAACCTTTCAACTTTGGGGATGTGCCTCATTCGATCGAGAACCGCTATATTCCCAACCGCCTAATCTCAGCTTGATTATGTGCGTGTTGGTCAACGACTATAAGACTATCTATTCCTAAAGAGGTTACAGGTGTCAAGCAAAAAAATCGGTTTTTGGTCTGTGTGGGCATTGGGTGTCGGCGGCATTGTCGGTGGACTTTTTCCAGCGCTGGGAGTAGTAATTCAAATAGCTGATGTAGGCGCACCACTAGCATTTGCGATCGCCGGGACAATAGCTTTGATAACTACTTATGCTTATGCAAAACTTTCGGTAGCTCATCCATGTCGAGGCGGGACAGTAACCTTCTTAAACCAGGCTTTTGGTTCAGGGCTGTTTAGTGGGACACTGAATCTTCTACTATGGTTTAGCTATGTAGTCATGCTTTCCTTTTACTTGCAGGCTTTTGGTAGTTATGGAGTTAGCCTGTTTACATCTACTCAACCTATTTGGAAGCATTTACTGATTAGCTTGGCAATTTTAGGGACAACTGGATTAAATCTACTAACTGCCAATCATATTGGTAAATCTCAAATCTGGATTGTCAGCTTCAAACTGGGGATTTTGATACTGTTCATTCTTATGGGAAGTAGTCATATCGACATTTCCCGTCTAGAACCAGTCTCAGTATCGTCGCTACAGTCAATTTTCGCAGGAGCAATAGCGATCTTTTTGTCTTATGAAGGTTTTGAGCTAATCGCCAATGCAGCAGAGGATCTTGTCAATCCCAAGCATACTTTGCCACGGGTTTATTACTCTGTAATCGGGTTCGTTATTTTGCTTTACGTTTTAGTAGCACTGGTTACATTGGGAGCAGAACCAATAGAACAGATTTTGGCAGCAAAAGACTATGCTTTGGCTGAAGTTGCCAAACCAATTATGGGGCAATTTGGATCTGTTTTGATTACTATTGCTGCTGTTTTCTCAACTATCTCAGCTAGTAACGCAACACTCTACGGTTCAGCTCGTTTTAGCACTGTTATTGCTAAATCTAGGGGGTTTGACACTGGCAGCCAAATAAATGGCATAGCTCAATCTTCAATTGGCTTGTTTATTACTAGTGGTATCACTCTCATAATCGCCAATTTTTGTGATATAAATCGGATCTCAACGATGGGTAGTGCTGGGTTTCTCCTGATATTTGCTGCGGTTAATTTAGCTAATGCTCGTATGCATCGTTATACGAAAAGCAAGCAGTGGATTTCACTTCTAGGGACTGGAATATGTTTGGTGGCACTAGGAATATTAATTTGGTTTGCTTTGCAAACAGATCCACAAACTGTCTGGGTTTTAGTGTTCATGGTAGGAGTAGCCATAGGCATCGAAGTAATCTACTACCTGTCAAAAAACCGACAGCTACACCTTTGAAGAAGCTTTGCTCAACTCTAAAATGTATTTGTAATAGTCCACGTTTGGATTAATTTAACTTGAATTCGCTAACAGAGAAGGCACTGTTAGCGGATCGTTTGCTTTAGATTTTCATTATGAATCATCTTTTAAAGGTGATTTAGGAATGGCTCATAAACGGTAACTTGATCTGAAACGTCGAGCCTTTACCCTCATTGCTCATCACATGAATATTACCGCCGTGAGCCTGGACAATTTGTTGAGCGATCGCTAATCCCAACCCAAATCCGCCGCTTTCTCTGGCACGTTCTGTATCAACTCGGTAAAAGCGATCAAAAATGTAAGGTAAATCTGCCTCTGGAATTCCAATTCCAGTATCAATGACCTGAATTACTGCCCGATCTGGGTGAGATTCTAAGCGTAACCAGACAGTTCCACCAGACGGAGTGTAATTACAGGCGTTATTGAGCAAGTTTTCAACAGCTAGCCGCAGCAAATCGGGGTCAGCCCACAACTCAATGGGTTGTTCTGGTAAATGGCTGATCAACTTGATCGACGCTTTTTCAGCAACAGTATGGTAATAAATAGCTAAATTCTCTAGCAAGCTATTAAGATTAACCTTTTTGAGAGATTCGGGAGTTAATTTTCCCTGATGTCGAGCTAACAGCAGTAGGTTATTGACCAAGGTACTCATCGACTTGGCGCTATCGATGATATTCTCCACTGAGGGATGGATTTGGGGATGGTCTGCTGCCATTAGTAACCCAACTTGGGCATTGGTCAAAATCGCAGAAAGGGGCGATCGCAACTCATGAGAAGCATCTGATGTAAAGCGTTGTAGTTGATTATAGGCTAGCTGAACAGGCTGCATAGCTATGCCACTAAGTACCCAACCTGTAAGTCCAATTAACCCCAGTGCTACAGGTACAGCAAGGGTCAATATTAACTGAAATTCTCTGAGTTCGTTTTGAGTTTCTGTCAGAGGGATAGCAACTTGCAGATAACCGATAACCGAATTTCCTCCTTGAACAGGTAGTGTGACTTGACGCAGCCAAAGCGTCTCACTTGTAAACTGGTCAACGGACTTAATCGTGAGAAACTCAGATGCTATTTCTAACTTTTCTGGAGGTGGAGTACCAAAAAAACGATTGATTTTGCCATTCGGGTCATACCAACGAATATAAACTAGTTCAATATCAGCAGGGTGAGAACCACTACCCAATAGCGGTATATTGCTCAGATCGACTTCTTTTTGTCCTTGATCCAGCCGATATTGCGAACTGGCTGCCATTAGCTCTGCTCTTTTATAAAGCAGTTTATCTAATGCTTTGAGCTTGTCTTTTACCTCAAGATTGTAAATGACTCCAGCAAAGAGAATCAGAATGCACCCCATTGAAAGGGTAAACCAACGAGCTAAATTACGACGACTGCGGTTAAACACAACTTATGCTAATTCGTAATTCATAATGACGCTCGCGGACTCGCTACCGCTACGCTAACGTAATTACAAGACTTTTCAAATAATTGAACCACACTACTCCCTACTCTCCATCTCAGCCACTATCAAGTTTCAAGATGGTTCTGGAGGGTTGAGGCGATAGCCCATACCGTAAACAGTTTCAATCCAATCGGCTGCTGCTAATGTTTGCAAACGTTGGCGAAGTTTACGAACTAGAACGGTGATTGCATTGCTTTCTGGCTCACTACCCCACTCCCATACAGCTTGCTCAATCTGGTTGCGAGTCAGGACTTGCTTAGGATGACGCATGAAGTACTCTAGCAACTGAAATTCTTGGCTGGAAAGCGATACGATCGCCCCTTGTCGCTCCAAAATTAGTCTATCGAGATGAAGTTCGAGGTCTGCCAAGCAGAGGGTGTCTCCTTGCCAAAGGGGCGATCGCCTCCTCAATGCCCGCACCCGTGCCATAAACTCCACGATATCAATCGGTTTGACGAGGTAATCATCTGCTCCGGCATCTAATCCTATGACTTTATCAGGTGTGGTATCTTTTGCCGTAATCATTAATACGGGAGCTGTTTTTCCTGCCGCCCGATACTGTTGACACAAACTCACTCCACTAATCCGAGGTAACATCCAATCCAAAATCAGCAGGTCATATTCTTTTTCAGCCAAAAGCCATTGAGCAGTTTCACCATCCTTGACACCATCGACGCTGTGTCCCGCCTGAGAGAGAACCATTTGCAGCGGCATTAATTGCTTTGGATCATCCTCTACCAGTAAGATTTTCATCACCTTTATACACTTGTGCTTGTTTAGAATAATCTATTGAAGCAATCTCAACGTCTTTCATCAGTAAGATTTCAGAGGATTGTCTACCCCATTAGGATATAGATGAAGTGTGACCTAGCAAAATCAGAAGCAGGTGTAGTGTGTGGCGTATTAGTAAACGTTGGCTGCAAGGGCTGGGATTGGAGTTTTGGTTGCCTCTACCACTGGTAGCGGTTGTGTTTTGGCTTGGCTGTAGTTTCATCACTGCTCAAGAGTTAAGGCGACCCTACTCCACCGAGAAAAAACTTCAGTCAGATACTCAGCTTGAAGCACGCGTATCAGTCAATGTGTTGCTCATTAACGCCGCTGTCAATCGAACTAAAAAAATTACCCAGGTAGAAGTAGAAACAGCAGACCCCATCTTGAAGCGGTTGGAATTAGAACTTCCAACAATAGAATTCAGCCAAATAGAAGCGACAATTGCCCAAGAACTAGGTCTACCCCGTGAAGATGTTAGAAAGTTAGTGCGCTATGAGATTGTGGAATAACATCGATCCGATTTCAGGCTATTACTATAGTTGAAAAAAGCTGATTATATAAACTTTCTGACCTCTTGATTTTTATTTTCAATGCGTTCTGCCTTGGTTTTCAATGTTTGGTTCATAGCTTCAAACCCTTGGCGAACGTCGATATTTAATCGACGAGCCAACAGAGGTACTAGTAAACCCTGGAAAGATTCTTGCTGAATGAAGCGAACGCGTAGGCGTAGCCCGTCGTAGACATCGCTTGCTAACGGTTCAATGATAAAGCTATGTTCAACGTCAAATAACCCTGGTATCAAAAAGTGCCATAACCAGCGCAGTTTGCGATTAGGTTCTACCGTAATCACCGTAGGTCGAAAGGTCATAATATCTCTACCCGGAGGCTGAAAGTGAACGGTTAGCTGTGCCCCTTCACTCAGCAAACCACTAATTTGACGAATAAACAGATTCCAATGTGGAAAACTGGCAAAATCAGTGAGTAGGTTCCAGACTTGCTCATCGGATGCCTGAATTTCAATTTCAGTGTAGATTTTCATGGGTATGAGTTGATAGGAAAACCAAAATTAAAACGGTTATTCCTGCTAAAAACAACCCCATGTATTCTAGTCCTAGTAATCGACTAACCCAAAAATTACGGGTGAAGGTAGGTAGATAAAGCAGGGGAAGCAGGGGGAGAAAATAACTTGATTTTCCTACCATAAAATAAACCATATAAAGTTTCTTTGGTGGACTACGAGAAAACTAGATTGTTTCTTGTAAAACATAATGAATACTATTCGTAGAAAACTCACGTTTTAACAGCAAAATTCTGGTGGTTAGTAGACAGTTGTGAAGCATTGGTGTCAACTTAAGCTCAAATGCATGTCCCACAGGCGTTTTACCCCCCTTAATCCCCCCTTATAAAGGGGGGAAACCGGAAAATTTGGTTCCCTCCCCAATACATACGGGGAGGGTTAGGGTGGGGTAAAAAATATTTCATACATCAATCATGACTTTTCAAACATCCTCTTAGTTACTAATTATTTTTTGGAGACGAAAATGACAGCAGATACGATCGCTACAAATACTTTTGCCCAGACAACAAAAGATTTACTCAACTATGAATGGCATACTCTGGGTGAACAAAAGGTTGTGCAAACCTTAGCCAGCCATCCGGAAGCAGGTTTGACCCATGAAGAAGCTACCAAACGACACCAGCAGATGGGTGCAAATCAACTGACTGCTAAAAGTGGAAAAAGTTCTTGGCTACGATTTTTAGAGCAATTTAATCAACCACTACTATATATTTTGCTGACGGCGGGAGTGGTGACGCTGCTGCTGCGAGATTGGCTAGATGCGGGAGTAATTTTTGGTGTCACCCTGATTAATGTCATCATTGGCTACATTCAAGAATCGAAAGCAGAAGGCGTGATCGCTGCTCTATCCAAAGCTGTCACTACCGAAGCAACTTTGATTCGCGATGGTCAAAAAACCCGTCTGGCTTCGACTGAACTTGTTCTAGGTGATTTAGTATTGCTGGCATCTGGGGATAAAGTACCCGCCGATCTGCGGTTATTAAGTGTGCGTGGGTTGCAAGTTGACGAGTCTGCCTTAACAGGCGAATCCGTTCCGGTTGAGAAAGCAACGGCATCACTGCCTATCGAAACACCGTTAGCCGAACGAAGCAATATGGTGTATGCCGGAAGTTTCGTTAGTTTTGGACAGGCAGAAGGGATTGTAGTGGCGATCGCAGATGCCACAGAAACCGGTCGCATCTCCCAGTTAATTGAAAGCAGCACAAATCTGAAAACACCACTGACGCGAAATATTGACAAGTTTAGCAAAAGCTTGTTGTATGTCATTTTAGGTTTAGCTGCCCTGACATTTGCAGTCGGATTAGGACAAGGCGAATCTTGGATTGATGTTTTCAAAGCGAGTGTAGCTCTGGTAGTCAGCGCGATTCCCGAAGGATTGCCTGCAATTGTTACCGTCA
The DNA here is from genome assembly GCF_017114965.1 of Nostoc sp. JL31. Taxonomy (NCBI): domain Bacteria; kingdom Bacillati; phylum Cyanobacteriota; class Cyanophyceae; order Nostocales; family Nostocaceae; genus Nostoc; species Nostoc sp. JL31. The sequence continues at coordinate 141,160 of NZ_JABXKO010000118.1, forward strand.
CTTTAGCGATCGGAGTTTCCCGGATGGCACGACGTAAGGCGATTATTCGCAAGCTACCTGCTGTGGAAACCTTGGGAAGTACCACTGTTATTTGCTCTGACAAAACTGGGACGTTAACTGAGAATCAGATGACGGTTCAAAAGATTTATGCAGGTGGACAACATTACACCGTTAGCGGTATTGGTTATGCCCCAGATGGTGAAATCTTGATCGATCAACAACCTGTTGATTTCAATGCAGATGGACATATTGCTCTTTGGGAATCCCTGGAAGCAGGATTGCTCTGCAATGATTCTCATATCGAATGGGGAGATGGACAGTGGGACTTAGTAGGAATCCCAACTGAGGGAGCATTGATTACGGCTGCCAATAAAGCGGGATTGACGCAAGAGAATCTAGAGCAAGAATTACCTAGAATAGACACCATTCCCTTTGAGTCTCAATTCCAGTACATGGCAACTTTGCATGAATTGGATGCGAAGCGATCGCTGAATGTGATTTATCTCAAAGGTTCTGTAGAGGCAATTCTCCAACGATGCGATTGCCTGCTCGATACTCAAGGACAACAGGTTGCGCTCAATCCTGCCGCAGTGGAACAGGAAGTTGCTGGTATGGCAAACCAAGGGTTACGAGTGCTAGCTTTTGCCAGCAAAGAAGTTGCCACTAAGCGATCCTTGGATCGCAATGATATAGATCGAGGACTGGTGTTTCTGGGACTTCAGGGCATAATCGATCCGCCTCGTGAGGAAGCGATCGCCGCAGTAAAAGCCTGTCAATCTGCTGGGATTCAGGTAAAAATGATTACAGGCGACCACGCCCTAACAGCAGCTGCGATCGCCCGGCAAATGGGAATTTGCTCGACTGAAGCACAAGTTTTCACCGGACGGCAATTAGTTCAGATGGATGAAAAAGAATTTGCTCAAGCAGCTGAACAAGGTATGGTATTTGCGCGAGTTGCTCCAGAACAAAAATTGCATCTGGTGAAAGCATTGCAGTCTCAGGGTGAAATTGTTGCCATGACTGGAGATGGTGTCAATGATGCTCCCGCTCTCAAACAGGCGGATATTGGTGTAGCGATGGGTATAGCCGGGGCAGAGGTTGCCAAAGAATCGGCGGATATGCTTCTAACTGATGATAACTTTGCCTCAATAGAAGCGGCTGTGGAGGAAGGGCGTGGGGTTTATCGCAACTTACGAAAAGCGATCGCCTTCTTGCTGCCGATCAACGTGGGAGAATCCATGACAATTTTGATTGCCATTCTCCTGGCCACCGTGCTTCCCATCTTACCAATCCAAATTCTCTGGCTCAACATGGTCAGTTCAGTAGGGTTGATTGTTCCCCTCGCCTTTGAGCCAAAATCTGGACAGGTGATGCAACAACCACCGCGCAACCCCAGAGAAAGACTTTTATCGGGTGGGTTACTCCAGCGCATCATAGCGATTTCCATCTTCAATTGGCTGGTAATTTTTGGGATGTTTCAATGGATACTGCAAACTACAGGCAATGAAGCCTTAGCTCGCACGATGGCGATTAATGGATTGGTGGCAGCAGAAGTCTTTTATCTGTTAAGCATTACCCAGTTTTTACCATCTTCTAGTCGTGAGAATACAAGGTAAACGCACACCCGTAGCCTATGCACCTGCGATCGGAATTGTGGTTGTGGTGATTTTACAATGTCTGTTCAGTCAGTGGAGCATGATGAATCAAGTGTTTGACACCACACCTTTAACATTTATCCAAGCTCTTATTTGTATGGGTGTAGGTTTGCCAGTGGTGTTCATAGCTCTCATCTTGCAGCGTTTCGATCCGCTCAACTAGGGATATAGGACTTTTTTAGTAGTTTCATCCAATGCCAGATGATTACGTTAGAGCTACACCCAAATAAATTAAAAACTCCATCAGTACATTTTGCTAGGTATGATATTTGATCTGAAAGCATTTACCTAGTAATAACCAGCTATGACCCAGAACTACCGCATTACTCTACTCCCCGGCGATGGCATTGGCCCTGAAATTATGGCAGTGGCGGTAGATGTGCTGAAAGTCGTAGGGAAGCAATTCGATCTGAAGTTTGAATTCCAAGAAGCCCTGATCGGTGGTGCAGCAATTGATGCCACAGGGGAACCTCTGCCCTCTCTCACTCTAGATACTTGCCGTAACAGTGATGCTGTATTACTCGCAGCCATTGGTGGCTATAAGTGGGATTCCCTGCCATCCAATTTACGCCCAGAAGCAGGTTTGTTAGGACTGCGTGCAGGTTTAGGATTATTTGCCAATTTGCGCCCAGCGAAAATTTTGCCCCAGCTAATTGATGCCTCAACTTTGAAGCGCGAAATTGTCGAAGGCGTGGATATTATGGTGGTGCGTGAACTCACTGGTGGGATTTACTTTGGTAAACCTAAAGGGATTTTTGCTACAGAAACCGGTGAGAAACGTGGTGTAAATACAATGGTTTACACTGAATCGGAAATTGAACGCATTGGACGAGTGGCGTTTGAAGCGGCAAAAAAACGCGGTGGAAAACTTTGTTCGGTGGATAAAGCCAACGTATTAGAAGTATCTCAGTTGTGGCGCGATCGCATCACCCAACTTTCTCAAGAATATCCAGATATCGAACTCTCTCATTTATATGTAGATAATGCTGCGATGCAGTTGGTACGCGCTCCCAAACAGTTCGACACCATCGTTACAGGCAACTTGTTTGGCGATATTCTCTCTGATGCTGCTGCCATGCTCACAGGTAGTATTGGGATGTTACCCTCAGCTAGTTTGGGCGCTTCTGGGCCTGGTGTGTTTGAACCAGTTCATGGTTCTGCCCCAGATATCGCTGGACTTGATAAGGCAAATCCTCTAGCACAGGTTTTGAGTGCGGCGATGATGTTACGCTACGGTTTAGACCAACCAGAAGCGGCAAATCGGATCGAACAAGCCGTATTGCAAGTTTTAGAGCAGGGCGATCGCACAGGAGATATAATTTCTCCAGGAAAAAATCTCCTTGGTTGCCGCGCTATGGGAGACTCACTCATCAAAGCTATCGAACAAAAATAATTTTGTAGAGCAACTTGGGCAATTTGGCAACCTTTGCCATGAGTTTCGGGTAGACTAAAGGGAAATCTAGCAATCAAATAACAGTCGATAGTGTACGCATTACGACAAGGACAAGTAAATTTTACCGCCCCAAAGAACCAATCGCCTTTGATTGATCCTGCTGTAATCAGAGCTGCTGGGCAGATATACTATACTCACTGTGAAGTCCATCCCGAAATAGCTGGGCAACCTTCCGGTGTAGCAATTAATCGTGTGACTCATCGAGGTAAGGTTATTTTTACTAACCAACCAGTTCTTTTGCCTCAAGAGTGTTTTGTACCCTTAAGTCAAATTGAATCGCACATGTATTAGTCATTGGTCATTGGTCATTGGTCATTAGTCATTAGTTATTGGTCATTAGTTATTGACAAAGGACAAATGACAAAGCACAAATGACACAGGACAAATGACAAAGGACAAAGGACAAATGACTGTATGGACATTTTGTTCGCCATCCCGGCGAGTGTAATGGTCTTTGCTTTGGGTGCATCTATTGGTAGTTTTCTCAATGTTATTGTTTATCGCCTACCTGCCGGGTTGTCAATTCTTTGGCCGCCTTCTCGTTGTCCTAAATGCTTAAACCAGCTAAAAGCTTACGACAATGTACCAGTGTTCGGCTGGATTTCTTTAAAAGGGCAGTGTCGATATTGCAAAAGCAAAATTTCTGTCCGTTATCCCGTGGTAGAAGGGGTAACGGGCATAATTTTTTTACTAATTTTTTTGGTATTTCAAGTTTCGACTTTAACAATAGGCTATTGGGCTTTTTGTAGTTGGTTATTGGCGCTATCACTCATCGATTTAGATACAATGACCCTACCCAATCCACTTACTCAGTCGGGTTTAGTGGTGGGGATTTTGTTTCAAATGGTAGTTGGATTTCTACCAGAAGGTAGTTTTGTGGCATTGGTAAATCACCTGATAATGGCTATAGTTGGCGCAGTATTAGGCTTATGGCTGTTTGATGCGATCGCCCTCTTGAGTTCAATTGCCTTTGGTAAAACTGCAATGGGTGCAGGTGACGCCAAGTTAGCAGCCATGATGGGAGCCTGGCTAGGCTGGAAACATTTGCTCTTGGCTAGTTTTATTGCCTGTGCGTTGGGAGCATTAATTGGCATCGGTATTTTGATTATGCAGCGATCGCGACAAAAATTAGGACAAAAAATACCTTTTGGCCCTTTTCTGGCTTTAGGATCTGTGATTACCCTGTTTAGCGGCGAAGCTATTTTGTCTAGCTACCTGCGGTTATTTTTTCCAGCCTCTTGAATTGAAGTAGGGAGTGGGGGACAAGGGGACAAGGGGACAAAGGGACAAGGGGGAATTATTGAACAAGCCTCTCCTCGGCTCCCCCCTCTACCTTGTCCATTCCCAATGCCCAATGCCCCATACCCATAACTAATGCCCTTTCATAAGAAATATTTATAATTCGTGACTGTAACCAACATTACCCCATCTACCTTTCACATTTTGATAATATTCAGCTTGTGACTTGTATTACCCTCTTAACGACGATTAACCGTTGGCAAGCGCAACTAGTACAACAGATGCTGATTGTTCAAAACCCAGCAATACAAATAATTGATTTGGGTGGGAGGGGGAGAGCATCTTATTTGGAGGTTGGTATTCTCATGGTTTTGTCACTACGTCCATATAATTAAGTCTGCTGAAAAAAAGAGCAAGAGACTTGTATTGGTATAAGTATTTTCGTTAAGCTGGCAACCAAAGATGAAAATTAAGGTCTGAATTGCTTAAAAGCGTAGTTTAACGATGTAGCCATTAGTCTTAATAAAGAAAAATGACTAATGACTCAGGACAACCCAATACGGTTTGACATGTTTTCGACCTCATACCCACTTAAAATAAAATAAAAAATGGCTAACAACGAAGAATCACGTGGTTTAAAGTCTTTATTTGATTGGTTTGCAAATCGGAGGAAGTCAGGATCTACCAGCCTCGAACGCCAAGAACGTGAAATTGCTGATGGATTGTGGCATAAATGTTCTAAGTGCGGCGTATTAGCATATACAAAAGACCTGAAAGCCAATCAGATGGTTTGTGTCGAATGTGGTCATCACAATCGGGTAGACAGTGATGAGCGCATCCGTCAATTGATAGATAACAATACCTGGAAACCACTGGATGAGCATTTACGTCCAACTGATCCGCTAGAATTTCGCGATCGCAAACTCTACAGCGATCGCTTGCGGGAAACACAAGATAAAATTGGCTTAATAGATGCAGTTAGAACTGGTTTAGGTCAAATCAATAGTTTGCCTATTGCCCTTGGGGTTATGGACTTCCGCTTCATGGGTGGTAGTATGGGTTCCGTCGTGGGAGAAAGACTCACCCGCATGATTGAGCAAGCCACTCAACGACGCTATCCTGTAGTTATCATCTGTACCTCTGGTGGCGCCAGGATGCAAGAAGGTATGCTCTCTTTGATGCAGATGGCGAAAATCTCCGCAGCCTTACAGCGCCATAAAGACGCTCGATTATTATATATTCCAGTTTTGACCAATCCGACAACGGGCGGTGTTACCGCTAGTTTTGCAATGTTGGGCGATATCATTTTGGCAGAACCCAAGGCAACCATTGGTTTTGCTGGTCGGCGAGTGATTGAGCAAACCCTACGGGAAAAACTACCCGAAAATTTCCAGACTGCTGAAGATTTGCTCCAGCATGGTTTTGTTGATGATATCGTACCCCGTACCCAATTAAAGAACACCCTAACCCAGCTGATTGCTCTACACCAGCCGGTATTAACAACACCTCACATGGTTTTGTGGGAAACAATGTCCTTGACTTCTACCGCAGCAGAATAAAGCAGGGGGAGCAGGGGGAGCAGGGGGAGCCAAGGGAGAAAATACTACCTTGTCCTCCTCATCCCTCTTATCCTCTACCTGGCTCTTGGAGAAACATGAGCGGAACAAGGGCTACTAGTCGGAATAGAGCAGAGAGGACAAACAAGCTGAGTAAACCTCCAGACTGGGCAAATTGGGCGATAAAACTGCCTATAGTTGTGCCCAAAGCACCACTTACACCAGCAGCAGCAGCTGCGATCGCAAAATAGATAGACTGATTTTTAGTTGGTGCGATCGCTAATTGTATATTATTGCTGCACAAATCAATGGCCGCCCAAGTACCTCCAGCCAAAATGTGTAATAGAGGTAGCCACAACCAGATATCAAGGTGATTAGCACCAATTCCTAGCCAGAGAAGTGGGGTGACTCCAACCAAAATCCCAATACAGATGAGAATGGGACGATTGCCTATTTTGTCTGCTAATCTTCCCCACAGGATAAGCATTAGCAAAGTCGCCGCCGCCTGAAAGCTATTGTAGATAGTCACATAGCTCACATCCAAATCCAGCGTGTCGAGCATATAGAGGTTAAAAAAAGGACTACTGAGGTTAACAGCAAGCGCCCAAAAGCTGAAATACAGCAGAAAAATCAAAAAGTTAGAGTTTTTCCAGATGCTGTTGGTTGACTGTTCTTGTGGTGGATGAATTGATTGAGCGACTTCAGAAGATTCTTCTTTTACAACCTCTGATTGAATCTCACTTGGTTGAGTTAACTTGCCATAATAAGTGTTTTGCGTAGCTTGCAGCCCTAGGCATCGCGGATTCATATCCACCTGGAAATACTGGCACCCTAATCCCATAATCCCAAACACAACGCTTACCAGTAGAACTATCCCATAGCCTTGTACAGATCCCCCATACCAATGTGATACAACTAGACCGGCCATTGGTACGCAAACCAAAGTGGTAAGGTTAGCAGCACTATTGCGTGTCCCAAAAAACCTGCCTCGTAATTGTCGGGGAACTATCATTGCTACCCAACTGAGCCACGATGCAGTTCCTAGCCCTCCTAAAAGATTACTCAATAAAACAATCAAGAGTGTCAATATGACTAACTGGTGAGCATCAACCACTCCCAAGCTAGCGCTGGCAATACCAATTACTAAAATCAGCCATAGCAGCCGACCAATTCCGTGTGTCCGAAGCGAATATTGAAAGCGGCTGGTGCTGCGTTCCGACAAATAAGCACCCAACGGCTGAATGAGATTGACCAACATGGGAATAGAAGACAGCATCCCAAATACCACTGGACTAGCACCCAATTCCACCAATAAATTGCTGAGTAAAATCCCGCCAGTTCCAAGAGAGTAAACCGATGCTAAGACAGAATCCGCAGTGGAAGCTTTTAAACTAGTGCGAATAGTATCTTTGGGTATTCGAGAGTTTGGAGAGATTGATGTTGGTGGTGAGGCAATCTGGGGAAATTCTAGAGTTAGTGGTGCAGTTGTTTCAATCTGAACAGAATCCATCAACATAAATTATGGGTGAAGTATCCTCGGACAAATCAGGTTGCAAAGGGACTCAGTATGCTTTAATTAGCATTGCTGATAATTTTTCGTTATTTTAGCTTGCAATTTTCAGCCAAAATTTCAAATAAGTAAAATATCATTCCTTAATAACACAAGGTATAAGCGAGGAAAGAGAATATTATTTGTTTGTGAACAATAAAGGATTATTTAATTTTTTGGCTTTGGTGATGGCGATCGCGATCGCTATTATTGCTTGTCAAAGCCTACAATTGCCAAGTAAACCGTTAGCATCTACCGCAGTCAGCATCAAACTTAGTGGTTGGGGAGGCTCTCCCGTTGAGCAAAAACTCTTGAGAAAAGTACTGCAAGACTTTGAAGCACAACATCCAACTATTAAGGTCAAATATGAGGTAATTTCCGATCAATACATGGATGTAATCAAAACTCGTTTAGTTGGGGAAGCTGCGCCCGATGTCTTTTATCTGGATGCCCTGGAAGCTCCTTTCTTGATGAGTCAAAATGTGCTGGAACCGTTAGATAGTTATATCACTCCCAAATTTGACTTAGTAGACTTCGAGGATACCCTACTCAACAGTTTTAAATATCAGAACCAGATTTACGGGCTTCCCAAAGACTATTCCACCCTTGCTCTGTTTTATAACAAAAAAGCTTTCGCCGCCGCAGGCTTAAGTAATCCGCCAGCGACTTGGGATGAATTACGTAATTACTCGCAACAATTAACAGGCAAGCTTAACAAATATGGCTTTGGGGAAATTCCAGAATTAGCGCGTCAAGCTTATAAAATTAAAGCCTTTGGTGGACAACTTGTCGATGGAAATGGTTATGCTACTTTTGCCAGTGCAGCAGGTTTGCAGGGTTTAGAGTTAGTAGTAAACCAGTATCAAAAAGACCGCTCCTCTGCCCAAAAATCTGATGTGGGGACAAACTCAGGTAGTGAAATGTTTGGTCAGAGTAAAGTGGCAATGGTGATTGAAGGTAACTGGGCAATTCCCTATTTAACTGAAACCTTTCCACAAGTAGAGTTTGCTACTGCACCAGTGCCTACTATTAATGAAAAAAAAGGCACAATGGTGTTTACAGTCGCCTATGTGATGAACAAGCAAGCACAACACAAAGCCGAAGCCTGGGAGTTGATTTCTTATCTCACAGGTAAAGAAGGAATGCAAAAGTGGACAGGAACAGGGTTTGCTTTGCCAACACGTAAATCAGTGGCAAAGAATTTGGGTTATGACCAAGACCCGTTGCGATCGCCATTAGTCGCGGGTGTTAATTACGCTACACCGTGGCAAGTAGGTCAGTATCCAGGTGCGATCGTGAATAATTTTGATAACCAGTTTGTCAGCGCTTTGTTGGGGCAACAACCATTAAAACAAGCAATGCTGAAGGCACAGAATGAAGCTAATCAGCAAATTAGGGCGATGGAGTAACTTAAGAGTATTGACCGCATAATACTTAACTGCTAACGATCAACTATGAGGGCGCAATTTACAGGTAAATAGACTATTGTTATTAGGGCAGAAAGTGGGGAAATCTCTACTTTCTAGAAGTCAGTAGTATAATTCAATTAGTTTCAAAACGCTGTATTTATTCAGTAAACCAGCGACGCACGGCACCATCCAAGCCATAATAAGTGGATTTGAACTGCTTCATAGCGGCTACGTACTGAGATAACATCAGTACTACATCACTATTTTGGGGAACATCATCTGTATCAAACTCTGAAAATTCTTTAAAAGGCCGATATTTCTCTTCAAGGAAACCATTCGAGCCATTCAACAGTTGATTGATAAAATTGAGTTTAAACTTATTGACCGCATCATTCGGAGATTTTTTAGACAAGACAGAAATTTCTTCGTAAATACCTTGAAGTTGTCCCGATAGTTTTTCAAACTCATCAACATCTTTACGCTTCATCTATTCACCTTTTACGAGGGACAAGCTCGACGAAATTCCACATACTTTTTTTTAAGAACATCAATTGGTGAGCGCTGCTTACTCTCAAAGATATTAACCATTAACGAGATATCCTCATCTGTAAGCGTAATGATACATCGTCTTTGTCCAGACCATAAATCGATAGTATTGCCGAACATTGCTTTTGAGAGAGGGTTTCTTGTCACGATAACACCAAACTTACCAAGACCAGAATCAAGATATCTATTGAGTTGGCTAATGTGTTCACGCTCGATTGTCTTGACGTTCTTTAACTCAAAAATAAGCTGTCTATTACCATAATCTTGATGAATCTCTTGAAGAAAATCAATTGACCTATTATTGTAAAAAATGAGGTCTCGAATCAGTCTTCCAGATTCTGTACGACTCTGCTTTGCTGCAAAGTCAAGGTCTGGATAGAAAAGCGATGCAAGAAGTTGACAGATGTAATCTTCGTATTTAATGTCTGCTTCATCCGTTTTTCCTGTTGGTAGTTTTTGTATTTCACCTAATTTGCGTCTAGCCGACAAGACTGGAATCTGTTTAAAGAGCGGATCATTTTTACAGTCATCCTGAGTTCGCTCTTTTACCTTAATATATTCCTGAACAATGCCATAATTATCCCTATTGAAGTTTAGAACCTTAACACGTTCTTCTGGCTCACCAGGATTAAAAATTTCATCACGAGGGCAGTAATCTTTAAAGTAGTCTTCAAAGTTGATCCACGGAGAAAATTTTAGCCATCTCTTAGGAACAAAAATTAAAGGCTCTTTGGTTTCAGGATTCACAGGCAATGTAATTTCCTGATTTAGGATAAATGAGTTTTTTTGGTAGTCGTAAAGTACAGAAATAACAGCTTTATCAATTGGTATTCCTAGTTGTTCGCATTGTTGTATTGTAAAGTCTATTAGAAATGATTTAATAAAATTACAACAAATATCACTGATCCGATCTTTCGCAATTCCATCTATATAAAACTGGATTTCTTCAAAGTGAATAAATCCGTATTTTCCATACTCAGGAACTTTCTGAAATAGAGAGATAATTTCATCTGCTTTATTACGACTAATTTTTATACCTTTTCGTTTTTTTGACAATCCAAGTCCAATCTCTTGGCATTCAGATGCAAGAATGAGGTTGTCACGAGCCTGATCTATTTTGCCTTTCTGAACAAGAAAGTTTAGGTTATTAAAGGAATTAATTATAGAGGTATGAAGTGATTGGTCTTGTTGTGAGGGAGACTTCCATAAAAGAAAAGGGTCAACGTAAAGGGGAATATCTTCATCTAGAAATGCTATGGCAAAATCTAGCTGTGCTTGGGTTGCTGAAATGCCGTGGTAATCAATTATTCTTGGGTGGATGATCCCCATTTGCTATTTTTGTCTACGTATATTTGACTATTATAATGTCAAATAATTTTTGTGCCATGTCTAATACTTCTGCCCTCGAAGGTTTTATCTCATTTCGTGGTCATCAGGTATGGTATCGGATTGTCAAACCAGATCGAGAATATTCTGGTAAGCTACCGCTGCTGTGTCTTCACGGAGACTCAGGAGTACCCCACGAATACTTAGAACCATTAGAAGCGATCGCAACAACAGGAAGACGAGTTATTTTTTACGAGCAATTAGGGTGTGGTAATAGCGATCGCCAGCCTATTGCTAATACAATCCCCATTCTAATTTCAGAGTTTCTAACTTATTATTTTTTACACTCATTCTCCTACACTCTTCCAAAAATTCTTTGACTTGTCCTTCATTAAGACTTAAACCGCCGTCTTGCAGATTATTGATGTAAGTAATCACATCTGAAGTTGTTAAAGCCGAACTTATTTCTTCTAGAAGAATAGCATTTCTGACTTCCCGGCAAACCAACTCAATATCTGATGAAGTAAATCTCCCACTTTTATCTGCCAGAATTTCAAAGTTGACTAGCTGATTCATATCAATTTTTGATAGGTAGTGTTTGAACAAATCTATTCTTTCCACTTGATCGGGTGGGAAAACAGGAATCTTCCAATCCAATCTACCAGAACGCTTCAAAGCACTATCAATCCCACTCAAATAGTTAGTAGCCGCAATTACAATTACATCACTATTTTGCAGATTATTTAGTTCTATCAGTAATTGGTTGATAGTTGCCTTTTGGTCTGTGTGGGCGTTATCTTCATTGCGATTAAACCCAATACTGTCTAACTCATCAATGAATAAAAGTGAAGGAGATTTTTTCTTAGCTTGAGCAAAGATATCTCGAATATTCTTTTGACTTTGCCCTATCCAAACACTGACAATATCGGCAGGAGAGAACTTAAAGAAATATCTTCCAGACTCATTAGCAAAGGCATTTGCTAGTAGAGTTTTACCACATCCCGGTAAGCCATAGAAAAGAAATCCACCAATTGAACTCTTATATCCTTTAGATTGCAGCTTCAGGAGTCTAGTTAGTTTCTCTTTTTCTTCATTCAGCCCTTGTACTTGGCTAAAGTCAAGTTTAAATTCTTTGACGCGGTTAGTAATTGGATATGCTTGTACTAAACTAGGTTTTTGAGCCACATACTCAAAAGATGGGTAGTTGATAGAGTCAAAGGATACTGGAACTAATTGGTGTTTTTCATAATCAGGAGCCATGATTACAACTTGGAAGCGATCGCCATAATATCCAGAAAACTTATATTCTAATATTTCCTTCACTTTTTTTAGTTGGTAATAGTTGCGTGCTATCTCAAAACCGGGAATTACCAACCAAAGGCTTTCTAGTTGATTTGGCCATACTTTGGATTTCCTCAAAACTCTTTTAATTGAATCTAAAAAGAGATTGTTATCCTGAAATTCTTGGTATTTGAGAGTTTCTATCTCAACTACTACCTGATTTTTTACATAGACTTCTATAATTTCATTTTTATACTCTTCATCATCGTCTGATATATCTTCATCTCTAGAAGTCAAGTCAACTTCACAGCCGATATTAGACAATCCATATCCTAGACTTTCCAACGTTTTAATAGCAAAATACTTAAGGTAGATATATTCTTTACTTTCCTGCTGCCACTTCAGAGTGTAAAAATGTTCAGCTTTCATCTTCAGCAATAATTGAGACTCAGCTTGGATTTGAGCTTTTTGTAATTCGACAAAGTAATCTTGCAAAGATGCATCATCTTCCTCTATTTCATAATATGGAAGTTCTAGCAGTAGACGAAAATGGGCGTACACTTCCTCTTTGTATTCAATAGAGGCTTCATTTGGGTATTTACACCTGAGAGTAAAAGTAAAAGGAATTTTACTAGCAACTTTATCTACCAAATATCCTAAAGCATCTTCTCGCTGATGAGCTTGGATTTCTGATGCCGATGGACAATGAAATAAAATAAAAAATTGTTCGGAATTATATTTATTGGCATATAGGGATATCTGTTCAAACTGCCGATCGAATTTTTCAGAATCAAGCAATTCTAAACCAGTATTGCCAAGTATAATACTAGTCATAGTTGAGCGATAAAATTGAAAAATACTAGCATCAGAGATAGGATTTTCTTGTTCGTCTTCACAATCTTTATCTTCTGAGGCAATACTTGTAGGGATTTTCCTACTAGCAGCTTTGGGTATACTATTATAGCCTCCATATTGATATTTTCTAATTAATTCATAATTAAAGATTTTGACAACAATATCACAGAAGAAATCTTCTACTTGCGGAATCAAAAAAATACCTACTGGCTGGTGCGAATCTAAACACGCTTGGAATCGTTCATATTCTTGTTCAGAGCCAAAATCAAATAGGTAGTAGAAAAAATCGTGTTTAACTGAAATTGCCTCTTTTAGTTTGGCTGAAATTGATTGAGATTCAGCAACTTCATTTATTGGTTCTACACCTTTAATAGAAATAGCTATTTTTGTATCTAACGGAATATGCAAATCCAACCGAGGATTTGCACAAAGCCCCAATTCATCAAGAGCAGTATTAAAATTATCTATGAATGATTGACTTCTACGCTGGTAGCCAAACTGTTCTATGATAGTTTTGACTCGTAGGCTTTTTTGAGTTTTACCAGTTCTTTGGAGTTTATTTTTAATCGAACGTAAGTACGCTGTATATGACATTTTGTGTCCTATTGCTTGAATTAGGTAATTAGCATCCCAAGGAAACCAAATATATAGTTCCCTAAGTTGCATATTCAGCTAACTCACACAAGCGATGTCTTTTGACTTGCTGCTTTGATCTACGCTTTCTAAAGGTAGAGACTCATTTGATGAGGTTAAATATTTTTGTACAGGAGTACGATAAATAATCATGCACAACCCATCGCTACAGTCGGGTTAGTGCGGGATTAAGCGGAGGTTCAGTAGTGTTTGAAATCAACAGGCGGCGGAATAACCCCAGATGGAACATCACTGAAGACGTGGCTGGATATATGTTCATGATGCCCACCATTCTAGTTTTGGGAACTTTTGTAGTCTTACCCATTGTCTACGCCGTTTTTCTTTCCTTCCAAAAAGTCCAACTTCTCGGCAGTATTGAGTACGAGTTCATCGGTTTTCGGAACTTCACGCGATTAGCTGAAGATGAAAGAGTTTGGATTGCTTTAAGAAACACAGCCGAATATGTAGCTATTGTTGTGCCAACTCAAACTATCCTGGCTTTAATTCTGGCGGTAACTCTGAATTCTGGGATTCGTGGTAAAAACTGGTGGCGCATCCTCTACTTTTTGCCGACAGTCACCTCTTCAGCAGTGCTGACACTCATCTTTATGTGGATTTATAACACTGATGGGCTACTAAACGATTTTCTCGCTTTTGTGGGGCTACCTACTTACAACTGGTTGGGCGATCCAGCAGTTGCGCTCAAAGGCATTATGATCATGAACATTTGGTCAACTGCACCGTTTTTTATGGTGATTTATCTGGCGGCGTTGCAAGATATACCCCAAACACTTTACGAGGCCGCGGAACTTGATGGCGCAAATGGATGGCAGCAATTTATCCACATTACTCTTCCCTTGCTTAAGCCTGTAACCTTCTTTGTGGTAACAGTGGGGGTAATTGGGACTTTTCAACTTTTTGACCAGTCTTACATCTTTTCTGGCGGTACTGGTGGGCCAAACAACGCTACCTTAACTGTGGTGCTGCTAATTTATCAAGCTGTGTTTCGGAATTTACAAATGGGATATGCAGCTGCGATCGCATTTTTGTTAACAGCAGTAATCATTGCCATCACTTTGATTCAACGGCGACTTTTTGGAGGTGAACGGATTTGACTAACACCTCTGGCTTATCCTGGCTCAAAGCCCTGTTATACGTCTTACTGACACTTTATGCCATCATTACCCTAATCCCCTTTCTCTGGGCACTTTCAGCATCATTTAAGCCACTAACAGAGATTGTCGGTGGTGAACCCAACTTTCTCCCCAAGAATTTTACTCTCGATAACTACAAGCAAATCTTTCTCCAAGAACCACTGTTTTGGCGCTGGTTGTTCAATAGTGTAGCGATCGCACTCAGCGTTACGCTTTTAAACTTGTTGTTAAATTCAATGGCTGGTTATGCCTTGGCAAGACTGCGCTTTGTGGGCAAACGCTTTTGGTTCTTTCTCATCCTGGCAGTACTAGCAGTACCGACGCAAATCACCCTGATTCCCACATTTTTGATTTTGAAAGCGATCGGCTGGCTGAATTCTTATCAAGGCATGATTGTTCCTAGCATGGTTAATGCCACTTTTATCTTCATGATGCGGCAGTTTTTCGTTAATTTTCCTAAAGAACTAGAAGAAGCAGCTCAACTCGATGGCTTAAATACTTTTGGAATTTTTCGACACATTGTCTTACCTTTGGCAAAACCAGCACTAGCAGCGCAGGCGGTTTTTGTCTTCATGGGGAGTTGGAATAATTTTTTACTGCCTATAGTTATCCTATTTGACCCAGAAATGTTTACCCTCCCCTTGGGGCTGAACACCTTCAAAGGTCAATACATCAGCTATTGGAACTACATTATGGCGGCTTCTATGGTCTTTACCCTGCCAGCTTTAGGCATTTATGCCTTTTTTAATCGTTACTTTATTCAAAGCGTCACCTTTACCGGGGGAAAAGGTTAATAGGCATTGGGCATTGGGCATTGGGCATTAATTATTCTCCTTTGCTCTCTCTGTTCCCCATGCCCCATGCCCCATTCTCAATGCCCCATTCCCCAAACAGTATTTTGGGCAACAAATTGCACTCCTAACGTGATATTGGTATTACAGCGACTCAATCTCGATCTATCAGTAAACAAGCATTATGGGTTTTGCAGACCTATCGATCGCAGAGATAGCAGCCGACTACAGCATTCCTGTAGAACAAGTGTTTTCTCTGTGCAACCAACTGGGAATCGCCTACAAACACCAAAAGACCCGTTTGGCGTTAGAAGATGCAAAGGCAATTATTTCCCAAATATCCTCTGAAATACGCCCCAATGGTACTAACGACTTGGTGGGTGATCACGAAGTCACCTGAAGGGTTATCTCAGAACTTTGGCTAATAACTGATAGCTAATGATAAAAAACAATGAGTCATTAGCAATTAGCAGCTTGGAGATTGAGAATCGCGTTCTTAGCTGTGTTGAGCGTCAAAATCTTTAAGGGGAAACATGTTTATAAGACTAATTGGCGTTGTTGTGGCTACTGTTTTACTCTCGTTTCAGTTGATTGTCGGTAGCGCGACAGCAGTGGAACTAGACGAAGCTACCCGAACAGTGCCATTAAATACTCAGGGTGATACCGTTGTACTCAGCCTTAAACAAGTCAAAGAAGGCAAACGCTTATTTAATTACGCTTGCGCCCAATGTCATGCTGGGGGAGTTACCAAGACAAACCAAAACGTCGGACTCACTCCAGAGGACTTGGCACTGGCAACACCTAACCGTAACAACATTGAAGGTTTAGTAGATTACCTGAAAAATCCCACTACTTACGACGGGGAAGAAGAGATTTCCGAAATACACCCCAGTCTCAAAAGCGCAGATATTTTCACAGCAGTGCGAAATCTGACGGATGATGACTTAGAGGCGATCGCCGGTCATATTCTCTTACAACCCAAAATCGTTGGTACTAAGTGGGGAGGCGGAAAAATCTATTACTAAATCCCGGAGTTGAGTCATTGGGAATAGGGTATTGGGCATTGGGAATAGGGCATTGGGAAGAATTCAGTCCCTACTCCTAATTCCCCGTTCCCTATTCCCCATTTACTGCTTATTGGACAGCTTTTTGCAATAAATTGCTCTCCATTCTTTAAAAAAAAATGGATCTATGACAGATTGTCATACTTTGGTGTTGATTTTATTTAAAATGAGAAAGGGAAAAAAATTGTTTGTTAGGAGAGAGCTATGAAATTAATTTCGGCAAGCTGGCGACGCCTTAGTTTAGCTGTGTTGACAATCCTTTTAGTTGTTAGCAGCTTTGCTGTTTTTACTCCCAGTGCTTCGGCTGAAACCTACCAGGTGAAATTGGGTAGCGATAAAGGAATGCTGGCATTTGAACCGAAAAAGTTGACTATTAAACCAGGCGACACAGTTGAATGGGTAAACAATAAAGTTCCTCCCCATAATGTTGTGTTTGATGCTACCAAAAACCCCACTAAGAGCGCCGATTTAGCTAAATCTCTGTCTCATAAGAAGTTGCTCATGAGTCCTGGCCAAAAGGAAACAACCACCTTTGCAGCAGACGCTCCTGCTGGTGACTACACCTTCTACTGTGAACCTCATCGTGGTGCTGGCATGATTGGTACAATCACTGTCCAAGGCTAGAAACACCAGCGTTTGACACGAGATGATTACTGACGTGAAAATTAGCTCATCGCCACACGCTACACTCCTAGAGTGACGCATAAAATGCAGAAATGGCGGTAACGAGTTCTATCCTTCCCTAAGACGCTAAACAATCTGTAGCGATCGAGGAGTGAACTTGTTACCGCCAATTTTGATCAAATTTGACTTAATCAGGGATTAATCACGTTTATACTCTTGCTGGAGGCTTGTTGCGAGGAAATACTGTTGAGAATACTTTTATTAATTCTACTGTCGGCGATCGCTCTATTCAAATTTACATTCATTAGTCCAGCACTAGCTGCCGAAACATCCAACGGTGCTAAAATTTTCGAGGCTAACTGCGCTTCTTGCCATATAGGTGGCGGTAACATCCTTATCAGCCAGAAAACCTTGAAAAAGGAAGCATTGTCAAAGTACCTAGAAAATTACAATCAAGACTCAATCGAGGCAATTATCCACCAAGTGCAAAATGGTAAAAATGCTATGCCTGCTTTTAAAGGCAAGTTAAGTTCTGAGGAGATTCTGGAGGTGGCTGCTTACGTTTTTCAAAATGCAGAACAAGGTTGGTAAAGTAGCTATACCGTATAGTCTTTGTGGGGTGAGCGTTTGCCTATCTTTAGTTAATAGCCAGTTAGACGCTCACCTCAAAATATTGGAGAATTTATTTGTTGGAAATCCCTCAGTAGATTTCCTTCTTGGAACCTTTTAACGAACTTCTAAATTAAGTATTATGTATGACGAGCTAGCGATCGCTAATTTGTCAACTATCAAAAACAATATTTTAAACCCAAAACCCTGATGTAGAGACGCGATAAATCGCGTCTTGAAACTACACCAATAACCCTTAAGCCAAACGTATTGTATTTTAAACAGGATTTATACAAAAAATAGTCGAAAAGAATTATCTTCAGGTAGGGAAAGTACCCTGCGGTTACTCCAGTTGAGAACTCGTAGAGTAGCCGCTTCTTTATCAGACGCTGCAAATGCGTCTAGATAAATTATCCCTACCTGAATCTAAAATCATCAACGGGCGATTATTTTTCTGGATTAGACTTTTGTCTGTTTTCCTTAACTTCGCGCAACCGTTCTACTAATTTTTTATCCGATTCAGCAGCAGATGTAGACTGACCCTGATTGATTTTCGGCAACAATAAAGGTTGAGAAGTAGTAGCTGCCGATGAAGGCGTAGGCTGGTTATTTTTAATTTGCAGTTCAGATAATGGCTTGAGAGTACCTGTTGGTGAGGACGTAGGCGGGTTATTTTTGATTTGTAAATCAGGTAATGGTTTAAAAGTCGCTGCTGGTGAGGGGGTAATCTGATTGTTATTGATTCCCGGTGCAGATAATGACGAGGGTTTTTGCTCTTGAGTAGTCCCAGTAAGATTGCTTGTGCTGTTTTGGAAACGTAGGTTGAATGGATAGGAACTAATCTGTTTATCACCCTTGGGGGATTGCTTGTTGAAGTATTGCCTTGCTTTTAATTGCAATTCTGGGGAAATTAACTTGTCTTGAAATTTGATATCTAAGACCTTACCATCAGGATCTACCACCAATACACCCAAAACAGCACCTTCAAGATTTGACTTATTCGTGGATAATGTTTGGCGGATGACTGGTTTTTGTTCAGCGTTGGGGTATTGTTGCTGGACTTCCTTTCTCAGGTTGGCGTAGGAGTCTAGCTGTGCAATTGCCTGTTGAGTTCCCTTCGTTGATAAATCCGCTGTTTGTAGCGTGCTTCCCCTAGTTCCAATTAAAGTATCCCCATTCCTTGGAGCTTGTTTTAGAGAATTTATCAGCGGGTTTTGAGCAATGGTAGACGACGCATTCGGAATTGGTTGCGTCATTGGCTGCGAAGTCGTATTTACCTGTGCCGTTGCAACGGGTGTACTGTCAGATAAGATTGGAGGCTGGGCATTCCGCAGCATATCAGCAGGTATTTGCTGCGACTGCAATTCTGGCAACCTATTTACAGCTAGCGGCTTAGGTGGCTCGTATTTGGCGACACTCTCATTCACATCTACACGAGGAACTGGTTGAGAGAATCTAGCGCTGGTATTAAATTTAGAACTATCAAATTTAGAAGCATCAAACCGCAAATTATCACTAGGAATCATCCGCAAAGACTGCCTTGTAGGCAAGGAAGAGACTCGATAGTTATTCGATGATGCCGGTAGCGGAGGTAATACCAGCTGGCTGGATGGTGATGGTGCTAATGGGGTTAATCCCGGTTGGAGGCTAAAGTTTGAAGCAGCAAGTGGGGCGACTGGAGGTAATTGTTGTAAACCAATCTGGGGCGTGCTTTGCGGCAAACGATTTTGGTCGGCTTGGCTCAATTCCAAAAGTCCGACTGTTTTGGATGATGCTGTTTCTTTGGGCTTGTTAGACTCCATCGGCATCAATGGTACGATCATGGCGATCGCACCGTGGATACCAAGGGAGGCTATAGCTGCTATCCCAATTGGCTGGCTTAAGATTTCTGGTATATTTTTCAGCAGGGAGACGTAAGACATAGATGTTATGGTTCACTCACTCAGTTGCAGTTGACTAGCGATTTTCTCTTTTCGACATTGCAATATCTTGCAAGATATGCGTTCTTCATAAGGAAATAATAACTTCCCCAGTTGGCAATCAAAACGCCAAAATTGCCATTTATTCAAGTTTTTAATTAATCTAATGACGCTGTATCATATTTTCAAAATTTGAGTCTGCTAAAGAGATATTTGAAAAATTACTACTTTTGATTTTTATTGTTATGACACACACAATTAAAATTAATATCTGAAAGTTTTATAGAGTTTAAGTAAACGCACAAGTTTGAATACATCAAAACATCTGCCGAAGTTGTCTTGTTTTTTCAACTGTTTTTCAGTCAACTACACTTCTGTAACAGATGACACACGTGTTTTTCCGAGACTGGGCCCTATTTGAAAATATTACCACATCGGCAGCCCCTCAAACTGTTGCAACCTGTACAATTTTATTGACATTCTAGCCTTAAATTCCACCAAAGCTATTGGTTTTTTCTCTAAGGGGTGAGTCAGGCGATCGCAATTCTAGCTCTTGAATATGACTACTTTTTCGTCAAAAAAGTTCAAACCCTCAATCATTGCATCCAAAATTTCAAATGCCGTTACCGACAGTTATTTTACCTGGATATTTAGAAAGCGCGATCACTTATCGCCAACTAGAACAATCCCTACAAAACTTAGATTTTCCCACAGTTACAGTCCCACTGCGGCGGCGTGACTGGCTCCCCACTTTTGGAGTAAGACCCGTAACACTGATTTTGCAACAACTCGATTACACGATCAAGCATATATTACGTCAATATAATGCTACTCAAATTAACTTAATTGGTCACTCAGCCGGAGGTTGGATATCCCGCATTTACATGGGAGAAAAGCCTTATTTAGCACGCGGCGATGTCAAACCATTTCTCTGCCAAGGGCATCCCTTGGTTGCTACTTTCGTCACCTTGGGTACACCCCATATTAGCCAAGAACGCTGGACACGCTCCAATCTAGATTTTGTCACCAATAACTACCCAGGAGCTTTTTACAAAAACGTTCGTTACGTTTGTGTAGCTGGCAAAACTATCTTTGGGAAAAGGCGGCCTGGTAGTTGGTTAGCTTACAGTAGTTACCAATTAACCTGTGGTAAGGGTAACACTTGGGGAGATGGCATTACGCCCATTGAAGCTGCTCATTTGCAGGGGGCGGAAAATCTGGTGATTGAAGGTGTCAAGCATTCTCCCAGAAGTCCTGGAATTTGGTATGGCTCACCAGAACCCTTAAAAGCTTGGGTGCAATATTTGATTTAAAAAACTTTATTTATATATAAGAAAAGTAAAATTTATTAAAATTTCTTAGCTAAAATTGTAATAAGAATAAATACTTAGTTAAGAACAGGAGGGGTGAGCCATGCAAAGCACCCAGTTCGATAAGATTTTGCGACGAATAGCGACGATATTATCAGTCGTGATTTTGACTCTGTGTTTAATTTATATCTCTACCGGAATTTTGCTGTCTTTTTACTATGAACCGACAGCAGGCGGAGCTTATAACTCATTGAAGATGATTAATACACAACTGCCATACGGCTGGTTGTTTTGGAGAGCGCATGATCTTGCTGGTAACGCGGTAATTGCGATCGCTCTCATTCAAATTGTGGTCATGTTTTTAAGTCGGCAATTTCGCAAGAGTTGGCTGGCTGCTTGGATTAGTGTGATTTTGTTAACCCTAAGTGCGATCGGGCTGGATTGGACAGCGATGATTTTAGATTGGACTCAGGAAGGGTACTGGCGTTTTAGCATTGAGCTAGGAACCATCGAAGCCATTCCTTTGATTGGTAGGCAACTGCGCGAAATCCTGACTGGTGGTGGAGCCATTAACACAATTACCGTCGAACACCTTTACACAATCCACAGTTATCTGATTTCGGTAGCGACACTAATTCTCGCCATAGTACATTTGTCTGCTTTACTCTGGCAGGAATGGCAAATGTATCAAGAACCGCCAAAACCAGAAAGCGAATTTATTCCTTCCCAAAGCTAAATAAAAAGTCAAGAGCTAGGAATTCCTCCCCTGCCCCCCTGCTCCCCTGCTCCCCTGCCCCTCATCCCCCAGAAGCCTCACTAGTAGAAAGTTGAGATAATTGGGCGAGGGATAGGTCTTCAACCTCTGGTAACTTTTCTAGAGAGAGGGGAGTGGATTGGGTAGCACCAGATAAGCGTTTTAAAAGGCTAGGTCTGGGGTCATGTAACAGATAAATAATGCGATCGCCAATTTCCCAATCTTGGTTAGCTGGCATTACCTGTAAGCGTTCTGCTCGTTCTACCAATAGCGGTATCAACACCCCAGTCCGAATCTTTTCTTGGATGCGATCGCATTGAGTCGAAAACTCCAATTCATCTAGCGTAGTTGTCCCCAACTTCACTCGCCCATCATTCAAATACTCATTCCAAGTTTTAATTGCTAAGTCTGGAATAAAAGCTTGATTAACCTTATTACTAGCTGAAATACTCGCTTGCGGATCGCGGGGAAAAACAGCTAAGACGCGCGGGGGTTTAAACTCCTCAGCGGCTCTTTGAGCCAAAACAAAATTCACCTCCCCATTACTTGTCATCGCCAAAAAAGTACCCATAGAGGCAAGTCCTGCCTCTTCCAAAACCGCAGCATCCAGCGCACTGCTGGCAATCACCCGGAGATTTTGCGCCTCAGCTTGCACAAGACATTCGGGGTCAGTATCAATCATCACCACGTTTTCTCCCCGTTCTTGAAAAAAGCGGGCAATCACAAGACTCAAGGGATTACAACCCACAATTACTGCCCCAGTTACGTCCTTAGAGGTGATTTGCAGCCATTTAGCAACCCAGCCAGCTGTTAGCCCTTGGCAGACAACAGTCATGATAATTGTCAGGAAAACTAAAGCTTTGATGGAATCACCGCCGTTAATGCCTCGCTGTGTCAACGAAATCGCAAAAAAAGAAGCTACAGAGGCGGCAACAATTCCTCTCGGAGCAACCCAGCTTAAAAATAGTTTCTGTCGCCAGTTGAGGTCACTGTTCCAGGTACACAACAAGATATTAATCGGGCGAACGACAAACATTAGTACCAAAACGGTGAATAAACTACCCCAACCCAAAGCAAACACACTGGCAATGGATAGGTCAGCAGCTAATAAGATAAATAGCACCGAGACGCTAAGAATTGTCAGCTGACCCTTAAAGCTGCGTAACAGACGTTCTTCCGGGACTGAGGAGTTAGCAAAGACCGCTCCTGCAACTACTGTTGTCATGACTCCCGATTCACTGCGGATCATCTGCGATAAGGTAAACAAGCTCCAAAGTATCGCCAACACCACTAAGTTTTTTAGCTCAAATGACAGAAAACTGGCGCGTTTGAAAATCAAACTCATCAGATAACCGCCAGCACCACCAATTGCTGCGCCAACACCCAGACGTATAAGTAAACCGACGATCGCATTGATGGGGTCAGCATCGCCGTTCAAAATCGTATCAAGAACAACGAAGGCGAGGATAGCCCCTACAGGGTCAATTAAAACCCCTTCTCCTTCCAAAAGTGTCGCCACTTGTCGATCTACATTGATTTGTTTGAGCAATGGTCCAACGACGGTTGGGCCTGTCACCACGACTATGGAAGCATAGAGAAAAGCTATGTTCCAGGGAAATTCACCCAACCAATGAGCAGCCATACTCCCGCCAAGCAGGGTGATTAGTGTTCCTTGAGTGACGAGCAATTGTAGGCTGACTGAAACTCTACCTAACTCTCGCAGATCCAAGTTAAGTCCGCCTTCAAACAAAATGATTGCCGTTGCGAGGGCGACT
The DNA here is from genome assembly GCF_017114965.1 of Nostoc sp. JL31. Lineage (NCBI taxonomy): Bacteria > Bacillati > Cyanobacteriota > Cyanophyceae > Nostocales > Nostocaceae > Nostoc > Nostoc sp. JL31. Next base: position 164,662 of record NZ_JABXKO010000118.1, read on the forward strand.
ATAACTTCCAGTCCAGTGCCTAGCACGTGGGGATGCAAAAGCCCTATACCATCAGAGCCAAACAAAATGCCCAACAGCAATAACAAGACGATGCTGGGTACACGAAGGTATGCAGCCAGCACTTGGGCGCTAATGCCTGCAAAGACAGCGATCGCCATCTGTATGGTGATTTCAAAAGATGCTTCCATGTTGTAGATTTTGAGCGATTTATTTCAAAATCTCTTGTAAAAAACCGTAGATATTAACTCTACAGGGTACAACATCATACCCTTTGTTCCTTGCTGTCTTCAGCGTTTGTTAGATATGTGTATACCCCGAAATTCCCCACACCCAACGCTGACGCACCCTGCGGCTGACCGCAGAAGTATCTACGGGCTTTTTTATCTGTCTCCATATCTTTGTATCCTCTTCAAGCTTTTGCTTCCACCCAGTTTAGCTGCCACAAACTTTTTTTGGCAAAACCTGTTGACAAGAGCAAGAAAATTGGTTAACTTATAAAAGGTCTGAGTCCGATGCCCCCATCGTCTAGAGGCCTAGGACACCTCCCTTTCACGGAGGTAACGGGGATTCGAATTCCCCTGGGGGTACTTAAAAACAATAAAAAGCAAAAGCTTTTTTTTTCTGAAATCTAGCAATAAAAACCATCATCCAGGAATACCCTGAATGATGGTTTAATTGTTGTTATGCATACGGTTCTTTGCTGGCTAGCTCTTCTACACGTTGGTGAATAGCCAAAAGATTTAACCGCAAATCTTTGCTCAGACGATTTTCAATCATTCCCACTGGCATAGTGAGTTTAGGCCAAACTTGAATTGTATAGGACAGATTTGTTCCTAGATACTCACCGAAAGAATAAGGCTCTAAGCACCAGCTACCAGAAAAGCCTTTAAAATCTCCCTCTACCATACGGAAATTAATTGCTTTAGGGAAGCATTCTTCCAAATCTAGAACTACCCGCGCACAAAAGTTGAAATTCAGTAAGCGTTGGGAGCCTACTTGCTCCAGTCGAATTCCACCATCGGGATGCTCGATTAGACAACTCTTGGCGAGGTTGGGGAGGAAGTCTGGTAAGGCTTCATAATTTGTCAGAACCTTCCAGATTTGCTCCACTGGGTGGGGAATTTGGACTTTAGCGCTGATTTGCCGCTGTCGCTCTGCTATTTTCTCAATTTGAACTTCTACCTGAGCAAGCAAATCCCCTTCTAGGTTGGTGTCATCAGTGGAAGATTGCAAATCAGAGTTCTCTGTTGTGTTCTGTTTTTTAGTCACTTTCAGAATTATGGTTTGCTTTCGTCAGAAAATTGGGGCAGAGTCAAGGTGAAGCAAATTTCGCTCTGTTCAGAATCCGAAATTGGGAGACTTGCAACAGCGATCGCTCCATTGAGATGCTGCACTAAAGACTTGACTAGAGCAAGTCCCAAGCCAGTCCCTGGAGTCCAGCGCCCTTTTCCCCGACGGAATTTATCAAAGATATAGGTCGCTTCTTCTTCAGAAATGGCACGTCCTATATTCGTCACCTTCATGATAACTTGATCGATTTGTTGATCGACTCGATGAACCGCTTCAAGGCGGACTATTGTATCAGGCTCTGAGTATTTACAGGCATTCGTTAACAATTCTTGCAGGATGCGGTCAAAACTCTCCAGTTCAGTTTGCAGTTTGAGCGATTCCTCCGGCAAATCTACAGAAATTTTTAATCCCTTTTCCGCAAGTTTTTTCTCAAAAGATGCTGCTATATCTTGAATTTTAGTATTTAAATCTATAGATTCTAATTGCGGGGCTTCGTGAGGCGAATCTAGCTTTTGGAGTGTCAACAAGTCATTAATCAAGTTGATTTCCTTTGAACATTCCTGCTCAAGAATATCTAGATATCTACCCTGACGTTCTGGTGCTATTCCTGGCAAACGCAAGTTTTTTATTGACATCAGCATATTTGTCAAGGGGTAGCGTAGGCGATCGCTCATGTTACTCAAAAATTCATCTTTGAGTTCATTGAGTTTCCGTAGCTGCTCAACATACTGCCGTGTTCTTTCATGCAATTTTGCCTGGAGTTCCAGACTACTCTGAAGTTTTGCCGTCCGTTCATCTACCAAGGTTTGCACTTGGCGCAATGTCTGTGACTGAATTATGGCGTTACTCACTTGAGCGCAAACCATTTCCACAAGATTTAATTCTTCTGGTTGCCAATTGCGAATCACAGCTTGCTGTAGCACCAAGAATCCTAAAATTTTACCTTGACTTTCCAATGGCACTAAAAGTACCGCAGGCAATTTCTCTATCGCAAATAATGGAGTAGCTGTCAAGGTATCGTTTTGATCTGTATAGTCATCGAAGATTACTGGTTTTCCAGAATCCATGAAGGCACGCTGGCATAAACCACAGTCTGAAATCAAGAAAGACTCAGCTAAGGTGTCTAGTTTACTAGTGCCGGAATTTTGTGTTTCTCTAGCCCATTGGGCGATCACATTAGCTTTCGCTTTGGGGATTTGTTTTTTAGCTTGAGTTTTAAATAGTGGATCTGTATATTTTAGTAATATGAGCAGACCCCGATCTGCCTGTAGAGATTCGGCTGTCGAGGCGATAACTAACTGGAGCATTTGATTCAGCTCCAAGTTGCTACGACTCAATATGGTTAATTGCTTGATCAAGCTTTGATGTTGCTTACTTTTTTGCAGGGACTGCTCTTGATGAGTAATTTGTTGAGCTTGTGCTACTCCAGAAAAAGCGATCGCGCAAGCCGACTCCACTTCTTTGAGCAATTGTTTTTCTGATTCACTCCATTCATAAGGTTGGAATTTAATCAGATTAATCACTCCATTATTATTACCACCAAAGCGAGTGGGAATTGCCAAAACCGCTTTTATCGGTAGTGGTAAATATTGACACCCAATTACCAGACTGTTCTGAATGATCGAAATGTCTTCAATAGTCAATGGTTGGGCAGCGCATTGCAGCACTGGCGAGTGCATAAGCAACTGTTCCATCGAAAACATTTCTTCTGGGTGTGGCAACCCTAGAAACTCATCAGCACACCAATTAGTAGTAGTTGCTTCGTCAGATGTCTCATCCGCCACTGAAACCAAGCAGCAGCAATCTACTTGAAAAGCAACTCCTAGCAATTGGGCAATCTCTTGCAGCATCAAAGCCGTAGCAGAGCTATTAGCAATGATTTGGTTAATTTTTTGTACCAACTCGCGGGCAGGTTCTTCCTGATGCTGCATCAGCTTGACTTGGTAAGGTTGTAGTCGATCTATGTCATCTATGTAATGTGGCGGCGATGATAAAGGTTTTTTCATTTCTGGCCCGCCCTCCGATAATAACCCCATTGTTCTTGCACCCAACCTCTTGGCATATTCTTCACCGTTAGTTGTGTTGCTACACCCTGAATAATTGACAAATTTTGTGTGAATACTTTCTCTCACCTGTTATAGCCCTTTTCTATCTCAGATAGCCAAATTTCCATTGAATCAAGCAAATTGCTACACAAATTGCTACATTGGTACATAAGTAATAAAATTCTTAAGATATCCTATAAATGCTTAAGTTAGCTTATTTTTAACTACTCTATCTTGAAATAATTACTAACTCTATCCTGTCTGTAAGTATACATAAACCGTAATTTCTCTGGAATTACAGCAAAATTCCCCTTTTAAGCGCGTAAAATTACGCAACCTGTTTATAAAGTTTTATTACATTTTTTGAAAAACTAGTAGGTTTAACAAGCTACTCCTTGATCTCCGTAACTCTCAGTAAAATATCAATAAAAGTAAAGGAGGTAGGAGGAGGTTGCAATTTTGGCTAAATTTTAAATGCAGCCCAGTAGTAAAAATAACTAGGCTGCATTCGTTTGAATATAAAACTAAACGACATCTATTTTCAGAACTATATTTTTTAAAGTAATAAGAGCATTTTGTACTCCCTGTTGGTGGTGGCGGGCTAGATGCCCGCCCTACACCAGGTTTCAAAATGGACGAAGTTTATCCAGCCAAGCTCTCGACACTCAGAGGAACCATATCGCCATTCCTCGTTAGTCCTAACAACATCGGTTCTTGGGGTTGAATTAGTTGACCTGTAAGTACACAGCGTTCTTCTTGTTGAGCTGTGGCAGCTATGCTAGCTCGAATGTCGGATCGCGAAAATCGAGGCTTCCACTCACCTGATTTTTGCTGGACATAATTCCAAAGGATATCTCGGATCAGAGCTTGATATCCCTGATTCCCAGCTATTTCTTTGAGCTTATCTTTGAGTTCCCGTTCTAGGCGAATGCTGGTAACTTCCATATCGGTGGTTGGGGTGCGAGCGATCGTATGCATCAGTTTTTCTCCTTAAAGGTATAGACAGGATAGTAATACAAGTGTAGTATGTTTAAAGGAATGTTCAATAGGTGAAATTTTCTGTGAAATCCATTTACCCCATCTCTACTTCAATTTTGTGCCTTACCAATTGCCGAACCAATTGGGAATCAGCTGCTATGGAAGTGGAGTATTTATTTATGGGCGATGGTAGCCGAAATCATGGGCAAATCACAGAGGGGAATGATGATTATAAGTATGTAGGCTTTAGTGCACTAATTGCAAAACCACAACTAAATCAAAAAAGCGGGGGGTACAGGCGAAGGAATCCTGTACCGATATGAGACCAGAAAATTTTCCGGTCAATTCTAACCCCCGCTTCACCGAAAACTTGAAGCGGGGGTTTTTTTATAAGGAGTTAAGCTGTGACGATATCTTCCATGCGCGGCGCGAACGCAATGCAAGTGTTAGAGCAATCTGTGGTGGTGTTTTCTCAAAATTACTTGCCACTATGTCGGGTCAATATCAAGCGGGCGATTGTGCTGTTAGTAACCAACAAGGCGCAACCGCTGGGTTTTACCAGAGAAAGCGGATGGCAAGTTCACTCACCCAGTTTGGTAATTGATGTGCCAAAACATATTCGCTTGACAATCACTTCTAATGAGCGGATGTGGAAAGTTCCGCCAGTGAATCGGCGGGAAGTATTGCGACGAGACCATCACAGTTGCCAATATTGCGGTAGCAGCAAACATCTAACGCTAGATCATGTGATGCCGCGTTCTAAAGGTGGTTCTCACACTTGGGATAACGTAGTCACAGCTTGTGAAAGATGTAACTCCCGTAAAGGCGATCGCACCCTGTTTGAAACTGGTATGCAACTGCGTACCAAACCAAAATCGCCAATCCACCCCGCGATTTCTTTTGCTGAACAGTTTTGGATAGATATGCAAGCAAACCTGGAATAACAGGAGAGCATAAGAAATGCTGAAATTAACTTACACTGAAAGCAGTTTTGATTTGGAATGTGTCACTTTGTCGCTAGAAGAATGGGTAGCGCAACGAGTGATTTTAGCCCTGCGAGTTGGGCAAGGTTTGTGCATTGAACCCACTACCGCTTCCTTTTTGCTTCCTGTTGATTTGCCAGGAGTAGAAGTACTGAGGTCTGAGGTAAAAAGAGATGACAGAGAAATCATTGTCCTCTGTGCGTGCGATGCCGAATATATGGAAGTCACCCTGCGGGGTTCTTGGCTATCAGCTAGTTCTAAGGATTCTATCGGTGTGTTTGTCACTACTATGAGCGATCGCGCTGAGTTCTTTTTGCACAAACTTTGGCAGGAAGCTCAATCTTGTGCTTCTGTCATGAGTGAATAAACGAAATAGTCGGGTGAGAAATTGTCCTCACCCTCTATTGCGCCATTTTTAGCAGTTCAGGAATTGTCACAAATCGGTAGCCTTGCTGTTTGAGTCCGCTGATAATTTGTGGCAAAGCTTCTACAGTTCTGTGGCGATCGCCACCACCATCATGCATTAAAACAATAAAACCAGATTTCGCGCCTTTCAGGACATTATTTACAAATGCCTGGGGTTTGGCGTGAGGATCGGTATCAGCGGAAGTTAGCGACCACATAATGACAGCATCTTTCTGGCTTTTCGCGTAAGCGGCTAGTCCGTTATTTAAAAAGCCTCCAGGAGGACGAAACAGAGAAGTTTTGACTCCTGTAGTTTTGTATATCAAATCGGCTGTGCGATCAATTTCACTCTTGGCTGTGGCTTCATCCATTCGCCGATACCAATGATGCCAAGTATGGTTGCCAATAGCGTGTCCCTCGGCTACTTCACGCTTGGCTAAGTCTGGATTTGCTTGTAAAGCTTGTCCTACCCAAAAGAATGTTGCTTTAACATCATTTTGCTTCAAGATATCCAGCATTTCTAGGGTTGTTTTTGGCCAGGGTCCATCATCAATGCTGAGAGCAATAACCTTTTCGTTGTTGCTGGGTTGTACCTTATAAACTGTTTTTCCCTGAAATTTCGCTGGGACTGTAAAGGTAGGGTTTTCTACTTTGGCTGATGGCGGTAGCTGGGCATTAATTTGGCCCTTTGCTGGATCTTGAAGTGCAGTATGAATTTTGCTTAGTGGCTGGTTCAACCCCGATTGTGGGGAGATACCTGGAACAATACTACAAGCTGTAAGACTAGAGGCGATCGCGACAATACTAATTATCTGTTGTCGCTTGAGGTAATTGTCTGTCACATCAGGCTTTTAAAGATTCACCCAATCATAAGCTGTAGTTTGACTTTTCAAAGGGTTTAGCAAGCTCAAATATAAGTGCAGAAGCTTTTATAGACAATTTAAAAAAAACTTTCTAAAACCCCTTGACACCTCTTGTAGTATTTTGTAGTATATTTGTAGTGAGGCGAAAGACAAAGCTTCTCAAGAGTCAAATTTATGTTCTACATACAACTAAAGGACAGGCGTTGGAATAAACCAGAGTCCCCAGCCAACAAAGCTGCTTTTACTTGCAAACCATCGGCAGTAGAGGCAATAAATGAAAAAAGTTCTAATTTTGCACTCATCAAAACCACTGAATACATCCGTAATACACAACAGGCTTGCTACCTAGAATTTCGGTTGTTTTTTTAACAGTTTCTAACAGTAAAAAGTCAATTTTCTGAACCTTGAAAACTAAATAAGAAATGGGCAAGTTCACCAACAAAATCTGTGCCTAAAAACCTCAAGGTTTAGGTACAGATTCCAAAAAATCGGGGTGTAGCTCAATTGGCTAGAGCGTTCCGTTGTCTGCGGAAATGTTGCGGGTTCAAGTCCCGTCACCCTGGTTGCAGTCCTGTAGGTGAATAGTTTAAGCCGTCAGTTTCTCAAACTGAAGATTGCGAGTACGAATCTCGTCGGGACTCCCAAATGGCTGAGTAGCCAAGTGGTCGAAGGCATTGGTCTGCAAAACCGACATCGTGAGTTCAAATCTCACCTCAGCCTCTGGTGCCGCAGTGTAACTTAACGTAAAGCCCCTGCCTCATAACCGGGTCGATGCGGGTTCAAGTCCCGCCACTGCTACCAAATGCAGGGATGGTGTAACGGCAACACCTCGTGACTCCAAATCCGATGTTCTAGGTTCAAATCCTAGCCCCTGCGTCAGACAATTTTGGATTTTTGAGATTAATAAATTTAATCCAAAATCTAAAATTCGCTCAATTATGCCCTCGTGGACGAATGGTTAAGTCAGTGTTCTTTCAAAGCACAGATGCGAGTTCAATTCTCGTCGGGGGAATGATTATGGGTCGGTGGCCGAGTCTGGTTGAAGGCGACAGTCTGTAAAACTGTTCTTTTTTGCGCGCAGGTACCCTTCGGGAAGCAAGCTACAAATCCTGCTCGACCCACTATGGAGAGGTGGCTGAGTGGCTAAAAGCGTCCTCCTGCTAAGAGGAAGCGGGTAATTAATACCCGTCGCAGGTTCAAATCCTGTTCTCTCCGTTTTGAGAGTGTGGTGTAACTGGATAACATCTCAGTCTACGAAACTGAAGACGTGAGGGTTCAAATCCCTCCACTCTCGTTACATAATCTCTTCTCCTATCCTCCGGTAGCTCAGTTGGTAGTTAGCGCCTGTTTGAAAAACAGGAGGTCGTCGGTTCGATTCCGACCTGGGGGGCTTCGTTGCCTCATAGCTCAATGGCAGAGCAAGTGTTAACCGCGCGGTTGTAGGTTCGAGTCCTACTGAGGCAGCCATTCATTGCCGGGTGGACGAATTGGTAAGTCGCAAAATCCTGTCGAGAGTACCAAAATATCTGGGTGTGGCGCAGATGGGAGCGCGGGAGTTTCGGGAACTCCAGGTCGCAGGTTCGCTGCCACTAAGACTTTGCCCTTGTAGCCCAATGGAAGAGGCGCTTCGCTTAGAACGAAGAGGTTGCTGGTTCAAATCCAGTCAGGGGTATTGGTGAATATGCGGGGATAGAGCAACGGTGGCTCGTCAGGCTCATAACCTGAACATCGGCAGGTTCAACTCCTGCCCCCGTCACCAAAACAGTGCTGGTGTAGCTCAATTGGCAGAGCAACTGACTTGTAATCAGTAGGTTGCAGGTTCAATTCCTGTTACCAGCTTGATGCGGGTGTGATGTAATCGGTAGCATCTGAGTGCGCCATACTCAGCGCGTGGGTTCAAGTCCCTCCACTCGCTTGCGTAGTCCTGTAGCTTCAACGGTAGAGCAAGTGCCTTACAAGCAAGAGGTTGCAGGTTCAAATCCTGCCAGGACTACCAAATATTGGGAGTGTAGCTCAATGGAATAGAGCTTCGAGCTTCTACCTCGAAAGTTGTGGATTCAAGTCCTACCACTCCCGCCTAAACAAGTCAAAAGTCAAAAGAATGAATTTAATATTTCTCTTTCTTTTTAGTTTTTACTTTGCTCTTTTTACTTATTTGATGGGGTCATAGCTCAAATGGCTAGAGCGCCTGCCTTGCAAGCAGGAGGTTATGGGTTCAATTCCCATTGATTCCACTGATGATGGTGTCTGAAGCCAAAGTGGTCGAGGCGCTGGTTTGTGGAACCAGTCATAGCGGGTTCAAGCCCCGTCAGATACCCCTCAATGGAAGATGCTGCTGAATGGTCGGCAACCAAGCTTGAACCTTGGAGTACGGGCAACTGTAGGGGTACCCTACGGGAAGCAAGCTACGATTCCTCCATCTTCCTCTTTTTCCACCTGGAGCCGAAAAGCGAGGCGCTGTGCTGATAACACAGAAATAGGAGGGGCAGTACCTCCCTGGTGGATTTATATCTAGTGTTGGTGTTACAAGATTTGCGATGTAATACGATCGCACTTGCTCATTTCTTATTTAAATTAACTAGGGTGGTTGGCATACCGGCTGTGCAGCGGGCTTTTAACCCGCAGAAATAGGTTCGACCCCTATACCACCCACTAAACAATTAAAAATTAAAAATTAAAAATTAAAAATTAAGAAATGCAATCTTAGTTAGCCTTTTGGCAATTGCTAATATGCAACTTGAATGCGCGTTGGGTTATGAGTAGCAGCTAGCGATCGCTAGTTGAGCATGTTGCAATAATACATCTTTATCCAAAGCATGTATGGGATATTGCGGTGTTACTGCCAGTAGTTTCTCAATTCTTTCTCTAGCTGCTTCTAGGACTGCTTCATCTAAGCTACCGTTACTGAGCGAATCAGCAAAATCTTCAGCAATCCGATAAGTTCTTTCAATAGATGATGAATTAATATTACGCGACACAATAAACAAATCGCAGCCTGCATTAAATGACCGCGCCACAGTACCAGCTTTCATAAACATATCTGAAATAGCTTTCATATCCAAATCATCAGATACAACTACTCCCTCAAAGCCAAGTTCCTCTCTAAGTATGGTTTTGAGGATAGCCTGAGAAAGCGTTCCTGGCACATCAGGATCTATCTTGGGAAATAAGATATGGACAGTCATAATCAAAGGAATCTGTACTTCGATTAAAGCTCTGAAGGGTATAATTTCTCGAAGTCGCAGGTCTTCTAGAGTTAAATTCAGTATTGGTAGCTCAATGTGAGAGTCCTTGCTCGTGTCTCCATGTCCGGGGAAGTGTTTAGCGCATCCCAAAATTCCTGAATCTCGAAGTCCAAGGTAGTAGTCACGGGCACCTTGAGTAGCAGTTTCGGGAGTGTTACCAAAGGCGCGAGGTCCAATCACGGGATTATCGGGATGGGAAAAAATATCGGCTACGGGTGCCCAAGATAAATTGATTCCCAGTGATTTGAGTTCTACCGCTGTGGCTTTTGCTACTTCATAAGCGTGCGATCGCAGTAAAAAAGCATGAGGAAAGCGGGTAATTGGCGGTGGTGTACGAATTACACGACCTCCTTCATGATCGAGAGTGAGGAACATGGAATCACGTTCAGTATATTCTCGTATCTGTTTATTCAAATCCTTGAAGCTTTCCAACCAAACCTGATATGGAGTGCCATCCAAAAAGTTCTTAGCAAAAAATATCGCCCCAATCGGTTTTAATTCATTGAGTGCGCGTTTATCGTCATCGCTTAATGTAGTGCCGGAAATACCTAAAATTAAGTGATGTCCAAAGCGCTTTAGCTCCTGCGATACACCCATAATCTTTTACCTATTAAGTTGTGCGGTAAACAACTTGGTTGTTCAACCTAGAGGACATAAACATTTATCCTACACCCTTATAGGGAGAGGAAAGTTTTCTTTTAAGTAATGCCCCAGATATTTTTTCAGAGCAAATACACAAATTAGCAAAGAAATCAACTACTTTAAGAAAACTTTTAAAATTAGCTATTTTCAGTCGAAGGAAATACTTTTGTTTCCCTAAATCACTTGCATGTAAATATAGATAAAGTGCATGGCGCAAAGCTATTGCCAACAATGGTATTGGCAATTTGCTTGTGCAAGTGCGCGTAGGTAAAATTCCCTTTGGCAAAAGTTTTTTGGGGAAGCGATCGCACAATCACTGCCAAATGTAACGGATTGCAACGTATAATGAGAACGATAAAACGGTTAAGAAATATTGAAGAGCAGTAGGGTTACATGCGAGTAGCGATCGCGGGAGCGGGACTAGCAGGACTTTCCTGCGCGAAATATCTTACAGACGCAGGTCACACACCCATTGTCTTGGAACGTCGAGACGTTCTAGGCGGTAAAGTGGCCGCATGGAAAGATGCTGATGGAGACTGGTACGAAACAGGTCTGCACATCTTTTTTGGCGCATATCCCAATATGTTGCAGTTATTCAAAGAACTGGATATTGAAGATCGGTTGCAGTGGAAAGAACACACAATGATCTTCAACCAACCAGATGCACCAGGTACTTACAGCCGCTTTGATTTCCCAGATTTGCCGGCACCAATTAATGGTATAGTGGCAATTCTGCGAAACAACGACATGCTGACATGGCCAGAAAAAATCCGCTTTGGCATCGGGTTATTGCCGGTCATGATTCAGGGGCAAAAGTACGTTGAAGAAATGGACAAATATTCCTGGACAGATTGGCTACGTAAACACAACATTCCAGAACGGGTCAATAAAGAAGTTTTTATTGCCATGGCCAAGTCGCTGAATTTCATCGACCCAGATGAAATTTCGGCAACCATTCTTTTAACTGCCCTCAATCGTTTCCTCCAGGAAAAAAATGGCTCGAAAATGGCCTTTCTGGATGGTTCGCCAACAGAACGATTGTGTCAGCCGATAGTGGATTACATCACCGAACGCGGTGGAGAAGTCCGCTTGAATGCCCCCTTAAAAGAGATTTTGCTAAACGCCGATGGTAGCGTCAAAGGATACTTGATTCGGGGGTTGAATGGAGAGGAAGATGAAGTTTTCACGGCGGATTTGTATGTATCTGCCATGCCGGTTGACCCTCTGAAGGTGATTTTGCCAGCACCTTGGAAAGAAATGGAGTTTTTCCAAAAGCTAGACGGGTTGGAAGGAGTGCCTGTGATTAACGTGCATTTGTGGTTTGATCGTAAACTTACGCAAATTGATCACTTGCTATTCTCGCGATCGCCCCTCCTAAGCGTTTATGCTGATATGAGCAATACCTGCCGTGAATACGCCAACCCCGAACGCTCGATGCTGGAATTAGTTCTAGCCCCGGCAAAAGATTGGATTGCCAAATCTGATGAGGAGATTGTGGCTGCAACTATTGCCGAGTTAGAAAAACTCTTCCCCGACCACTTTGGGGGAGACAATCCAGCAACATTGCTGAAATCTCATGTGGTGAAAACGCCCCGTTCAGTTTACAAAGCGACCCCTGGTCGTCAACAGTACCGTCCCTCGCAAACAACCCCCATTAGTAACTTCTATCTCAGCGGGGATTACACCATGCAACGCTACTTAGCCAGTATGGAAGGTGCCGTACTTTCTGGTAAGCTGACAGCGCAGGCGATTTCTGAGGCCCTCCCGGTAGCAAATTCCTCAAACCTGCAAACGCTCACCCGACCGCCCGCAACGAATGCTGCAACTGCCTGATTCCCCGCCGCGCATGAAAACGCTGGTCTCTGTAGACGAGTCATACAAACTTTGTCGGCATCTCACAGCAAAGTATGCCAAGACTTTTTACCTGGGTACTTTGCTTATGAGTCCGGTAAAACGTCAATCTATTTGGTCAATTTACGCTTGGTGTCGCCGTACAGATGAATTGGTGGATGGCCCCGCATCTGCTATTACCACGCCAGAAACCCTAGACCTATGGGAACAGCAGCTGGAATCGATTTTTGCGGGGCGTCCATTAGAAAATTACGATGTAGCTTTAGTTGATACTCTCCAGCGCTTTCCGATGGACATTCAGCCATTTCGGGATATGATTGCCGGTCAGCGCATGGACTTATATCGCAGTCGTTATGAAACCTTTGAGGATTTATACCTCTACTGTTACCGTGTTGCTGGCACTGTTGGCCTAATGTCAACATCAGTTATGGGTGTGGATAACACCATATATGCAGCACCGTGGCAACAGAACAAACAACCTTATGTTCCCATAGAACAAGCGATCGCTCTCGGAATTGCCAATCAACTCACCAACATCCTGCGGGATGTGGGAGAAGATGCCAAACGGGGACGGATCTACATTCCTCTGGAAGACTTGGCAAAATTCAACTATACCGAGCAAGACTTCTTAAAAGGTGTGGTAGACGATCGTTGGCGGGCATTGATGCGCTTTCAAATTGACCGCGCCCGCCAATTTTACACCACATCCGACCAGGGAATTACTTATTTAGCATCCGATGCCCGTTGGCCTGTGTGGGCAGCATCAATGCTGTACGGTCAAATTTTGGAGGCGATTGAACGCAATGATTACGATGTATTCAGTCAGCGGGCTTACGTTCCCCAGTGGAAAAAGTTACGCACCTTGCCCATAGCTTGGATGCGATCGCAAGTCCTTTAAAAAATTAGTCATTTGTCCCTAGTCCTTAGTCCTCGGTGTTTTATAAATAACCAATGACCATCACAAATGACCAATGACAAATGACTATTGACTCTTACTAGCAAGTCTGGTAACATTGATATTCGTGAGTCAGGAGAGGTGGCTGAGTGGTCGAAAGCGGCAGATTGCTAATCTGTTGTACGGCAGGCAACTCCGTACCGAGGGTTCGAATCCCTCCCTCTCCGTTTTTCAGCTTTTGATACACAGAGTATATTCTGTGTACAAAAAGTAATACTAATATCGGCGTCAATATTTCTACTCCCAAAGATGGATGATATGATTTATCCTTTGGAGTCTTGATAAGATCCAGCTAAGTTAAAAATCTAGTTTGGATCTTATTTTTAGGCTCCTAAATATCTGAGGAGTAAAAGTAATTTATGAGAAAAATTAGCGCCGCCTTAAGTTTAAGTATAGCTACCCTCGCGGCTGGGTTTCTACTTGGGGCTTGTGGTGATAGCAGTACCCCCAACGGCACAGCTAACAACGCAAATACCGCTACCCCAGCGGCAAACTCAACTACTACAAGCAGTGCTAAAGGGTTAAAAATTGGTTCCTTGCTACCGACAACAGGCGACTTGGCTTCTGTCGGACAGCAGATGCTAGGTTCCGTACCTTTACTGGTCGATACGGTTAACGCTTGCGGTGGGGTGAATGGCGAATCAGTTACCTTGGTGCAAGTAGACGACCAAACCGACCCGAAAGCTGGAGCTGCTGGTATGACTAAACTAGCAACTTTAGATAAAGTAGCAGGTGTAGTTGGTTCCTTTGCTAGTAGCGTTTCTAGTGCAGCAGTCTCCATTGCCACTCCAAATAAAGTAATGCTGGTTTCTCCTGGTAGTACCAGTCCCGTCTTTACCGAAAAGGCTCAAAAAGGCGACTATAAAGGCTTTTGGGCACGTACAGCTCCCCCTGATACCTACCAAGCACTAGCTTTAGCCCAACTTGCCAGAAAAAAAGGTTTCAAGCGAGTTTCTACAGTTGTAATTAATAACGACTATGGCGTAGGCTTTGAAAAAGCATTCGTGCAAACTTTTGAAAAATTGGGTGGAACTATAGTTAATAAAGATAAGCCTGTCCGCTACGATCCAAAAGCTCAAACATTTGATACAGAAGCGGCTGCTGCTTTTGCTGGTAAGCCAGATGCAGTTCTGGCTGTACTCTATGCAGAAACTGGTAGCCTGTTTCTGAAAGCCGCCTATCAGCAAGGTGTGGCGAAGGGAGTACAGATTCTGCTGACAGATGGGGTAAAGTCACCGACTTTTCCCGAACAAGTTGGCAAAGGCAGTGATGGTAAATATATTTTAACTGGAGCGATCGGTACAGTACCGGGTTCCGATGGTAAAGCATTAGAAGCTTTCAACAAGCTGTGGAAGGATAAAAAGGGTGGTGCGCCAGGGGAATATGCTCCTCAAGCTTGGGATGCAGCAGCTTTATTGACATTGGCAGCGCAAGCTGCTAAAGAAAATACAGGCGTTGGTATAGCCAGCAAAATCCGGGAAGTTGCTGATGGGCCTGGCACAGAAGTTAGTGATGTCTGCGAGGGACTGAAGTTACTTAAAGATGGTAAAAAGATTAACTACCAAGGAGCCAGCGGCAACGTAGATGTTGATGCTAACGGCGATGTCATCGGTGTCTATGATGTTTGGACAGTAGGAGACAATGGCACAATCAAGGTGATTGACAAAGTTACCCCTAAGTAGAAACTTAGGAGTTAGGAGTGATGAGTTATGAATTTAATAATTTAATCTTAATAACTCCTAACTCCTAACTCCTAATTCTTAACTATTTAATCCCACTGAAGTTGTAACCAACTCCTAACAACAAGCCCACATCAGTTTCATCGAAAAATCCGGCATTGATAGCAGCTGTTGCCGTAAATTGAGAAGTTAGAGGCACATCAATGCCACCAGACACCAAAAAGGCAAATTGCGAATCATCACCAGTTTTGTAAGCTGCACCCACTCCGACGTAAGGTGCGATCGCTAATGGTTCGCTAAAAGCATCTGCTGATTTGAAGGTAAAATCGTAGGTGATCGGAAGTAGAACTGTGGTGTTGTCGCCAAATACAGCTGAGGGTCGCACTGATATAGAATTTGTCAGTCCGATTTTACTGACTACTGCAAAGTTAGCGTCGCCCAAAGACGTGTCACCACCACTCAAACCAATGTTACCAGCGACGCCAAGATAGCTACTACCACCACCAGTAGTTCTACCTAAATCAATATCTGATTGCGCCACTCTTGTCGCAGATGGTTCAATAGTAACAGTAGTTTGAGAAGTCGGTTGTACAGGTTCAGAGGTGAGCGTTGCAGATGAGGTCGCCACTGTGCCAGGAACGGGTATGGGTGTTACACTGGCGTTTTCTTGTATCGCATTGTTGGGTAACTGCTCTACCTTAGTTAAATTTGTGACTGTAAAAGTTTCAGTTGTTTCTGTAGAAAGATTTTGGCTAAACTCTTTGAAAGACGCTACAGTTGCGGAAGGTTCGGTTAATGGCTGATTGCTCAACTTGTCTACTGTTTGGGCGCTTGCAGATAAACCGTTACTCAGGAATGCAAGAGCAGCTATACTTGGCAACCAAAAAACACCTTTACGAAGAAAAATAGTATTCACGTTCACTCCTAAAACAATGTTGCCATGAAAAATAAAGATTTTTGTTGATTTAAGTCAACAAATTCGGGCAATATTCAAAATTTAACATCAAAAAATCGGTTTTTGTATTCTGACTTTATTTGATTCTCTAGTTAATATTTACTAGCAAAAAATTAAATTTTATAGCAATTCTGAATCACTCGTCAAAAACAAGATACCCAACAACTTTTACAAGGTCGGGAATTTGTGAGTTGCAATTTTCACAAATTAAATAGAATTGATATATTTATTTGAAATATCCTGAATTTGATAGATGACAAATAGTCCATTTTCCTAAAACCAAGATAGTCTTTGTTAAGAAGGCGATCGCAACCTCTCCTAATGCAGAGAAGAAGTTTTTTAGGATAGCTGTCTTACCGCCAAAGGCAGCTAAATTGTGAAGTGATATTACGAAGCTTGCAAAAATATTTAGAAATTGCCTAGAAGGCAAACATAGTTCTAACGTAGAACCTATTAGGAGAGACTGGAGGCAAATGTGATGAGCGAAAATAATATTCAAAAGTATCGGTTTGTCTGTACCCTGACTTTCGGTGATATCTACGGTCAAATAATTGTTTGGTTGATTACGATTACCCTAAGTTTGGCATCAGCTTTGGCGCTGATGGGTGCCAAGCGACCCGTGTACGCTTTAGCAACAGCGGGTCTCGTCGTTCTGCTATCGCTACCTTTCTTGTTGTTTGCGTTTGTCACTACCTTGTTAAATCATATTGAAGTCAGTCCTGTAGGGCCGGGAACCAAAATGGAACCTATACCAGGTAATGTGTCTCAACAACAACCTGTACAAGCAACTAGCTAAAGAGTTAGGAGTTATGAATTATGAGTTATGAGTCACTTTATCTGTGCCATAACTCTTTGTTTTTAACTTTTCACTCCTAATTTCAAAATTTGTTATAACTTCCCTGTCTGTAGGCAGGGAATTTTTTTGTAGAGATGCTACTGTTACAACGCACTAGCTGATTAATCACCTCTCTACAATAGAACAGCAGTGGTTTGCAATCAGGGGGCTAATTATGCTGGAACACGATGTGATTATTGTCGGGGGTGGATTAGCAGGATGTCGCGCTGCTGTAGAAATTGCCCGCACTGACCCTAGTTTAAATATTGCTGTGGTTGCCAAAACTCACCCAATTCGTTCCCACTCGGTTGCGGCTCAAGGTGGTATGGCTGCATCGCTGAAAAATGTTGATTCAGAGGATAGTTGGGAAGCACATGCTTTTGATACTGTCAAGGGTTCTGATTACTTGGCAGACCAAGATGCCGTAGCAATTCTCACCCAAGAAGCGCCAGGTGTGGTCATTGACTTGGAACACATGGGCGTTTTGTTCTCTCGCTTATCCGATGGGCGCATTGCCCAACGCGCTTTTGGCGGACATTCTCACAACCGCACTTGCTACGCCGCTGATAAAACTGGTCACGCGATTTTGCACGAATTGGTTAACAATTTGCGGCGTTATGGGGTGCAAGTTTATGAAGAGTGGTACGTGATGCGTCTCATTTTGGAAGAAAATGAAGCCAAGGGTGTGGTCATGTTCCATCTTTTGGATGGACATATCGAGGTGGTGCGGGCTAAGGCAGTGATGTTCGCCACAGGGGGCTATGGTCGCGTTTATAACACTACTTCTAATGATTACGCTTCTTCAGGTGATGGTTTGGCAATGACTGCGATCGCAGGTTTACCCCTGGAAGATATGGAATTTGTCCAATTTCATCCCACTGGCTTATATCCAGTAGGGGTGCTGATTTCAGAAGCAGTACGGGGAGAAGGGGCGTATCTGATTAATAGTGAAGGCGATCGCTTTATGGCGAATTATGCACCCAGTCGCATGGAACTAGCTCCTCGTGATATTACCTCACGCGCGATCGCTTACGAAATTCGCGCCGGACGTGGTATTCATCTCGATGGCAGTGCTGGTGGCCCCTTTGTCTATCTGGATCTGCGCCATCTCGGCAAAGAAAAAATTATGAGTCGCGTTCCCTTCTGTTGGGAAGAAGCCCATCGTCTAGTAGGCGTTGACGCAGTAACTCAACCCATGCCAGTCCGCCCGACAATTCACTATTGTATGGGTGGTATCCCAGTTAACACCGATGGCCAAGTTCGCAGTAGTGGCGATGGTTTAGTTGATGCTTTCTTTGCTGCGGGTGAAACATCTTGTGTTTCCGTACATGGTGCAAATCGTTTGGGGAGCAATTCACTATTG
Source organism: Nostoc sp. JL31 (assembly GCF_017114965.1). NCBI lineage: Bacteria > Bacillati > Cyanobacteriota > Cyanophyceae > Nostocales > Nostocaceae > Nostoc > Nostoc sp. JL31. The sequence goes on from NZ_JABXKO010000118.1 coordinate 182,751, forward strand.
GAATGTGTAGTTTATGGTAAGAGAACTGGGGCTGCGATCGCCAAATTTGTGCAAAAACGTAAGTTGCCCTCTATAGATGAGCAACGGTACATAACAGAAGCCCAGCAACAAATTCAAGCTTTACTAGAACAACCAGGACAGTACCGTATTAACCAAGTCCGTGAAGCTTTTCAGGATTGTATGACTGAGTACTGCGGTGTTTTCCGCACTGAGGCATTAATGACTGAAGGTTTGCAGAAACTAGAAGAAATACAACAAAAATACCCTCAAATTTATTTAGATGACAAAGGTAGTTGCTGGAATACAGAACTCGTAGAAGCCTTAGAATTGCGAAGTTTGATGGTAGTAGGGCAGACCATTTTGGCATCAGCCCTAAATCGCCAAGAAAGTCGTGGCGCTCATTTCCGCGAAGACTATTCCCAGCGAGATGATACGAACTTTCTCAAACACACAATGGCTTACTATTCACCAGCGGGAATTGATATTCAATATCGGCCAGTGGCGATTACTATGTTTGAGCCAAAAGAGCGGAAGTATTAGTTAAAGGTAAATGTATGTCAGAAATCGAGGGGACTACAAAAATTTTGTCCACCTCGATTAATAACAGTAAGTGCGAAAATATTTTCTATATGTCGTAAAATTCTGACTATAAAAACAAAATTTTTATTTAAAATATGAACGATTCACAAACTTGGTATATTGTCAAGCGTTCTGTTGGAAGCTGTGAAATTATCCCCAGCGACCAAGTTGGCAACGATAATCTAGAAATTATAGAACAATGGGGGCCTTTTAGTTCGCAAGAAGAAGCGATCGCTCGACGTGTCGGACTTATTAGGGCTGGAAAGTGCAAACCAGTTTAAGTTAGTAGTTAGAAGTTGACAGTGATGGACTTTATTCCTAACTCCTCACTATTCACTCCTAACTTTATTCCTAACTCTTCATTTTTCTGCTGTAGGTGTACCCTTAGCAGCAATTTTTTTACCTATCACTTCCACTGCTTTAGCGAATTGAGGATCTGCAAGAGTAGCGAGTTTGTCACGTTCATGGAGCCACAAATCTTCCATCTGCTTTTTGCTCAAATCCACCTTCACATCTGGCGAAATGCCTTTGTGATTGATATCTGTACCATTGGGAGTATAGTAATGAGCAATTGTCACCGCTAATCCTGAGCCATCTTCCAGAGGACGCACCGATTGCACTAGTCCCTTACCAAAGGTTTGAGTACCAACCAAAGTAGCACGCTTATTATCTTGCAAAGCCCCTGAGAGGATTTCACTGGCACTAGCTGAACCTTTATCTACCAACACCACCAATGGTTTAGTGGTCAAGGCTCGTCCGTTTGCTTCTTCCTTTTCTGCCTCTCCTTGGCGTTCAACAGTGGAGACAATCTTACCTTTATCTATCCACATCCTGGCAATATCCACACTGGAGAAGAGTAAGCCGCCTGGATTACCACGCAGATCCAGAATATATCCAGCTACCTTTTTGCTTTCTAAATCTTTGATAGCAGTTTGCATTTCTTTACCAGCATTGGCGCTGAACTGGTTCAAGCGGATATAGCCAAGATTTCCGGCTGGGGTTTTCTTTTGAGAAAACTTAACTGGATGGATTTCAATGCGTGCCCGTTTAATGTCAAACTGTTTTGTCTTACCGTCACGCTGAATAGTCAAGCTGACTTTAGATCCTGCTTCACCCCTAATCAAGGATACTGCCTGATTAGTATCCATCCCCTTAGTATCTTTGCCGTCAATTTTGAGAATGATATCTTTTGCCAAAACACCAGCTTTAAAGGCTGGTGTATCTTCGATTGGCGCAATTACAACCAATTGCTTGGTTTTTTCATCCTGACTAATGGTGATCCCAATCCCTGTCAATTCTCCAGAGGTATCAACTTGCATATTTTTGAATTCTTCTGGGTCCATAAACCGGGTGTAGGGGTCTTCTAGCTTTTTCAGCATTTCCCGAATGGACTTATACGCATCTTGCGGATTACTGTAGGACTTGCTCAAGTATTCCTTACGAACAGCCTGCCAATCTACCTGATTAAAAGTACCGTCGACATATTGGCGCTGAACAATTTGCCAAACTTCATCTACTAATTCTTTAGGACTTGCTTTAAATAAAGCCTGACCTCGCGAATGAATGCCAAGGCTAGTAACAGCGATCGTGGAGAGTGTAACTGCCGTAGCACCCAAAACAAGTCTACTTTTTGTAATCACCATAATGACAGCTGCGTCAGAGGGAAAATAATATAGTCAGTATGCTCAATCTAACACAGGCTACCACTGTACAGACCTAGTATGTATTCTTAATTTAAACAAAATACTTGACAATCAGGCGGCCTTGGTGGTCAAAAGATACAAAGTTTTTGGGTATGGGGCAGTGGGTACAAGAGGTAGAGGTGCAGAGGGGAAAAACTTACTGCAACTTAAATTTTTCCCTGCTCCCCTGCCTCTTTTAAGGTTCTACCCAGCGTTCATCTGCCTTAATGAGGTTAATTAATTCCTCTACACCTTTATCTTCTGGGACTTTTTTAATTTCTTCTCGACCACGATACAAAGAAATATAACCAGGTGTTTTGCCAACGTAGCCATAGTCAGCATCTGCCATTTCTCCGGGACCATTGACAATACAACCCATAACTGCAATGTCAAGACCAGTTAAGTGTTTAGTGGCTTCCCGAACTTTGTGCAGCACTTCCTCTAGATTAAACAAAGTGCGTCCACAGGAAGGACAAGCGACGTATTCCACCATCGTTTTTCGCAATCCCAAAGCTTGGAGAATGCTGTAACAGACGGGAATTTCTTTTTCTGGTGCTTCTGTCAGTGAGACGCGGATTGTATCACCAATGCCATCAGCAAGTAATGTGGCAATGCCTGCTGTGGATTTAATTCGCCCGTATTCGCCATCACCGGCTTCCGTAACGCCTAAATGTAGCGGGTAATCCATACCCAGTTCATCCATGCGCTTGGCGATGAGGCGATAGGCGGCCACCATCACCGGGACTCGTGAGGCTTTCATAGAAATTACCAAGTTGCGGAAATCTAAAGATTCACAGATGCGGATGAATTCTATGGCAGATTCCACCATTCCTTCGGGGGTGTCACCGTAAGTAAATAGCATTCTCTCAGCCAGAGAACCGTGATTTACCCCAATTCGCATTGATTTTCCTTGCTCGCGCAAAGAAACTACCAGAGGTTCTAAGGTTTCGCGGATTTTCTCGCCAATTTCGTCAAATTCGCTTTTAGTATATTCAGTTCGATTGATATTTGGCTTTTCAAACACATACAAGCCTGGATTAATCCGCACTTTTTCTATGTGCTTGGCAACTTCCACGGCGATTTTCAGTCCGTTGTGATGGACATCAGCCACAATTGGCACGTCTTGGTAAGTTTTAATTAATTTTTGTTTAATTTCCCCTAAAGCTTTAGCATGAGCCATACTTGGCACGGTGACGCGGACAATTTCGCAGCCAATTTCGTGCAGACGACGAATACCAGCTACGGAACCATCAATATCAAGAGTGTCTTCGTTAATCATTGACTGCACTACAACCGGGTAGCCACCGCCAATGGTGACATTTCCCACCTTTACAGCACGGGTTTTACGCCGCTTGATAGTTGTATCAAAGGTATCTTGAGTTGATGTGATGCTTGAAGTGTTTACTGTGGGCAGAGTTTGCATAACCTGATTAGGTAAATTTGCTGTTGCTCAAATATCAGATTTAATAAATCTCTGTTTCCCAGATTGCCACAGCTAGTGCCTCTTTTGGACGATTAGTATAGAAAAAAATGGAAAATAACACAGACAAAGAAATAAAGAGCAATTGAAGAGTCTTGCTCATTTGTAAAGATATATTACTTAAAATATTTTTAAGTGAGTAGCTTGAGTGCGATCGCTTTAACCAGACTAAGTTGCGTTGCTCCTAAATTTACAGACACCAGATACTATCCGCTTTGACTATACCTCCGTATTCATGGGAGAAAACATATTGACCAGATTCTAAACCAGTGGCATATTCCTCTAGCCAGTTCTGAAAACTTGAAGCGACGAGTTCTCTCTCGCCGTCATCGTGCCACATCTGAATAATTTGCCCAACTTTGCCACCTTTAGCAGGAGCTAAGTCTAGACAATCGTGATTGCCAGCACCGTCATAGGTTAGTGGTATCCATAACGGACTCCACCAATCTGTACAAATTCCTATTCCTGGTTCTGGCTGACTTTCACAACCATCGAAATTACCTCCATCTAGAAGTTCCTTCCAAACTTGCCATTCATTTTGAATACGTTCAAGAGATAGAAATTCTCGTCCATTAATCAGCCCATAATCGTGGGCTAATTGTCCATTATGGATACGGTAAGAACTCTTGACATCATCAGGAAATTGTATCAGCAGAGCGTCTTCTAATGCCTCGATCTGACTCTCTGATGCTCCAGGGTTCAATGTATCAAGAACTTGTGGAGTATTAGCTTTGAGCCAGAATTCTATTCTTGTCCAAATTTCCTGCATACTTGTAGCTGCCTCGGATTATAAATATTTTGCCTTATGGTTGGTTTACAGATGAGTGGTTAGATCGACGGTTGGCGATGTTGCGAAGTTTGGATGAGAGCGATCGCTAAATTTAGGTTTTTATAATACAAATATACTATTAAGCAAGGAAAATGAGGAGCGAGCGCCCCTACCACCAGCTAAATTAGACTTATCACCAAATGCTTTAACGCCCATGCTAGAAAAAACATCTACATTCCAGAAAGCCATAGAAGCAGTAGAAGCATCCAGAAGCTCAGGCTATTCTTAAATTTGGGGATTGAAATCAGGAACCTATCCCACTAATACCGAAATATGGTAATCTACTTCTCGTATGAGAGGGGTGTATCTGTGTATGGCTGGG
>NZ_JABXKO010000056.1:0-5869 GCF_017114965.1 Nostoc sp. JL31
TCACGTCCGGTTTTGAAGACGAGCGGTTCTCGTGAGGGAATCGTTTAGTTCAACGGTATTGTTAATTTTCCAACCAAAACCTTGACTGCTGCTAGCTTTATGCATCGCTGCTAACTTGCGCCCCATTTCTTGCCATGAATTGCTGTTACCGCTACCAAGTTCCAACCATTCCAGAACGATGTAGCTAGAATTATCAGCAGTACCCCAGCAAATTGGTTTAGGGATGCGAATACTAGCTGTTGCTAGCATTTCCTTTAAACCCAATGCCTCAGCTTCAAACATCGCAACTTGGGATGCCAGGTTTTGCTTGACGAAGTAGGTTATCTTACCATTAGAGACAGCATAACCTTGGTTGATGCACCCGCCACCAACCGATCGCCGTTGCTGACTCTGAAATTTTTCGCCAGTCACCTGACTAATATGGGTGTCGATTTGAGTCCACATGATTAAATTGGGGAGTGGGGGATGAGGGAGCAGGGGGAGCAGGGGAGGCAGGGGAGGCAGGGGAGGAATAATTAATTATTGATTGATTAATTACCAATGCCCAATGCCCTATTCCCAATTTTTAATTTTTAATTTACGGCTTAACAAAAACTACACCATAAGCATCTGGAGATAGATACTCTTTGGCTGCTTGCATCAAGTCTGTTGCATCTTGGCTCTGAATTATCGCCGGGTAGTTAAAGGCGGGTTCCAAATCTCCCACCAAAGACTGATAATAACCATACAACCCAGAGCGATCGCTTGGTGTTTCGTTGCCAAAAACATATCTGTTAGCTACTCGCCGCCGCACACGGGCAATTTCGGATTCTGTTACCAACTCTGTTTGTAGTTTGCCAATGTGTTGAGCGATCGCATTCTCTACAACTGGTAAATTTTCTACTGCACATTTGGCTGAAATATAAAATATCCCTTGTAGCTCGTTGCTCATGTTGCTCACAGAAATTGAAGAAACTAATCCCCGTTCTTCCCGTAAATCTCTCACCAGTCTTGATGTCAGTCCGTGTCCCAAAATTCCTGCTAAAATATCCAATCCATAGGTACGATCTAACTGAGTCATTCCTGGAACTCGCCAAACCATTACTAGCCTTGCTTGTTGCAGACTTTCATCGATAAATTCTCGACGGACAATTTCTGTAAATGGTGATTCAGGATTCAGTGGGGAGTCGGCAGAGACGCGATTAATCCCATCTCTACTTGGCTGGGGAGTAGCTTTTGTAAATCCTTCTGCAACAGTTGCAATTAATTCTTCTACTGGCAAATTGCCCACAGCCACAGCCGTAATTGACTGAGGTTGATACCAATTAGCATGAAAATCTCGCATCTGCTGGGGTTTTAGTCCGGCAATCACCGATTCTGGCCCCAATACTGCACGGCGATAGGGCAGATAATCAAAGGCTGTCTCCATCGCCCGTCTATATGTACGCCGTTGGGGATTATCTTCTGAACGCCTAATTTCTTCTAAAACTACCAATCGCTCACGTTCAAAGGCATCATCAGGAATACTCGCATTCGATACTACATCTATTTGTAGTGGCGCAAGCTCGGCAAAATCTTTAGGGGCAGTAGTTATATAGTAATGAGTATAGTCTTGGCTAGTAGCGGCATTGGTAACAGCACCCCGTTCTTCAATTCGACGTTCAAATTCGCCGCTAGCCAGTCGTTCTGTTCCTTTAAAAATCATGTGTTCTAAAAAGTGAGCCATGCCGTTAATGGCATCAGGTTCTACAGCAGAGCCAACTTTTATCCACAAGTTGAGGTTTACGGCTTCAACTGGCATTTGCTCGGCAATGATTGTCAAACCATTGGGCAACTTGTGCAGCGTCGGAGCATTGAGACGGGGAAATTTCCGCAGGGTTGAGGTCATTGCTACTTGTGTGTGAGGAGCGATATTACTTCTTTATCTTATCTGCGACTATAAAATAAGCACTGCGATCGCTTCTCCTATCAAAGACGCTTCTCTATGAGAGGCTCCGCCAGCGCGATCGCAAATGGCTTGCCATTAGGATGCCCGTTCGCCTAGCGTCTTCTGTCGGAGAAGGGCTGTAGAGCGATCGCATTAGCAAGAGACACAAAGAAGACTTGACATTTGGGCATCTGCCTTAATTTGACGCTAATGGCGAGAAGCCCACCTCACAAGAAGTAGTTGAGTATTTTTTTATTTGTCAATCCCAAAAGAATGTTAGAAAAGTCAAAATACAGCAGAATTCAGGAGTCAGAATTCAGAAGTAAGTTTCTTAATTTCTGCTTAACTATATTAATGCAATACCCAGTCTCCTATCTGTCATATCTGTCGTTTCTATTATCTCTGTCATATCTGTCGTTTCTGCGATCGCCAACTGAAAACTCAGCTCGGCAACCATTTTTCACCCAAATACGATTTCTCCGATAGCCCCAATTTCCTCTACAACTGCTGTTAGACAATTGCCTAACAAGCCTCACTCTACCTCTTGCATTTACCGAACAAGTATTCCTTCGATTGTTTTGGCTTGAACAAGTTATTATCTCTTGAGCCGAAGCTGGGGCAGCAATACTCAAAAGTGTACCTATACTAAGACTAGCGGCCAGAAAGGTCGCAGCAATTGTGGGAAGGCGCATAATCATAATAAAATGCTAGATTTCTTCCAAATCTTAGAAACAAAAACTATAGTAATTCTAGCAAACTGCATTCAGAGCCAATGAATAAATTAGATTAAATGCAAAAAATATTTGCACTCCGAACTTCATCAAATACAACAGTTCCATCAAGCACTTAACCTTTGCAAGGGTTTTTATTGAGCTTTTTTAAATGTTCAATCCTGCAACAACCCCACTTCCAATGCCATTGATAGTCTTTAGTCAAAGGATAATAAATAGCCCATTGGCTTCCGTTTGGTGCTGAAGATAAAAAAGTAATTACAGCCTGTTGCTCACCAAAGTTACAGGTACTAGAATTGGTATTATTTGTATCTTTGTTGTCTTTAAAAGCTGTTGAAAATACTAAAGAATACAATAATGGAGTTGCTAATTTCTATTGAAGTTGAGGTTGAGCTTGTGATGCACCATTCTCGTCATTTGCGGAACATTGTAGTCAAGCGTCTTGAGTTACCGGGTTTGAGTTTTAGGGTGACTCCAGATTCCACAATTGGCGGTTATCCAATCGAAGCACTCGATATCCCACCAAGGGCAAGTCATCCAGATGGGGAACCTCGCTATGACCTGCTGAACTTCCAGCTAAAGACTAAGTTAGACTGTTCTCATTTCCACCGTGGGCAGAAAGTTTTGGTTGAGAAGCTTCAGGTTGAGTAGTTTGAGATGGTTGAAAGCGATCGCTATTTTTGGTTGGTTCTTCTCTTTCAGTCCCCTCTAATATGATGTTGTCTTCCCATCAGCAGTTTTGATGGCGACCCATTCATGCAGTGGATAATGGACTTTCGCCGTTGGATTATACAGGTAGTACTCCAACCCAAAGAGCGCAAAGGGTTTGCTTTGCTTTCAAAACACTGGGTGATAGAGCGCACCTTGGGTTGGCTTGTTTGGTATTGGCAATGAAACAAACGATGTTGCTGTTGATGCCGCCTAATTGGATAAAGTCGGTTAAGACTTTGGTTTATAAGTCGAAGCAACGTGTAATTCTTTCAACTGTTTAGCATCTACACTCGAAGGCGCATCTGTTAACAAACAACGTGCTTGTTGTGTCTTGGGAAAAGCAATTACATCCCGAATGGATTCTTCTCCAGCTAGCAACATTACCAAACGATCTAAACCGTAGGCGATGCCACCATGCGGCGGTGTACCATATTCAAATGCTTCTAAGAGAAAGCCAAATTTATTTTGTGCTTCTTCAGGAGATAAACCGATCGCTTCAAATACTTGCTGTTGAATTTCTCGCTGATAAATCCGCAGACTTCCGCCGCCAACTTCTACGCCGTTGAGTACCAAGTCGTAAGCTTGGGCGCGTGCAGTTTTTAAATCGCTCAAATCATCAGGATGCGGTGCTGTAAACGGGTGGTGCAGTGCTTCTAGACGTTTTTCGTCAGCATTCCACTCGAACATCGGGAAATCTGTAATCCACAGCAAGTTGATTTTTTCGGGATCGATTAAGTTAAATTCTTTAGCGATCGCTTGTCGTAATCTATCTAAAGTTTTATTAACTGTAGCAGCATCACCAGCCCCAAACAACAGCAAATGTCCAGCTTTTGCACCTGTACGGCGTAAAATTTCTTGTTTTTGTTCTTCGCTTAAGTTGTCTTTAATCGCCCCAATGGTGTCAATTTCGCCATCATCCCTGACGCGGATAAAAGCTAAACCTTTAGCACCGGCTTCGCTGGCTTCTTTAAATAAGTCGCCACCTGGTTTAATGCGGACATTAGAAATTACATCGTTACCGTTGGGAATGGGGAGGATTTTGACGATACCACCATTGGTAACAGTGTCCCGAAAGACTTTGAAACCAGAGTCTTTCACGATATCTGAGACATCAACTAATTCCAAACCATAGCGTGTATCTGGTTTATCACTACCGTAGCGTTCCATCCCCTCGGCATAAGTAAGACGGGGGAAAGGACGCTGTAACTCAATGCCTTTAACTGTTTTGAAGATATGGCAAACTAAATTCTCGTTTAGTTCGATAATTTCTTCTTGGGACATGAAGCTCATTTCCATGTCCAACTGGGTGAATTCTGGTTGTCTATCGGCGCGTAAGTCTTCGTCACGAAAGCAACGGGCAATCTGATAATATCTATCTAAGCCGGATACCATCAGCAATTGTTTAAATAGCTGGGGTGATTGGGGCAAAGCGTACCACTCACCAGGATTGACGCGACTGGGTAGAACGTAATCCCGCGCCCCTTCTGGGGTAGAACGGGTAAGAATTGGGGTTTCGACTTCGATAAAACCTTCCAAATCTTCTAGATAACGACGCATGGCTTTGACAATTTGATGACGCAGTTGCAAATTTTGCGCCATCCGTTCGCGTCGCAAATCCAAATAACGATATTTCAGCCGTAAGTCTTCCCGCACTGTCTCGGTGTCAGCTACAGAAACTTGGAAAGGTAACTGTTTACGGACAGCATTGAGTAGTTCAATTTTATCGGCGTAAATTTCCACCTCGCCTGTGGGGATGCGGGTATTCAACGATTCTTCGGGACGTTGTGTTACCCTACCAGTGATTTTGACAACATATTCATTTCGCAGGGCGTTCGCCTGTTCGTAAGAATCTGGGGTGCGTTGCGGATCGCTGACGATTTGGACAATTCCAGAGCGATCGCGTAAATCTAAAAATATCACACCACCATGATCGCGGCGACGGTCTACCCATCCGTAAAAGGTAACAGTTTCTCCAATATGTTCTTTTCGGAGTTCGCCGCAATAGTGAGTTCGCATAAGTCTTAGTTATTGTTTCCGGGCTAGATTGGCAAGAAAATGTCAAAGCCTTCCCATTATCTAGCATCAATAGTAATTGTAGTAGTTCTGGTGAAAGAAAAAATCAAATAATCTCACACTACTATATATATACAGCAGTTTTCTTTTGGAGGCAGGGGGCAGAAATTCTTTACATCTGACTTGGATGTACTGTGACGCAGATATCTAGCTTTGTTTCAGGGGACAGTGATGTTGTTGGTGATGTCTCTTTTACTAGCGATCGCACGCTTTACAGCAGTTTTCATCTATTTGAACCACACCTGTCGTAGGGGCGCAAGTTCTTGCGCCCCTAGCACGTGGTCTATTTACTATTTTGGTTGATTAGGACGGTTTCCTTGGGGAAAGGCTCCACCATCGCCAGGAGGATGAGGTGGAACACCTAGCGCGTCGATCAACTGTTGTTCGGTGACACCTAACTTTGTTGCCGCAGCTTTCAAATCAGGTCTGTGTGGGCGTTGACTGCGAT
>NZ_JABXKO010000056.1:5879-52183 GCF_017114965.1 Nostoc sp. JL31
CCTAACTTTGTTGCCGCAGCTTTCAAATCAGGTCTGTGTGGGCGTTGACTGCGATCGCCTGGATTTGGCGGATTGGCAGGAACTCCTAACGCTGCTTTTAACTGGGCTTCTGTAACTCCTAACTTTGTTGCCGCAGCTTTCAAATCAGGTCTGTGTGGGCGTTGACTGCGATCGCCTGGATTTGGCGGATTGGCAGGAACTCCTAACGCCGCCTTTAACTGGGCTTCTGTAACTCCTAACTTTGTTGCTGCGGCGGCAAAATCTGGTCTGGGTGGACGTGGCCGTTCGTTTGATGCTTCGTTGGGCGGTTGTTGCGCCTGTGCAATTCGATCGAATTGATTAGCGGCATTTGCTTGATTGAGTGAAATTAAACCAAATGTGCCAACCAGAACAGGAATCGCTGTTACTACTAGTACTCTACGAATATTCATCATTAAATCTCCAAAGGTTTATATTTCTAATTAAGTCTTCTCAAAATAACAGTCTGCCCTGTTTCTAAATTACAGTTTTGTAATTTAGCAATAGAAATTCGCTGACACGATCGCCACTGAGGGTGAGTTGAAATGCAAGGGTGCATCAATTAACGGTTATTGTGTTCTACCCGATTTTGAACTGCTTCCTGATTATGAGTTTGGGTAAGTTGGGGAGAACGTTTTTTCTGATGTGGACGGGGTTTAAAATGTCTGATTTGTGGTTTTTTATCAGATATTTGCCGTTTGTTGGGCTGTTGTGAAATCTCTTCGTTCCGATCAGACGGATTAGCAGCATTTGCCTGATTGGGTGCAACAAAACCGAATGTACCAATCAAAAAAGGAATTGCGGCTACCGCTAAGATTCGGCGAATATTCATAAAAATCAACCTTCAAAAGCTAGGGTGTTCATATTTCTAATTAAGCCACCTCAAAATTACAGCTTTCCTATGTTCTAAATTACAGTTTTGTAATTTGAATAAAAAATAATGAATTTAGAATAGAAGAATATATGAATTAATAAATGCTGTGAACGTTCTGTTTGTTGAAGATGAAGCGAAAATTGCTAACTTTGTCCGAGCTGGACTAAAGGAGCAGGGATTTGTTGTAGACTACTGCGATAACGGTGATGATGGATATCTGCGGGCATTAGACAACGAATATGATGCGATCATACTCGACATTATGATGCCGGGAAAGGATGGACTATCGATTCTAAAACTACTACGGCGGCAAGGTCGGAATGCTCCGGTGATTTTGTTGACGGCTCGAAATGAACTAGACGATCGCTTGCAAGGGCTAAATTTGGGAGCGGATGACTATATCGCTAAACCGTTTTTTGTGGAAGAATTAGCGGCTCGAATTCATGCGGTTGTGCGTCGGAGTGTAAGCGAGCGCCAAAATCTACTTTGTGTTGGCCCGATCAAACTCGATCGCATCACTAGAGAAGTCACTTGCGATCGCCAGGCCATAGAACTCACCAGCCGCGAGTTTAATCTTCTGGAATATCTGATGCGCTCTCCCGGAAGGGTTTTCACTCGTACCCAAATTTTGGAACACGTTTGGGGCTACGACTTTAACCCCAACACCAATGTTGTGGATGTTTGTATCCAGCGAATTCGTAAAAAGATTGACCCTATTGATGAAGTAGTTTGGATTGAAAGCATTCGAGGGGTTGGATATCGATTTCGCAAACCAGATTCTTCATCATGAAACTTCCTTCGTTTCGACTCCGCATTGCTCTGTTGTCTACGGCTCTAGCTGGAAGCACATTAGTCGGATTTGGCGCGGTTTCCTGGTTTCAGATTTACAATGCTAAGATTAGCCGCCTGGATGCAGAACTATTAAATCACTTGATGCGGGCAACTCCGAACTTCCCTCCACGAGAGGAACCTCCCGTTGGTGCAGCGTCTCCCAGAAGAGAAGGCTTACGCGTAGGCGCAGCCCGCCGCAGGCATCGCTCGCGATGGCAGTTTTACGAAGATTCATTATCTTATACTTTCGGAACCAATACAAAAACCCCCGTCGCCCTGGTGGTGCTGGACGCAAACAACAACATACTTTATCAATCAAACTCCCTACCTGCTGACCTTGAGGTGAATCGTCTGTTGCTGGCGCGTCTCCAGTTGACGCCTCTAGCATCACCCCCGAAGAGAGAACCACCACCTTTACCCTCCAATACAAATCCATCTTTCGAGCGGCCACCACTGATTCGGCCACGCCCACCTCAATTTGTCACAGAGCAGACGGCAATAACAGTCTGGCGGATTGGCGCAACTAAATTACCCAATGCTCAGGTTGCCATTGCCGTTAGCTTGCAAGCCGTAGATCAAGAAATGGCTACCATTCGCAATATTTTCCTGGTTTCAATTCCGGGAGCGCTACTGCTGGTTGCGGTGGGGGCATGGTTGGTTTCTGGTGGCGCTTTGCGTCCCATCCGGCAATTAACAGGTGTAATTCAACAGGTAACTGTCAAAGGGCTAGATCAGCGGATTCCCATTGGGACAACTGATGTTGAATTTGTCGAACTGATTCAGGTGTTTAACCTGATGTTGTCACGCTTGGAACGTAGTTTTACCCAAGCTTCCCGTTTTAGTGGCGACGCGGCTCATGAACTGAAAACCCCACTAACTATTTTGCAAGGCGAACTAGAACGAACACTCCAACAGGTCGATCCCGGTAGTGAAGTACAACAGCGCTTAAGCAACCTGTTAGATGAGGTGCGCCGCCTAAGTGGAATTATGCGGAAACTCTTGTTGCTATCTCTGGCAGACGCCGGAAAAATGAGCATGTATCTGGTTGAAGTGGATATGTCTGAGTTGCTGATGGAGATGCTAGAAGATATAGAAATGCTAGCTCCCCAGTTGACAGTGGAAACTGACTTTATTGATGGGTTGCGGGTAAAAGGCGATCGCGATCTTTTAATTCAAGTTTTGCAAAACCTATTTAGCAATGCGATCAAATACAATCTCGCCAACGGCTGGATACAAATTCGCACTCATCAAACTCCAACAACTCTTCACATTACCATTGTCAATGCATCAAAAGATATTCCCCTAAGCGATCGCGATCGCATTTTTGACCGATTTTATCGCGGCGACCCCTCGCGTAACCGCAATGTCGAAGGAATTGGACTAGGACTGAGCCTAGCCCGAGAAATTGCCAGGGCACATCGTGGCAACCTTACTCTTGACTTAACATCTTCTGATCAAACAGCATTCACCCTCACCTTACCGATGAAGTAATACCAATTAAAAAAAAGAATGCAACACATAGATATCGTAAACATTTTTTGAATTGGTATTAGATTGAGCGATCGCTCGGTATTGATATTAATTAAGTGGACGCAGAAGTGTAATTTTGCCCATACCCGTCTCTTGGCTGAGTTGCGCCACGTAGAGATTTCCATTCGTGGGATTCTCAACCAAATCCAATGGACTTGGGTTAAAACCAGTGAAGCCACTAATAGCCGTTTGGGAATTTATAATATCCAAGTTTGCGCCACCTGGTGTTAGCACAATGATGTCTTTCCCTAAACTGAAGCGTGTCACCAGCAGTTTGCCTTGCAGCTGACCACCTAAAGCATTACTACGATATTCAATGATGCCATTAGGTGAAAAATGCTCTCCGAAATCGAAGGCAATACCCTTCCAATTCCGGTCAGGTAGAGTACCAATGGGATATTCATTTATCTGAACTGGGTCTGTACCAGCTGTGGGATTTCCTCCACCCAACACCCACTCACAACGCTTCGGATTGGGATGACCATAATAACCATTTTTAACAATGCGAAACAGAAAGTCTCGCTGCGTGCCTAAACTGCTAAGTCCAGCTACAGATGGAGTAGTATAAGCCCCATTAGTAGCCTTATCAATCCGGTTTTGGCAGGCAAGAGGTAGAGAGATAGGTGTATTTGGTGTATTGCCACCAGCCGCCGAACCATTCGTTGGCACATACAACTGACCATTGGTATGCCAAACCAGATCGTAGCCATTACGTATACCACTAGCAAAGATAGTTACAGGCGCTCCCGGATTAAAGGGGTTATAAGTACCTCCATCCTCCGTCTTAACGCTTAAAGGAGGTGAGATGATTTTGGACAGGTCAACTCGTAATACAGCAGCAGTTAACAACTGCTCAGGACGATTACTCCAGGCAGTGTTTGGTGCGCCTGTACTATTATTACTACCCTGCAACACATACAGCACGTTTGGCTCGTTGGGCTTGAACTCAATGCTATTGGTTAGATGATCCCGACTCGATCGCGGTAAATCAACCACATAGTCTTTTACTATCTCTAGATTGGTGCCGCTTAAACGAGTAATTTTACCACTCCACTCTGGTGCATCAATAGTTCCATTCCAGTAGTAGTTATTAGTTACCCAGAGAATTAGGTTGCTGGCATTGGTTGATGAGGGATCAAAGTGCATACCAATGATCGTTCGATTACCACCATTTGCAGTCTGCAACGAGGAAATCGTTTGTGGCATACCCAGAGTACCATCAGCATTGATCGGGAAACGCAAAATCTCACCTAGTAGGGTGGCAGCATAGAGTTTATTATCAGGCCCAATCAATACTGTGGTGTAAGATTTGGCAGGTACATTCGCTAGTGAGATTTGCTCGAAAGTAATATTGCTTACTGGGTTCACAAAAGTGCCTGTTGTGAAACTGATGCTATAGGGTAAGAATGCAGCACCATTGCTATCTTGAACCCCGTCAGTGATTTGTAGCAAATATTTGGTATTGTTCTTGAGACGATTTATCGGAGATACTACAATCACATCTCCGCCACCAGAAGTATTGTAAGTAGCATTGACTTGCGTGTTAGTACTGCAATCAATCAGCTTGATAGTGGAGGCAGAAATAGTATTAACCGCAATCCCACTATTGGGAAGATTTAGGTCTGCTGTAATCGAGATATCTGGCGAGAGATTTGTCTGACCATCATTGGGATTGGTCGTTCTGATCGAGGGACGATTACCTGGTGCGATCGCAATATAGTTGAGTTTGGTATTTTTACCACCTTTAGCATCAATGGTGAGCTTGCCGTCGATAACATTAACAATTCGGGTAACTGCGGCAAACTTTCTGGTTGCCGTTGGTACAAAGCCAGAAATAGCAGCCGTCCCTTCTATATTGATCTGGTGCTTACTATTTACAGTATTACTAGCATCACCGACGCTAACAGTCACATTGTAAGAACCTTTGGATAGGGCATATTCCCAAGCAGCAGGTATCTTAACTGCGGTTCCCGAACTGCTAAGAGGATATTGCAAATGAATCAGTCTATTTAGTCGCCGATCGATGCCGCTTTGGTTGCGATCGCGTGTATTGAGTTGGATATCAAGGGGAGTGGGTGTAGTATTGCCTAAGCTATCTTCACGCACCCAACCAAAGCCTTTAGTATCACTGTAGGCTTGACCGATATCTTTAATATACCCAGATAGTACAGGCGCGTCATTTGGTTGGAAAGCAATCCCTTGAACAATTGCTAATACTAGTATTTGGGGTTTGATCTTGTAAATCATAGTATGCCTTGCCGTTGTGTTCGTAGTTGATACGTGAGTAGTCCATTAACATTGACCAAGTATCTGCAATGATGATTTCTGGCAATCCTTCACTGGCTAGAAACGAACGTAATGACCGCAAGTCTCAGGGAACACATTTCTCTAGACTGTGTAAAAATTATTTAGTAAATACTTGAAATTACATAAATACTGAACTTCTTTGTTAAGAGAATTATAAAGGAACTTTCTAATTCCTCAAGTTGGTATAGTATTTTTACGTAAACAGCAATAAATCTTCAAAATTATTACCGTAAACCAATCTTTAATTAGTGCTAGCAGAGTTGATATTTTGATTCACTCATCTATCTGAGGGCGGATTATGCATAGATTAACCCAATTACCAAACAAATCAGGTTTATTTATAAGTACGCTACTGGGTGGGTTATTAGTTTACGATTACATAATATTAATCGGGTCTACATCAATAGTTAAACTTACAGACGAAGGACAAAGCGATCGCACTTCTTCCCAATCTGGTAATCGCGGTAAGGCATCTGGGGCAAATTTAATCAATATCTGCCAGCGATAACGATTAGCTACTCGTAAAATACTCGCTGGTGCTGGCCCCAATATCTCGAATTCTTCTTCTGTACTCAAGGCTGTAGCAATAACTTGCGCTGTATTTTGCACTTGAATCGGGTCGAGACTACTTAAACGCAACAAAATTAACCGCCCATAAGGAGGATAATTGAGTGCTTGGCGTTGTTCTAATTCAGCTTGAGAGAAAGACTGATAATCGTGCGATCGCACTGCTGCAATTACCTGATGCTCTGTAGTATAAGTCTGCACAATTACTCTACCCGGATCTTCACCTCTACCGGCACGTCCAGCGACTTGAGTCAAGGTTTGAAACGCTCGTTCACTGGCACGATAATCTGATAAATTTAGCAATCCATCGGCGGCGACAACGCCCACAAGTGTCACCTGTGGTAAATCCAAACCTTTGGTGAGCATTTGCGTACCGACTAACAAATCTGCTTCGCCGTTGGCAAACTGGGTGAGTAGGGTACGATGGGAGCCTTTGTTGCGAGTGGTATCGCTATCAAAACGAATCAAGCGCAACTCTGGGAACTGTCGCGCTAATTCCTGCGTGACTCGTTGAGTACCGCTACCAAAAAATTTCAGGTAAGGGGAACTACAATCAGGGCAGAATTTGGGGTGCGATCGCGCATAATTACAATAATGACACCGCAATAATTCCGGCGCTTTTTCTTCAGTGTGGTGATATGCCAATGACACATCACAGTGCGGACATTCCAACACATATCCACAACTGCGGCAAGAGACAAAAGTACTGTGTCCCCGGCGATGGATAAATAAAATTCCCTGTTGTTTTCTTTCTTGCAACTCTTGCAAAGCTGCTTGCAGCGATCTACTAAATATAGAACGATTTCCCTGTTGCAACTCTTGCCGCATATCGACAATTTCCACAGGCGGTAAAGGGCGAGAGTTGATGCGCTCAGGCAAACTTAAATAATGAGTGCTGTTAGCGGTAGCGGGGCGTTTAGCCTGTGAAGAGTTAGGAGTGAGGAGTGAGGAGTGAGGAGTTATGAATTCTCCCCCTGCCCCCTGCCTCCTGACACTTACCCAAGTTTCCAATGAAGGCGTAGCAGAACCCAACACCAAGGGGCAATTTTCTAATTCGGCTCGCCACTGGGCAACGGTGCGGGCGTGGTAGGTGGGTATAGGGGAATCTTGTTTAAAGCTGCTATCGTGTTCTTCATCTAAAATAATTAAACCCAAGTTGGGTAAAGGGGCGAAAACGGCACTGCGAGTACCAATGACAACTTGGGGTTCTCCGGTGAGCATTTGCCGCCAAGTGTCGTAACGTTCACCATCTGAGAGGGCACTGTGATAAACGCTGACTTTATTACCAAAACGGGCGCGAAAACGATCGGTTAACTGCGGTGTGAGTCCAATTTCTGGAACTAAAACCAGGGCAGATTTACCTTGATTGAGGAGAGGTGCGATCGCTTGCAAATATACTTCGGTTTTTCCTGAACCTGTCACCCCATGCAATAAAACGTGAGCAAATCCATCTAGTGTTTGGATTGTCGCTAAGGCGCTAGCTTGATCTGTAGTTAAAGATTTAGCACCATCCCCTACTAAAGTTGGGCCTTGTTCAGTTCGCAATACTTCCCGTTCTTCAACAACGATGTAACCCTTTTGTGTCAACGTCTTGAGAATAGAAGAACTAGCATTGCAAATTTGCAGTAATTCATTTTGCCACAACTCCCCACCCTGTCGCCGCAGCACTTCTAAAATCTCTCGTTGGCGAGTAGTTAACTCTTGGTCAATTGTACCTGTGAGCGTAACTGCTTTTTGTAACTTTGGTCGAGTTAGTCGCGGCGGTTCTAAATAACTTTCTACTAAACCAAATCGCAATAACTCCCGAATTCCCCGATAAGCAGATTTGACTTTTTGTTGAAGGTAGACAAAACTATAGTCCCCCGCCGGCTGCCCTTGCAAAAGTTCCCAAACTTGCCGCGCAGTCGGAGTCAAAAAAGCCAAAGGAGCGGCAGATCCCAGTAAATAACTACTCCCCCCTGCTCCCCTGCTCCCCTGCCCCCCTGCCCCTCTGCTTCCAACCAGGCGGATACGACGCTGCGATCGCCCCAGTAACCCTGGTGGTAGAGCAACCCGGATAACTTGAATCAGCGGCGTATAGTAATATGCAGCAACTCGGTTGAGTAATTCCCAATAAGCACTTGGGAAAAATCCAACGCTAACTATATCTTCTACTTCCCGGATTTTTTCTGGTGGTAAATCGATATTTGGTTGTGCCAGTAATCGAATCGCGATCGCTCCTAATTGTTGCGCCCCAAATGGCACGCTCAAAATATCCCCTGGTTTTATTTCTAACTGGGCTGGCAATCGATAAGTAAATAGTCCTGTACTTCCTGGACAGTCTACCAATACTTCAACCCACCGATTAACAGTTTCACTTGACTGGTATGACTCACTCGGTTCACTCACCACTAAAGGAGATAAATTTATGTCATTAATATACATACTTGCGGATTTTATAATTAAATATTTTCCTCACATAGCTGGTCAAAATCAACCTAGCTAGCTAAATTTTAGTTTTTCGCTTTCTTAAATTTAAATGGTATTTCTCAATACTGTTATTCTTCATAATACTTGATAATTTTCCTCTTATGTAATCTACTAGACAAATTCGTATCAACTATATATGCAATAAATATTTGGTGCCCACTATACAAATAAAAGCATGTCGGCTATTGCTGCAACAGTTGCTCTATCTACTAAATATGGGGTAGCCTTTTTCCGCCTATCGGTAGATATTCAACCCTTTCTGTATATGAGATGCTTTTATACAAAGTAAGATCAGATCAAAATTAAGCTGCTACTCTTGTAATTTGTATCATATAGGTAACTTGAAATCAAATCAGGAATGCGTAAAGCCATTAGTAGGTCTTCCTTTTATAGATTGGTCTCCAGCGCCTCAAACATTCATTATAAGTATTTATAAAAATATATGAAAGTTTAAGAAATTTGGATGATTAGCTGGAATTTTTATATTTGTTAAGGTTGAGAAAGTTTGAGGAGGGTTTGACATATTTGATAATTCAGAAAAAAATGAAGAATATATCTGTTGGGAATCTAAGAAAAAAGTTTTGCTGGGTGCTAAGGTAAGTTTCGTTATAGGTTGTATATAACTGTAACCTATAGATACTAGGTAGATGCCGATTTTTATTTCTATAGACAAATTGCATCAGCCTATATTTCGCTATTCTTTACGGGTGCATCGTCCATTAGGGAAAACTACCAAGCCTCAAACGAGTAGGTGTAAATAAATGATGTACCAAACAAAGCAACAATCCCTAAAGGAAAATATGAATATTGTTGAATTGGGAAAAATGGAAATACTGGAGAATGCTGCTGATATCGAAGAACCATCGCTTGATAGTTTAAATGCAGTGGCAGAAGAAGAATCTCCAATTGTAGTAGAAAATCTGGAATCAGACGAACGCGATGGCGATGACATGGCGGCGGCTCGTCCTTCGGGATACAACAAAACCGAACATGATGATGCTGTCGGCGCATTTTTTAAAGAAATGGCGCGTTATCCGCTTTTAAAAGCTGATGAAGAAGTAGAGTTAGCGCGGCGAGTCAGGTTTCTAGAGGAATTTAGAGAAATACAAGCGGCTTTAGGGTTAAAACTGGAACATGAAGCCAGCAAATTAGAAGTGGCTTCCGAGTTAGGAATGACGGAAAAGCAACTAGAAAGTCGCTTGTATCAAGGGAGAGTAGCGAAACGCAAAATGATTCGCTCGAACTTGAGATTGGTAGTTTCTATTGCTAAACGATACTTGAATCGGGGAGTGCCTTTTCTGGATTTAATTCAGGAAGGAGCGATGGGTTTAAATCGCGCTACAGAAAAGTTTGATCCCGATAAAGGATATAAGTTTTCTACTTACGCCTATTGGTGGATTAGACAAGCGATTACTAGAGCTATAGCTAATGATGCGCGAACAATTCGGCTACCGATTCATATTGTTGAAAAGCTGAACAAGCTAAAAAAAGCTCAACGGGAACTCAAACAAAAACTCTGTCGTAATCCTACCGAAGGTGAAATGGCAGAATATTTAGAGATTAGTGTGCAACAACTACGCCAGCTACAACAGCTACGGCGACAAGCACTTTCTCTCAACCACCGCGTCGGTAAAGAAGAAGACACGGAATTGATGGATTTGCTAGAAGATGAAGATAACTTGTCTCCAGAAGCAAAAATGAATGAAAACATGATGCGTCAGGAGATTTGGGAAGTCTTGGGTGATGTGTTAACTCCACGAGAGAAAGATGTGATTTCTCTGCGTTATGGTTTGACAAGCAGCGAACCATGTACCTTAGAAGAGGTTGGCAATATGTTCAATCTTTCTCGTGAGCGAGTGCGTCAAATTCAAAGCAAAGCCATGCGGAAATTGCGTCGTCCTCACATAGCCAAACGCTTAAAAGGTTGGTTAATTTAACTACATTGCTCAAGATAGAGATGCAATCTGGAACTTAATTAGCTTTGCAATTCGCAGAAATCGGGCGTTTTGTAGCGTTTTTCGGCTCTTCTTTCGTTGATACTCAAAAAAAATTGCCCAGTTGCCTATAGACTATGGACTATAAACTATGGACTATAGACTAATGACTTCGGGTAGCAATTTGATTGTGCGTTTTGCCCAAGCAGACGATTGCAGCGTACTGTTTAAATTAATTGAGGGACTTGCAGAATATGAAAAATTATCTCACGCGATCGCTGGCAATGCTCTAGCACTTCAGGAGCATTTATTTGGTTCGCGGAGGTATGTAGAGGCAATATTAGCAGAATCTGCGGGTGAATCTGTCGGTTTTGCGCTATTTTTTCATAATTATTCAACATTTCTGACTAAGCCAGGAATTTATCTGGAAGATTTATTTGTTTTACCAGAATATCGCAGGCAAGGTATTGGTAAGGCTCTCCTAACTAAAGTCGCTCAGATAGCTGTAGAACGTGATTGTGGGCGATTAGAGTGGAGCGTCTTAGATTGGAATGAGTCAGCCCAAGCATTCTACCGTAGTATGGGAGCATCTATATTAGATGATTGGCGAATTTGTCGCGTCACAGAAGATGTGCTTACTCAATTAGGTTCCGTAAAATAAAAAACAAAGGATGAAGTATAAAGAATGAATCAAGAAAATTTTCATCTTTAATATTTCATCCTTAAATTTTAATCATTTTTTTATAAAATATTCAGAATTATATAAATTGGGATTTTAATCATCAGCATAAATGCACATTTTTGCAAATAAGTAAGCTAGGGTATTTTGGAGAGAAGCATATTCTTGTTACATATTGCTTTGTGCTAATAAACCTAAATCTAAAATCACCAAGATTCAAAATCCAAAAACTTTATTTAATAAAGCAAAGTTTGACAGCTTGTCATTTGACTATGGCAACGGGTCAACTCACAATTATGGAGGATATTGCACCGAATAAGCCGTTATTGCAGAGAGAACACGAAATGAAAAAAATGATTACAGTCATGCTGTTAGGCATAGCAATCTTCACTTTTGCCTTCAGTCGTCCAGCATTGGCAGCCGATGCTGCTAGTGGAGCTAAAGTATTTAGTGCCAATTGTGCCTCTTGTCACGCAGGAGGAAAGAATCTGGTTAAAGCTGAAAAAAGCCTGAAGAAGGAAGCTTTAGAAAAGTATGGTTTGTACTCAGCAGAGGCTATTGTTGCCCAGGTTACAAAAGGTAAAGGTGCTATGCCTGCCTTCGGCGCTCGTTTAAAAGCTGACCAAATTGAAAATGTAGCTGCTTATGTTCTTTCACAAGCAGATAATGCGTGGAAGTAGACTAAAATCTAACTTCAAAAATTAATAATTCGCGGGGCTTTGTGTCCCGCTAATTTTGTTGCTACTGAAATTATCAAATAGGATGCTTATACCAATTTTGGATTAGAGTCTTTACAAAAAGATTGTTCCAAGAATATCAAACAATACTACCTATCCTAATTTGGTCTTATGAGTGATTTCTGGCGATTATTTTTCAGTATAATTATTGCTTTATCCCTCACTTTTTTGACTTTACCTGCACATTCCTCACCCATTTTAATTACCCAAATAACAGCAGGTGATTTCTTAGAGTTGGGTGTAGATAAGATGCGACGCGGTGATTATCAGGAAGCAATAAAGAATTTCAACCAGGCGATTGCACTTGAGAAAGATTTGGCTGTAGCTTATAGCGATCGCTGTCTTGCTTATCTCCAACTACAAGATTACCATCAAGCGATCGCAGATTGTACTCAAGCGATAAATTTTGCACCGGATAACTTTGAGGCTTATCTAAACCGGGGAGTAGCATACTACAGACAAGGAGATTATTCTGCCGCTATTGTCGATCATAATCGAGCCGTTACACTTAAACCCTCCGATTTTCGAGCTTACTATAACCGAGGGCTAGCCCGTGCCGGCGATGGGAAAGACTCGGAGGCAATTCTTGACTTTAATTTAGCCCTAATTCAAATTCCTCGAATCAGTAGCTTATTGCTTGCAGATATCTATAATGACCGAGGTTTAGCGCATTTTGTCTTGCAAGATATCCAAGCTGCGATGCTCGACTTTAATCTAGCAATTCGTCTCAATGCTAACGATTATAGAGCTTACTTTAACCGGGGTTGTGCTTGCGGACGAAATGGAGATGACTTTGGTGCAGTGCGTGATTTTTCTCAAGTCATCAGACTGAACCCCAGTAATGCCCAGGCTTATGTTAATCGGGGAGTAGCTCAGTATCGCTTAGGATATCATTTAGGAGCGATCGCTGATTTACAAAAAGCATCTGAGTACTATGGACAGCAAGGAAAAAAAGTTGCTTACGAAAAAACTCTAGATTTACTGAAGAATCTGCGACAACAAATTTCGTCTGTAACGGAAGTCGCTCTTTTTTAACAGTGTAATAACTATAGAGGATATCCACCAGCTTGAAAAATCTGTTCGGCGGTTAAGTTTAATTCGGGGAAAAGAGGTGAGATAATGCGATCGCTACCTCGAAACTGGCTAACTTGGTATTCTCCCTCAATTAAAGTGTAGAGAGAGACAGTTGGTTGTTTAGGGTTGCCAATAAATCGCCTACCGCCTAAAGCCGCATAGTCTACAATCCAGTATTCTGGTATGCCTATAGCCTCATAGTCAGCAGCTTTTTTTAAATAATCATCACGCCAATTGCTACTCACTACCTCAACTACTAAAGGTATTGATTCCGCTTGGCTTATAGTAGATTCTTTTTTCCACAGAGGTTCGTTTACTAAATTAGGGCGATTTAATATCAGCACATCTGGTGAGTAAGCAGATTCATTTTCAGGCGGTTTGACTAATGCTGTTTTAGGTATGAAATAGGGGAGATTTAAACGAATACACTCTCTAGTAACTTCAAAGGCTAAAAATCCAACTACCTCTTCATGATCGCCTGTGGGTTGCAACATCTCAACTATTACTCCATCATGCAATTCATAACGTTTTTCTGTGTTGTCAGGATATTTAGCAACGAATTCATCGAATGTAACTAGTTTGCGTAAGGCTTGAATCATAAATTATTGTCTTCTATTGTGTTTGCAAAGTATTCATTTTTCTCAATCCTAACGTAATTCGCAATTGCTATATATATATAGCGGTTATCGACAAGTGCCAATGCATCGGGGGGATTAAGGGGGGTAATTCGACTTGTGTGTTCAAAGGTCAGCAGTTTTTGAGTTTTCGTCCTTTGGGTCATTTGCTTTGCCTTCTTACCCTACATAGACTACCACTAAATGATAGTGTGGTGAAGAAGTACATCATAATGACTGGAAAAAGAAACTCCACCACAAGTCAAAGTACCTCATTTTCTATGCAGTTTTCCCATTCTTATCTGATGCTTGTTCTGCAATATTTTTTAAGCGGCTCGATCTCATTTTACGGATGCGATCGCTATTACGAACACCACCCGCCATTTCATATTCAGCGCTGTCTTTGCCGTACTTGATAGCAACCACCATTAACATTTTCTCAGAAAGCTGCTTCAAGTTTTTTTCCATCTCTTCAACTTCTGTTAAAGTAGAGTCAACTATAGCCAGAGCGCTATTATGAACATCAATTTTGTTACGTAACTGTTCGATTGAATCAATCAGTTTTTCTAAAGTATAATCCTCTTCAAATTTAATGCTTGGAAGAATCGATTTCATCCCAGATGCTCTTAATTCAGCTTTTTCTAAAACGCGGGATGTACGTTTTTGACGAGACAGATAAGCTTGGCTTAACGCGTTTCACAAAGGTTAACGGCATTACTCCCAACCATTTCTCTCGAATTATACCTTCCTCTAACAATACAGCAGTTGGAAAAGCATTGGTTAAGCGTGCCACGACAGTAGGACTCATTGCCACTACCGGAAAGTTGATATTATTAGATTGAACAAATTCTTCAACTTGTTCTGATGTTTGGGGAACTCCCGCCACTACATCAGGTAAATCAGTTCTTTGGTGAACCACTTTTAGCACTTTGAGCCAGTTTTTGCACGTTGGACAACCAGGCATTAAAAACACAACCAGTTTTTCTCCTGTTGTTAAGCTTTCAAGATATTCTTTTATCCATTGTGGTTGCCAAGAACGATTAACCTTAAGCGGTTCTAAGTCTAAAATAGGTTTTTTCTTCTTCCAATAATATATATATGAAACAGCAGTTAATAAACTACTTGTTGCTAAAGAAATCAATAATGCTGTCACTTGCTGCGAAACAGTTAAAATATCGGCAACCGGATAAAACCAAGCCAACCCCATCAAAGTAATGTAGAGAGCATTGAGGAGTAAACTTTGTTTGGGACTGATATCAATTAGACCGTTATAGCAACCACAATCATCTGTGCGTTTGGTCGAAGTACTCCAGTAAGTTAAACCTGATAAAAGCAATAGTAAAACAATTGTACCGATAAATAGCCACTGAGGAAACAGACGCAAAATCAGGGCTATTCCAAGGACGCACTCTATAAGTGTAAAAGCGATCGCTGCACCTATATTCACTTTTTGCGGAAATAACTGCAATTGGCTGATGTGGATAATAAACCTAGTTGGTGCAACTGCTTTGACAACACCAGTCACCAGAAATACACTGCCAACCACCAAAGAACTTATCAGAGAAATTAAATACATAATGCTTGCGATCGCGATTTAATCGTAATAGTCAATAGCTATATATCCTATCTAAGTTTCAGCTACCGGCAGAAGCATTGCCAGACAAAACTGGTATATTGTCTAGTATGTGTGACAGGGGTTCATCTCCTTTTGCTTGTGTTGAATTCTCTGTACATTGTTGATTTTGTGGGTTACTTAAAACATTAATATCTTGAACTCCTACATTTACTAAACCAACTAGCGATTGAGCATTAATTTTAGCAGGTAAACCTATACATGGTTTATTCAAAGTTCCTTGAACTAATCCTAACTCAGGAGATATATCTAGACCTCCTACTACTGCCATTAATTCTGCATCACTCAATTCTTCAAACAAGCTAGTTTCCAAGTCAGCAATTTTGTTGTTTATCATAAGTTATTTGTTCACTAATTGAAGTTGCATTGATTTGAGTATGTTTTAACGCTTAATTTGCTTCAGGTTCAGATGTATTAGTTTTTCAAAAAAATCCTTGAACGTTTCAAAGATTTATCCAACATGCTTGCGATCGCCATTTAATCCTAATAGTCAATAGAGTGCAAATGGTTACGTATTTACACAAGTATTCCCGAAAGCTGGATTAAGTAGACCAATTACATTGACAGTATTACCACAAACGTTAACTGGTATATGAACAGGTACTTGAACAACGTTTCCCGAAAGAACTCCAGGAGAACCAATAGCAGCACCTTGAGCACCAGCATCTCCACCAATTACAGTCAATAAATCAGCATCATCTAGTTCTTTAAACAATTCTAGTTCTTCAAACAATTCCCTATCTTCTTGAGTGACTGTAGGTGCTTGTTTTGTTGCTTGTTTCTTTGTTGAAAATATTTTTAACATATTATTTGACTCCTTTTGGTTTTTTCAAACTGTGTAATTGATTGTGCTATGGCTCTCTTGCATGAATTATCAAAAAAGAGATAATTCTTATTTGATAAGGCATAAGCCATTAATTTTTAAATTTATTGGGCTTGAGAGTAACTTGAAACCTAACAAGTTATTTGACACATTGTCAACAGTTTTTACTTAATATCCTACTTTTCCTACTTTTCCTACTTCACCCAAGATAGAGGTTGGGTTTTGTTCCTAAACCCAACCTTCTACTTATTTTTATTTCCTCAAAGTGATAGAAGAGGGACAAGCTTGAATTGATCTGTAAATGAGCCAAACTGCTTTAGAATATTTGTGGACAAAAGCTATAATCCAATACAGTTCAGTTAATCATTTCTTTCTTCTCTTTGCGTCCTTGGCGTCCTTCTCCCAAGGGGAGACGCTAACGCGAAGGCGGTTCGTTAAAAAAATTGACTTTTACAAAGAGTTTTAGGCTTAACTGAACCGTATTGAGCTATAATCGCCCTGGTTGTAGTTGAAATAGTTACAGATTCGGAAGCATGTTAAAACTGCTTGCTGATAAAAACTTTGATAATCTATTTGTTAAGGGTATGTCGTTGCTCAACTGTTGAATAATTCCATATTGTAAATTTGCTGTGCTACTTTGCATCAGCTTGGCAACATTTTATCAAAGGTTGTTTAGCTAAATTCTCTAAATCTACGGATTGAAGCAAATTCATCCACTCCGCCGCTAGAGTTGGATCTTCAGGTTTGCTAAGACGTAATTCAGCCAAAGTAGTCAAAGCATCGTACCAAATACCATTCTCGGCATAAAGGTTTACCCGTTGCTGAGAAGTTGCTTGCTTCAAGCTATCTACTAATTGAGGATTTGGATTGACTCGTTGCACCCATCCTTCCACATACTCTCGTTCTGGAGGTTGTTGGGGATTGCAAATGACTTTTATCTTGAAAAACCAGTGATACATCTTGTCTACTTGCAATGGGGAAGTATTTGCGTTTAAGCGAATGCTAACAATTCCTGGTACTTCTGGTATTGTTACTATTGTTCGGTAAAGTGTTTGACTTTGTTTACCTGACTCATCTTTGACAACAAACTCAATCGAATCAATTAGAGACTTTTGATAGGGGACAAAAAACCAAAAAGTTGGATATTCCTCATTCGTCAAGCCCCAAACTTTAGTAACAGCAACAGCTTCTGTTTTCCCTTGATTAAATGTCTCTTTGTATACAGGTACAAATGCAACAACAGACTGATTCCCAACACCACAACCACGACTTGCAGCCCCTCCGCGATCGCCTGCTGCCCCTCTATCAGGAGGAGGCGGAGGAGGCGAAAATTTCTTAGGAGTGGCCGCAACTGGTGTCATCCAAATCATTGGAGAATAGCCGATAATTCCCAACCAAGTCATTCCCAATGCAGCGATTAATTGTATTTTTTGCCAATGGCTTTTCATAAAACCTCCTAACACTTGCTTGCTGAACGGCGATTTTCATGCTTCAAATTAGCGTTATTATTAGAGGTTGTTTTAAAAGTGGTTAGCTGTGATTTTAATCACATTTTTATCCCCCTTAATCCCCCCTTTCCAAGGGGGGAGACTAATACCAAGTTGCAATCAGATGTAGTATTTCTCCCCCCTGCTTCCCCTGCCTGCCAAAACTAATATTTTTGAATGCAACTCGGTATAAATAATCCAGTTCCCTCCCCCCTTTACAAGGGGAGGGTTAGGGTGGGGTAAACAAATATTTGATACACTACTACAGACTTTTCAAACATCCTCTTAATTTTTAAATTTCATGTTTAAGTAAGTTGTAGCTATTAAACTATTGCCTACTAAAGCCAACATAGCAGGAATTAGCGGAACCCAACAACTATATACAATTAAAAATATAAAACAGCTAACGTATAAACTGATAATAGCGATTCCTCCTGCCAAGCTTAAGTAAATGAATCGGTGCAGATAAGCAGTAAACAAACCGCCTAAAAAAGACCAACCCCAAACCCAAATTACCTCACCCCAAAGCGGCCAAGTCCACAACAGAGGTTGTCCATCCAAAGCAGCCCTGAGCAGTTGACTGACCATCTGGGCTTGTAAAAATACTCCTGGTATTGCCTGTAATTTTCCTTGAGGAGTGATGTAGGGAGTTAACCAGTAATCACCAAAAGTTTCTGCTGTTGTGCCAATAATTACTATTTTGTCTTTAACTGCATCGGCATTGAGCTTACCCGTTAGCACTTGTTGTAAGGTCATACTTGGTGCGATCGCTTCTGGTGAAGGAGAAGAACGATAATTTAATAAAATTTGGTGTCCAAAAGCGTCAACCCTTTGATAACCTCCAGCATGAGGTTCTATTGGTTTAAATGTCACCTTTCCTAATTGCCATGCGTCATCAGAGGTAAATTGCAACTGAATTCCCTTTGCGTACAGGTAACGCAGTGCGAGTTGAACATTCAAGGCATAGGGCGCAGTACAAGGAGATGAGGGCGCAGGAGTTAACGCTAACAGATGGCGACGCACAACATTATCTGAATCTATGGCAATATCGCTAAAACCTAGATTCTGTGAAGAAAGTTCTGGAGGTGGTTTTACACCTGGTTTTCCGGCTTGAGAATCGCTGAGTTGACAAACCCCCACAAAGCGATCGCTTTTTCGCATTCTTGCTGCCAATGCTGGATAATCCTTATCCACTGGATAATCTCGGTATATATCCAAACCAATAACTTGTGCTTGATATGCCTCTAATTTTTCTAACAGTTTGGCAAGTGATTTGTCTGACAGCGAACCTTGAGGTTTTTCCGGTTTTTGCGCTTGCACATCTTCTTCAGTCACAGTGACAACCAGTAGGCGTGAGTCTGGTTTTTCAGGAGGGCGCAAGCGTACCAGTTGGTCAAATGCACTTAACTCTAATGTTTGCAGCACGCCCAAATATCTTACCCCGATTAATATTCCAGTTACTACCATGCTCGCCAGTAAGATCGATGAAAAGCCAAGCCGATTTGTGGTTCCTCTAACAGGCGTAGTTTGAGACAAAGATGCAGTAAGATTGGGTGGATTTCTAAACAATTCCCCCCAATTCAACGGCATCTCAGCCGGATTTTGAAAGATCACAGGCAACCATGTAGCGCAGGGAAATTGGTTTTCTAGTCCCTGTAACCTTTCTCGTGCTTCCCTGACGGCTAAATACAATGAGCCTCCCCGCGCAAAGGCTTCTAAAAAATACTTTAAAAACTGTTGCGCCACGCGATCGGGTACAGGCTCTCGCATCACGATAATTTGGGGAATATGTAAATCTGCAAACTCCCATGCCAATCCCAAGCCATCACAGGAATTGAAAATCGCTAGTTTTAGACCTCGTTCTACTGCCTTTTTCAAAGCATACTTTAACTGGCTAATTGTGAGACTTTCAGTTTGATTGATGTAGATTTTTCCTGTTTGATTCGTTTCCTGAGTAGAACTATGTCCGGCGAAAAATAGAATCTGCCAATTCTGCTCCCATAGCTGGTCAGTCAGGTCAAGGCATTGTGGTTCAACTAAAAAAGTTATATCTGTATTGGGTAACAAATTAAGTAGCGCCTGGTCTGCTTTGGTATCAATACCTTGACTGTTACCCAAAATCGCTAAGATTTTTACTTTGTCGGATGTAGTTGCTATGCGGTTAAGGTTGACTTGTTCGTAGGCAGGAGCGCTCAGGGCTATTTCCGCCTGGGGATAGCGTTCTATCAAATCCCAAAGATGCCAGGGAAATTTCTGTAATCGCAGGTCTTTGGTTTGTAAAAGCATCCGAATATTATCCGCAAGCACAAGTTTTTCTAACAATTTCTCGCGGATAAAACGAAAGGAATCGGAAGCAAGCCAAGTATTAAAACTTACTTTAAATTCCTCACTCACCTGCTGGCAGTATTCTAGGCTGGGGGCTTGGTTAAGTTCTTTAGCTAAACCAATCGGACGAGATGGCAGCCTTAAATTACGATAAATAGATTGCCAACGGTGATAATCGCGGAGAATTTCCGGGTTGGGGGGAAGCTCACCTGTGATTTCCACAGTCGGGCGGACATTTTCATCGCCAATCTGTAGAGTCACGGTAAACCCTTGTTCAAAGTTTCCCTCCCCTAACTTTAAGATGATTAACTTGTCCACAGCTAGTTCTCCCTAGATGTTGAGTTGTATCTATGTGAGGTACATCCGTCGGGTTAGGGCACTAAACTTAACCTCAAACGCTTGTCCCACATACGCTTTACCCCACCCTAACCCTCCCCTTGCAAAGGGGAGGGAACTGGATTTCCGGCTTCTCCTCTTTGCAAGGTTAGTTAGTGGGCGACAATTCTCCAGCCCCTTTAAGAGAGAACTGGATTTCCGGCTTCCCCCCTTTACAAGGGGGGATTGAGGGGGGTAATTCAACTTGTATGTACACCGTAGCCTTGGTAAAGGGAAAGGCGGTTTTGGGTTTAGACAAAACCGGGGTGAGGTGATGCTGTGAGTAAGCATAAGTGAATGAACTCAATATTACGTCTTGACAAGGGTTTCACGTTAAATTGACAACTTTAACCCTGCTATATATCTTGGTTCCTAAATAGGTTGCTGTGTGTTGTGAAATTCAGTTTAAGAGCAAATAATAAAGGCTAAACGTGAAGATTTCTGAAGGTAATATTTAAAACCGCAAAATCTCTCGTTCATAGTCTTCAGGTGCGGGTTCTATTTCCCAAACTAATCCTTCTCCTAGTTCCAAAATTACTTCCAAATACAACATATCTACAGCAGTTGTTGCCGTATCTTGATTATTTTCAAAAGCTTGTAAGTCTTCCGTTAGTAGTCGAAGCTTAAACCCAGCTGGAATTTGACTATCAAGAGTTGTACTTCGCAATTCAAAACGCCAAACATAATCCTCAGAAGCGCTTTTTGGGAAAATACGTAACTCGTATGTTTGCTCTGCAACTTTTATTTGCCGAGACAAGCCTAAAACTGGTTCTGCACTCCGCATTCCGGCAGGTACCACAACGAATTCTCTTTTTTCCCATCCCCACTGTTGGGCTAAATTGGCTACTCCTGTCTGCAACCATTGCGGAATCGATCGCTGTATGAGTAAACCCTGACGCAGTTCATACAACTTTTTTCGCCAACCACTATGTGCCAAGAGCGCACCCCAGAGTGAAAATGGAACTGCTAAACGCGGGAATTTTACATCGCGATCGCCCAATCTTTCTAAAAGGTTTTCTGCCTGGGTTTTGCCAATAGAATCTAAAGGTGTAATCTCGGCACGTAAGGTTTCTGACCGATCTAGTTGGCGTGTAACCCACAGCACATTAATATCTGGAATTAAATCTTCACTTTCCAAGCTGTAAGTGCGATCGCCAGCATTATAAACCCCTTTTGTTTTCAGAATTTGATGGGTTGTGTAGCCAAAAATCTTCATCCAGCCATCATCGGGATTAAGTTGTACTGCTATGTAATAGTCAGCAACCCACTCTGGTATATCTACCCATTCCTGCGGTACGCGTAACTCATCGTCATCCATCGCCAGGGTGGGAATTAATACCAGGCGATCGCGATCGAAAGTAATAGCTGTGCCATTGACTACTTCCCAAAAACTCGGCAATGCCGCACTGTGAGGATAAACCTTGGCGGTGGGAGCAATTTCCTCCTGGAACCAAGGCAAAAATGCTTGCAAGCATTTTTGATTTATCCACCCACGTTGACAAGCACCAGCTGTTGAGTATGGTTGTTCTTGCACTTCTGGAAATTGGGTAATTTCCAAGTATAAATGCTGTGAGTCAATAGTGAATGGGGCAGGTGGGTTCAACATAAAAATTCTAGAATGGCTCCATATAAAGACCAATACTGGGGAGAGGGGAGAGACAAAATTATTTCTTGTCTGCTGATTGAATTTGGGTATGGCTATATTGGACTTTGAGCCATTCCTCTAAACTTGTGTTTATGGCATCTACTACGTCGGATTTAGGGGAAATATGCAAGGTGTTTTGACTCCATTGCGTAAGAGTCAGGAGCAATGACTTTTTAATGCTGCTCAGGCGACGAGAAACAGTATATTGCTTAATTTCTAGCTGTGCAGCAATTTCTTGTTGAGTCAGTTGTTGAACGTAGTAAGCTTGTAGTACTTTTTGGGACTCAGCATCGAGTGCAGCGATCGCTTGGGACAAAACTTGGTTTAACTGAGCTTGCTGCGATCGCATATTCACCGCTTCTTCCTGCTCAATAATTTCCGTTAGTAAAGATGTTTGCAAATCTACAGGCAATATATCTAATAAATTACCCTCATCTTCTTTAAGGGGAGCGTCTGTGGAAACAAACTTAGGATAGAGGAAAGTACGGGCAGCTTTAGCAGCAGATAATACCCAGGTTTCTATAGTTTGCTGATTGACTGCGCCAGTGGGTGAACTCAATCGGCTGAAACGTTCTGCATTATAAAGATTACTAATAGCTTCCCAAGTCAGAGCATCTGGTTTGGGAAGCTGACGAATTTTTGTATTGTCACCTGTGTAGAGTTCCTTAAAGCATTCCCAGGCTAAAACATAACTCTCGATGCTTTCTTTGTTAAATCCGGCATTTTGTAATGACTGCACTAGTCGTTTGCGGCTGAGTTTATGCAATAATGCCCAGTCTGAGCAAATGTCTGCTTCCCGGTGTAAGCGCAGTGCATCTTTGATAATCGATTCAAAAGTTAATTGTGCATAGGCTTTTAAATGCGAACTGTATTGAGGGTTGAAATTTTTGAGTATTCTGTTAATATGAGCGATCGCCATCTGAAAACAGTCTGCTACAGACGACTGCGTGGGAAAGTTGAGGGCGAATTTTCTGGCAGTCCAGTAGCACACCTCTTGTAAATAAGCAGAAATATGTGCAAGTGCCACAGCACTAGATTGAGTCTGCCAAACTCTATACCAGTAAAGCGCCCAAAAGGTATCTGATTTCTCAGTTGACGACTCCAGGCAAACTTTCATACTGCGTCGCAGTTTGGCATCTGTTGCCCAACCACTAAATTGGTCTACATCAAATTGCACAAAGGTAGAAAAGATTTCAACAATGCCCTGTCGGGGTTGCATGGAATACTTGCCGCTGTTTGAAACATAGCTGATTTCAATTATACAACAATAGGGACAAAAGCTAATTCCTTACTGCGTAAGGATTTTACAGATTTTTCAAAAATTTTCCGATCTCAGTGCATAAAGACTAAAAGTCATCGTAGAGAGTGATATGCAAAGAAGTTCATTTAAAAAGATGCTTTCTTTGGGGAATAGCGGAATCATTGAATAAGTTCGTCTACAGAACAAAATTTCGATAGTTACATCCGCAAATTCATCCCCCAATTATGCAACTTCTTAAAAATTACCTAATTATCTCTGCATCACCTAATTAACAAAGAGAGAAAAACCATGTTAACTAATCAAACCTGCCTAGAATCTTTTGGTTTAATTGAAGAAATGGACGAACAAGCTGCTGAAACAATTAGTGGCGGAGCTACCGAGGTGTTTACGGTTAAAAACAAAACGCCATACAATGTCTCCTACACTCTCGATGGTACAACAGCACCAGGGTATGCCGCAAATCCTAATGATGGTTATGCTGTATGGACTGCCACTAGTGGAGGAATCATTAGATATGACAAAGACAGTCGAAATGATTTTGAGGATTACATAACGTACAATTTGGCCGATGGAGGAGTATATGAGTTTCAAGACAACACGAACACTGTTGGCAATCCATACGATATACAACTCTATCGGGTAGACTAATCTGCAATTCTGAAGTAGATTTACTGATTTGAATTTTTGAGGTTAGATTGTCCTATCTCGGTTCAGATCAAAAAGCTAACTACTCAAAAATCTGGGCTAAAAAGCTGAATACAATATAACGTCGGGGCAAGTGCCCCGATTTTTTTATGCATAAGGATTTGCCAAATTTTTCAAAATAGTTCTGCTCCAAGTGCATAAAAACTCAAAGTCGTCGTAAAGAGTGATATGCAGAGAGTTCACAGCAATCAAAGGTCTGAA
Organism: Nostoc sp. JL31; assembly: GCF_017114965.1. Lineage (NCBI taxonomy): Bacteria > Bacillati > Cyanobacteriota > Cyanophyceae > Nostocales > Nostocaceae > Nostoc > Nostoc sp. JL31. Next base: position 29,969 of record NZ_JABXKO010000056.1, read on the forward strand.
CTGAAAGCTAAACATCAGTTCTAGTCGGAGCAAAAGCTCCGACGATTCTTTCTCCTCTAACAGTTGTCCTGAAAATGAAATACCAAATAGTCCTCCAACACACTGAAGAAGACTGTGGTGCAGCGTCTCTAGCCACCATTGCCAAACATTACGGACGCACATTTACCCTTAACCGCGTCCGAGAAGCCGTAGGTACTGGTTCTAGAGGAACATCCTTGCTAGGATTGAAACGGGGTGCAGAAGTACTAGGATTCAACGCCCGCCAAGTTAAAGCCAGTCCCCAATTAATCGACCAATTACATCAAGCTCCCCTACCAGCGATTATCCACTGGAAAGGCTACCATTGGGTTGTATTATACGGGCAAAAAGCCAAAAAATACGTCATCGCCGACCCTGGTGTTGGTATTCGTCATCTTACCCGTCAAGAGTTAATGGCGGGTTGGAATAATGGCGTCATGCTGCTGCTGACTCCAGATGACAGCCGTTTTTATCAACAAGAATCAGATAAAATTGGCGGACTGGGAAGATATCTGCAACGGGTTTGGCCTTATCGTTCTATTCTCGCCCAAGCGATCGCCATTAACATCGCCATTGGACTGCTTTCTTTGGCATCTCCCTTCATGATGCAACTCCTCACCGATGATGTCTTAGTACGAGGTGATACCCAACTACTAACGACTGTGGCAATTGGCGTTATCGCCATGAATTTAATTAGAAGCGCCATTAGTTTAGTCCAATCTCACCTCATCGGTCACTTTGGTCAAAGATTGCAATTAGGACTAATTCTAGAATACGGACGCAAACTTTTACATTTACCCCTTTCCTACTTTGAAGGACGACGCAGTGGGGAAGTTGTCAGCCGCATTGCCGATGTCAAAGCCATCAATAACTTAGTGTCCCAAATTGTCCTGGGATTACCCAGTCAATTCTTTATTGCTGTAATTTCCTTGGGTTTTATGCTCTTTTACAGTTGGGAACTAACTCTCGCTTCCATAGTTGCATTTATGGTTGTCACGGGTGTTAACCTGCTTTTCTTACCCGCAATGCGCCAGAAAACCCGAAATTTAATTGTTTCTGGTACAGAAAACCAAGGCTTTTTGGTAGAAACATTTCGCGGCATCCAAGTATTAAAAACTACCCAAGCCACTCCCCAAGCTTGGTCAGAATATCAAGGGAATTATGGTCGCCTCGCCAACTTAGGCTGGAGTATGATGAAACTGGGACTGTATAGCAGTACAGTTACTGGCATTCTTTCTACCTTCATTAGTATTGGCATCCTTTGGATAGGTAGCTATTTAGTCATTAATCACACCTTAACAATCGGTCAGTTAATGGCATATAACGGCATGAGTGGCAACTTTCTCGGCTTCTTAGGTGCTGCGATCGGCTTAGTAGATGAGTTTATCACAGCCCAGATAGTCCTTCAACGGATGACAGAAGTGATTGACGCTACCCCAGAATCCGAAAATGATTTTAAAAAGCCTTGGGCACAAATTCCTGGCAATGCAGATATAACTTGCAGTGAACTTAACTTTCATCACGCAGGTAGAGTTGACCTCTTACAAGATTTTTCCTTAACTATTCCTGGCGGTAAAGTTATTGCTTTAATTGGCAAATCTGGCTGTGGTAAAAGTACCCTGGCAAAATTGCTAACTGGCTTATATAAAGTCGAGTCTGGCAATATTCGTTATGGTTTATATAATCAGCAAGATTTATCCTTAGAATGTTTGCGTCAACAAGTGGTATTAGTTCCTCAAGAACCCCACTTTTGGAGTCGTTCTATTATTGATAATTTCAACTTTAGCTATCCACATATTAGTTTTGAAGAAATTGTCAAAGCTTGTCAAATTGCAGGTGCAGATGAATTTATTAGCAAACTCCCTGATAAATATCAAACTGTATTAGGAGAATTTGGGGCAAATCTTTCTGGTGGACAACGCCAAAGATTAGCCATAGCCAGAGCCATAGTTACTCAGCCACCAGTCTTAATTTTAGATGAATCCACAGGCGCACTCGACCCAGTAAGCGAAAGACAAGTATTAGATAGACTTTTATCCCATCGTCACAATCAAACGACTATTTTAATTAGTCACCGTCCCAAGGTAATACAGAGAGCAGATTTAATTGTATTTTTAGAACAAGGACGCTTAAAAATCCAAGGGACACCAGAAGAATTGCGCTCTTTACCTGGCGAACATTTAGATTTCTTAGATGATATTTTTCCCTCTCATAATGGGTTGGCGCTGATAGCTTCCCCGGTTCACCGTAACGGCAAGACTGCCACCATTAATTAAGATAATTCGTAATTTGTAAGAGGATGTTTTAAAAGTCCTCTTGTTGGTAGCAAAATGTTTTAGATCCCCCTAAATCCCCCTTAAAAAGGGGGACTTGAAGAAGTTTTCCCCCCTTTTTAAGGGGGGCTAGGGGGGATAAATAAGTGCTTAAAATCACAGCCAACCACTTTTCAAACAACCTCTAAGACATCATGGTTAGCAACACAAATTTTCTCCCTCCAATTCAAACAAACGAATTTCTCCCACCAATTACTCGTTGGACAACATGGGGCGGAATGTTTATTCTCTGCGTTCTCGGACTAGCTGTGCCACTTGCTGCTATTAGTAAATATAAGGTTACAGTCCAAGCACAGGCGGTTGTGCGTCCGGCGGGTGAATTGCGAATTGTGCAAGCGGCAACTGAAGGTCAGGTTATGCACATTTATGTCAAAGAAAATCAGCTTATCAAAAAAGGAGATGCGATCGCAACTATCGATGACTCCCGTCTGCAAACCAAAAAAAGCCAATTGCAAACTAGTATTCAACAATCTAAGTTACAACTAGTGCAAATTAATGCCCAGATTAGTTCCCTTAATAGCCAGATTCAAGCCGAAACTGACCGTGTAAACCGGATTATTACTGGCGCTCAAGCCGAATTGAGCGGTCGCCGTCGGGAATATCAAGATAAAAATCTGACCACTGTTTCCGAACTTCAAGAAGCTGATGCCAACGTCAAAATTGCTGAGAAAGAATTGCTGGCTGGGGAAGCACAGTTAAAAACAGCACAAGCAAATCTCCATGCGACTGAAGCTGCTTTGGGTGTAGCCCAGTCAAAACAGAAGCGATATGAGAGTGTAGCCAACCAAGGGGCGCTATCTCAGGATCAATTGGAAGAAGCACAATTATCTGCCAGACAGCAAGAGCAAGCGGTAAAGGCGCAACAAGCAGCAGTGGAGGCGCAAAAACAGACAATTGAACGGTTACAACAAGCGGTATCTGCTGTGATTGCTAGAAGACAACGCGCCCAAGTTGCCGTCAATCCAAGTAATGCAGCAGTAAGTGTTGCTACTGAGCGAATTGCTCAAGAAAAAGCCGGAGGACAAAGCAACAAAGCAACAATAGAAAAGGAACGCCAAGCCTTAGTTAACCAACGGATTGAAATTGAAAAGCAGTTAGAGCATGATACTAGCGAACTCAAACAAGCCAAAATAGATTTAGCTCAAACTGCGATCGCAGCTACCGCCGATGGTATCATTTCCCAACTCAATCTGCGAAACCCAGGTCAAACTGTGCGTGCTGGCGAGGAAGTATTGCAAATTGTCCCCACTGATGCACCTCAAGTTTTGAAAGCTGCCGTGGCATCTGATGATCAAAGTAAGTTAAAAATTGGTCAAAAAGTCCAAATGCGGGTCAGCGCTTGCCCCTACCCAGATTATGGTACTCTGAATGGTCAAGTGCAAACGATTTCTCCAGATGCGATCGCTCCTCAAAAGAATGGCACAAATACATCGATGAATGGGACTACTAGTCCAAAAGCTACTGCGCCTGGTGCTTTCTATGAAGTCACAATTGAACCGGAAACTCTGGTTTTAGGTAAAGGGAAAAACCAGTGTCACATTCAATTGGGTATGGAGGGTAGGGTTGATATTATTTCCCGTGAAGAAACTGTGCTGCAATTTTTCCTCCGTAAGGCGAGGTTGATTAGTGATTTGTAACTTTTTCTTTAATGTAACTATTACCGCCCGCGATCGCATATATTTTTTACCCTACCCTAACCCTCATGCCACTTGCTTCTTTGTAGGAATATAAGTCGGCAGAGACAACAACAATCGCCTCAAGTCGGGAAACCCGCCCCTACTAACTGTCTCCCCTTGGGAGAAGACTGCGACTCCCTCACCGATGCAGCGTCTACGCTTTGTATCAGTTGAACTGTTGCGTTTTCGCCCTTGGCGTTGGCAAAGCCATCGCTTTTGTGTTTAATAAAAGCAAGTTTGCTAAATTCCTATATTGAATTCGGGCAGTCGTTAATTGAATTCGGACAGTCGTTAATTGAATTCGGGCAATCGTTAATTGAATTCGGGCAGTCGTTGATTGAATTCGGGCAACCAATGTGTAACGGAATGTAACATATTCACAGATGAAAATGAGCAAGCGAGGCTGATTCTGATATGACTACCTGTAAAAATAGAAATTGGCACTCAGATTTATTAGGAGTTTTTAGTATTATTGGAGTGCTTGCTCATGTCATATTTTGTTGTGAAAATCACGCCTTAGCCCAGATTCCCCCTGATGGAACATTGGGTAATAACTCTTCAAAAATCACTCCCAATGTCAATATTAAAGGACTTCCGGCTGACCGGATTGATGGTGGAGCAACTCGTGGTGCAAACCTGTTCCATAGTTTTCGTGAATTCAATGTCGAAGAATCCCAGCGAGTTTATTTTGCCAATCCCACAGGAATTAAAAATATTCTCACAAGGGTAACGGGAAGTAACGTCTCGAATATTCTCGGCACATTGGGGGTAGATGGTAGCGCAAATTTGTTTTTTATTAATCCCAATGGGATTTTATTTGGGAACAAAGCACGGCTGGATGTGGTGGGTTCGTTTGTCGCCAGTACGGCGAATTCATTTGTGTTTGGCAATGGGTTGGAATTTAGTGCAACGAATCCTCAGACTCCTTCCTCATTATTAACAATTAATCCTTCTGCTTTACTATTCAATCAAATTGCCGCTGCACCGATTCAAAATAACTCAGTCGCACCAGCAGGAATAGATCCCGCAGGTTTTAATGCATCTGGTTTACGAGTAGGAGATGGTAAAAGTTTGCTGCTAGTGGGCGGTAATGTCAGCATGGATGGCGGGCAGTTAAATGCTTATAGTGGGAGAGTTGAATTAGGGGGGTTAGCAGTTCCTGGAAATGTCAATCTTCTTTTTAATGGAGATAATCTCAGTTTGAAGTTTCCTGATAATGTGACTCGTGCTTCGGTATCGCTTACCAATCAAGCAGTTATATATGTCGAAGGGGCTGGTGACGGTGATATTGCAATCAATGCCCGCAATTTAGAGATTTTAGGAGGAAGTGGGCTATCTGCTGGTATTGGGGTAGGTTTGGGTACACCTGAGACTATTGCTGGGGATATTACGCTAAATGCTACCGGGGAAATCAAAATTGCAGGTTCTAAGAGCGGAATTCACAATTTTGTAGGAGAAGGAGCAAAAGGTAAAGGAGGCAGCATTACTATCAATTCTGGTGAGTTCTCATTACAAGATGGCGCTCAACTGCTAACCTTGGTTCGGGGAACTTCTGATCTCCCTGCTGGGCGTGGCGATGCTGGCAATGTGAATATTAATGTCCGTGATGCTGTCACTATTGATGGGGTGAATAACGGACGTGTCAGTGGAGTTTACACCTCTGTGGACAACGAAGCGATAGGCAATGCGGGTGACATCAACATCACTGCCGGGTCGCTGTCTTTAACCAATGGCGCTAAACTGGATGCCAGTATATATGGAGAGGGGAATGCTGGCAGCGTATTTGTGCAGGCGTCTGACTCGGTTTCACTCACAAATAGCAACATTCTCAGCGCTGTAGGGACTGAAGCAGAAGGCTTGGGTGGCGACATCAACATTAAAACTAAAACACTTTCCTTAACTGATAGCCAACTAATTGCTAGCACCTTTGGACGGGGAAAGGCAGGTAGCGTATTTGTGCAAGCCTCTGACTCGGTTTTTCTCATCAATAGCATCATTGGCAGCACTGTACAAAATGAAGCGGTCGGCAATGGTGGTGAGATTAATATTAATGCTGGGGCGCTTTCTCTAAGTGATGGCGCTTCCCTGTTTGCCAGCACATATGGGCAGGGGAATGCCGGTAACATACTTGTGCAAGCTTCGGGTAGAGTCTCTCTCGCAAACAATAGCTTTATCGACAGCAGTGTAGCAAAAGAAGTAGTCGGCAGCAATGGTGGTGATATCAATATCACCGCTGGGTCACTCTCCTTAACTAATGGCGCTTCCCTATCTGCCAGCACATCTGGACAGGGGAATGGCGGGAGCATTTTTGTGCAAGCGTCGGACTCGGTTTCTCTCACAAATAGCTACATGCTCAACAGTGTAGATAGTGGAGCAGTCGGCAATGGTGGCGATATCAATATTAAAGCTAAGACATTTTCCTTAACTGATGGAGCTGCTCTAGTTACCAGCATCCTTGGAAAAGGGAATGCAGGCAGCGTGTTTGTACAGGCATCGGGTAGAGTCTCGCTTGCAAGTGCCAGCTTCATCTCTAGCAATGTTGTAGGAGTAGGAACGGGGGGCGACATCAATATCACCGCCGACTCGCTTTCCTTAACTGATGGCGCTGCTCTACTTACTGCCACTCCTGGACAGGGGAATGCAGGAAATGTGACGATTAAAGCTGATGGTGCAGTTTCCTTTGACGGTGTGCGGGTAATAGATGGCTTTCCTAGAGGTAGCGGGGCTTACAGCGGGGTGATACCAGTAGCAACTCTAGGAAGTGTGGGCATTGGCAATGGTGGCGACATTAATATCATTGCAGGTTCATTTTCTCTAACCAATGGCGCTGAATTGAGTACCTTCACTGGTGGACAGGGGAATGCTGGTAACGTAACTATTAAAGCTGATGGTGCAGTTTTATTGGACGGTGCGGCGAAAATAAGTGGTATCCCTGTAGCAAGCAGCGTTTACAGCGGAGTGGGAGCGCTACCAGCTGGCAAGACTTTTGGATTTTTAGGATTGATACCAGATCAAGGAATTGTCGGCAATGGTAAGGGTGGCAATATCAATATTACTGCTGGTTCACTCTCCTTGACCAATGGTGCTCAACTGCAAACCAGTACTGCTGGACAGGGGAATGCTGGTAGCGTATTTGTCCAAGCGAAAAATTCAGTTTCTCTAGCAGGCAGTGACACTGGCATCTTCAGTAATGTGTTTCCTGAAGCGGTAGGCAAGGGTGGTGAGATCGATATTACTGCTGGTTCGCTCTTTTTGACCAGTGGCGCTGAACTAGCAGCTAGCACTCAAGGACGGGGAAATGCAGGAAATATTTTGGTCAATGCAACAGATTCTGTTGAACTATCTGGAGTTGCTTCGTTCCCAGTCCTTGAAGATGGTCGTGCAGGCGGATTCTCTAGTGGGTTGTTTACGAACACCAGCAAAGGAGCCAGTGGACAAGGTGGTGAACTGGGCGTTACTACTGGTATCTTACGTGTATCAGATGGGGCGGTTTTGAGCGCCCGCAGCCAAAGCGGCTCCAAGGGTGGTAATATCACTGTTAATGCTAATGTGCTTGAAGTAATAAATGGTGGGCAATTTCTGACCACTGCCTTCAACAGCGGCGATGCAGGTAACATCGCCGTCAAAGTTAAAGACCGGATCACTATTTCAGGCAGTGATTCCACCTTCAGCGATCGCTTTAACTCTGTTGCTAAAGTCTTTGGTGAGGAGCAAGCCAAGACTACAATTGATCCTGTTCGCCCAGAAGCAGGGTTGTTTGCCAACACCGCGACTGGCTCTAGTGGAAATGGTGGTAGTATCTTCATTGACCCGATGCGGTTAGCGATCGCAGATGGTGGGGGTATCGCCGTAGATAGCCAAGGAATCGGAAAGGGTGGCAACTTACAGGTACAAGCAGGCTCTCTTACCCTTGACAATAAGGCTTTCCTCTCGGCAATAGCAAACAGCAGTCAAGGTGGAGATATTGCTCTAACGGTGCAGGATCTGCTACTACTCCGTCGCAACAGTCAAATCTCCACCACTGCCGGGAATCGCGAATTCGGTGGCAATGGCGGCAACATCACGATTAATAGCCCTTTCATTGTCGCCGTCCCAAAAGAAAATAGCGATATCAGCGCTAACGCCTTCACAGGGATTGGTGGTAGAGTTGACATTACAACAAACGGTATTTACGGTATTTTTCCGCAAAAACGCCCAACCGAAAAGAGCGACATTACAGCGAGTTCGGAATTGGGAGTGAGTGGGCAGGTAACTATCAACAGCCCAGACACTGACCCTAGTCGCGGCTTAATTCAACTACCCTCTAACCTCGTGGATGCATCGCAACAAATCGCTCAAGGTTGCACTTCCAGAGGACGACAAAATGCTAGTCGTTTTATCGCTACCGGACGCGGTGGATTACCTCTTAATCCTAACGAGCCGTTGCGGGGGCGAGCAGTGATTACTGGTTGGGTAGATTTGCCCGAACAAGCAACACACAGAGTCACGGATAAATCATCTACTGCATCTATGACCAAATCTGACGATCAGATTGTGGAGGCTCAAGGATGGATTGTCGATGCTAATGGTAATATTATGCTCGTGGCTCAATCTCCTGAAAGTTTTTTTATTCCCTCTGCCATGTCCTGTAGTCAATAATTTATTACTCCAAGAGTCGGGGGAGGAATTATGATGAGACCCAAGAGTGATCAAAACAATCAGATGCATTACCTAATTTTAAGTTTTTAAAACTTTACTTTCATCTAGTTAAAATATCTGCTGAAATTAATTGTAGAAAAATTGATCGGAACGGCTAGCTGAAAACCCTTGAAGATGTGGCTAAAAGCTGTGGCGTAAGAAAATTGCATATTCACAGGTAGGAAATGAGCAAGCGAGGCTGGTTCTGATATGACAACCTGTAAAGATAGGAATTGGCACTCAGATTTATTAGGAGTTTTTGGCATTATTGGAGTGCTTGCTCACGGCATATTTTGTTCTGAAAATCACGCCTTAGCCCAGATTACGCCTGATGGAACATTGGATAATAACTCTTCAATAATCACTCCCAATGTCAATATTAAAGGACTTCCGGCTGACCGCATTGATGGTGGAGCAACTCACGGTGCAAACCTGTTCCATAGTTTCCAGGAATTCAATGTGGGAGAATCCCAACGTGTTTATTTTGCCAATCCCACGGGAATCTCCAATATTCTCACACGGGTGACGGGAAGTAATATCTCTAATATTCTCGGCACTTTAGGGGTAGATGGTGGCGCAAATTTGTTTTTTATTAATCCCAATGGGATTTTATTTGGGAATAATGCACAGCTGGATGTAGCGGGTTCCTTTGTAGGGAGTACGGCGAATTCTTTTGTGTTTGGCAATGGGTTGGAATTTAGTGCAACTAATCCTCAGAATCCTTCTTCATTACTAACAGTTAATCCTTCTGCTTTACTATTCAATCAACTTCAGGCTGGCAGAATTGAAAACAGGTCAATTGCACCAGTAGAAGATAATATCTTTGGTTTACGAGTGCCAGATGGTCAGAGTTTGCTATTAGTGGGTGGAGAAATTGCCATCAACGAAGGTAAATTGAATGCTCCGGGTGGGCGAGTGGAATTGGCAGGAATTGCAGGTGAGGGGACAGTCGGACTGAATGTGGATGGTAATAATTTGAGTTTGATTGTTCCTGATAATGTAGCTAAAGCCGATATCTCACTCAGTAATCAAGCCTTGGTCAGTACCAGTGGCGAAGGTGGCGGCGCTATTCAGGTGTGGGGTAAAGGAGTTACAGTCAGTGGAGGTTCCCAGATTGAAGCCAGCACTTTAGGAGCATTACCTGGAAAAGGATTGAGTGTAAATGCTTCCGAATCAGTGCAAGTCGTTGGAGAATCACCTACTGGAATTCGTAGCGGTTTATTTGCTGAAACTTTTGGAACAGGAAGCGCAGGAAACCTGACAATTAACACCAGACAGTTACAAATCTTAGCAGGAGGAAAGATTTCATCTAGTACAACAAATGCAGGTTTGGCAGGAAATTTGATCGTGAATGCCTCAGAATCAGTGCAACTAATTGGTATTCCAGATAATCCCAATTTAGGTTCTAGTGGTATGTTTGCTGCATCTAATGGAGTGGGAGACGCCGGAGACATCACGATTAACACTAGACAGTTACTCATCCAAAATGGAGCCGGAATCATAACCGATAACGAAGGTAAAGGGGTTGGAGGGAGTATAACAGTAAATGCCGAATCAGTGCAGCTAGTCGGTACTGCGATTCTTCCACAGTTTCCTAATAGATGGTATCCTAGCAAAATAAGTTCTAACGCTTATAGCACAGGGCCCGCAGGAAAGATTACGATTAATACCAATCAGTTGTTAATCCAAGATGGAGCAGCGATTTCAGCTCGAACTAGCGGTAGTGGGGCTGGAGGAAGTTTGACGATAAATGCCTCCCAATCAGTTAAACTGATAGGATCTGCTACTAATAGTAATAGTCTATTTCCCTTTCCCAGCAGCTTGGTGACTCAAACATTGAGTACAGGAACAGCAGGAGATTTGGTAATTAACACCAATCAGTTGATTGTCCGAGAAGGACAACTATCTGCCAGTACTTTTGGACAAGGGAATGCTGGCAATATAAACATTGAAACTGTCACCATGAATATCATTGATAGTCAAGTGGGAAGCAGTGTTTACCGTAAAGGGTTTGCAGGAAATTTGACTATTCACGCTGCCGAGTCAGTGGAAATCAGTGGAAAAATCAAATCGTTTACATCTAATATTGAAAATCCTGCTGGCTTATTTGCTCAGGTAAACCCTAGAGGTGAAGGTCGCGGTGGCAACTTGACCATTGAGACAAAACGCTTGAGTGTCAGTCATGGAGGCAAAGTGCAAGTCGCTACTTTTGGTCAAGGCGACGCTGGTAATCTCACAATTCGGGCTTCTGAAGTAGAAGTATTTGATACACCTGTTGATAACCTCTATGCTACAGTAATCAATGCAGGTATTGAACTAGACGCAGACGAAACAGTTATTCCACCTAGAGGCAATGGTGGCGATTTAACAATTGAAACCGATCGCTTGAGTGTGAGAGGTGGTGCAATAATATCGGTTGGCACTGCTGGAGTGGGCAATGCAGGTAGATTGCGAATTCATGCGTCGAAATCTGTGGAAGTCGTTGGGAAATCACCAAATAGTAACTTTAACAGCCAAATCAGCGCTGCGGTGACGCCAGAAGGTACTGGTAGTGGGGGAAGTTTAAAGATTGAAACTGAGCAGATGAGTGTTCGGGATGGAGGTGAAGTCACTGTCAGTAGTACCGGAGCGGGGACGGCAGGCGACCTTGAGATCCAAGCTCGTTCTCTGAGTCTGGATAATCAAGGAGCGATCGCCGCCATAACCAGATCGGGGAATGGTGGTAATATTACCCTGAAGTTGCAAGACTTATTATTACTACGCAATCATAGTCAAATTTCTACCACTGCCGGCAGTAGCGAATTCGGTGGCAATGGCGGTAATCTCATCATTAATAGCCCTTTCATTGTCGCTGTTCCCAAAGAAAATAGCGATATCAGCGCTAATGCCTTCACAGGGATTGGTGGTAAAGTTGACATTACAACAAACGGTATTTTCGGTCTTGTTCCCCAAAAACGCCCAACCGAAAACAGTGACATTACAGCGAGTTCGGAATTAGGGGTGAGCGGGGAAGTAACTATCAACAGTCCTGATACTGACCCTAGTCGCGGATTAACTCAACTACCCTCCAATCTCGTGGATGCATCCCGACAAATTGCTCAAGGTTGCACTCCCAGAAGACAACAAACCGCTAATCGTTTTATCGCTACCGGACGCGGTGGATTACCCCTTAATCCTAATGAACCGTTGCGAGGACGAGCAGTGATTACTGGTTGGGTAGATTTGCCCGCACAAGTAACAGCCATCACGGATAAATCATCTACTGCATCTATGACCAAATCTACCGATCCGATTGTCGAGGCTCAAGGATGGATCGTTGATGGTAACGGTAATATTATGCTTGTGGCTCAATCTGTGCAAAGTTATTTTATTCCCTCTGCCATGTCTTGTAGTCAATAATTCATTACTCCAATCGGGGGAGGAATTTCTATTTATCTAAGTATTTCTTCAGAAAAGTTATTACTTTTCACTACTCTTAGCAAAATAAAATTAGGCCAAAGCATTAAAGCGAATCGCCAAAGCGATGACACAGCTTAAAATACCCATCACCACAATCACTATACAAACTAACCTTGATTCAACAATTGCTGTTTCTGTGGGGATGGGTATTGCGATCGCAGCTTTTTGGGCAAATTGCGCTTTTGCTCAAATTACCCCCGATACCACTCTACCGAATAATTCCACCATCAAACTAGAAGGGAACACCAGAATTATTGAAGGCGGAACCAAAGCGGGTGGCAATCTGTTCCACAGTTTTAGCGAGTTTTCTATTCCTACTGGTGGCATTGCTTTTTTTAACAATGCTCTTGATATTCAGAACATTATCAGCCGAGTAACAGGTGGAGCGGTGTCTAATATTGATGGGTTAATCCAAACTAACGGCACCGCTAACCTGTTTCTACTTAATCCCAATGGAATTATTTTTGGACGTAATGCCAGTTTAAGTGTCGGTTCTTTTTTGGCAACAACGGTCGATGCGATCGTGTTTCCTAATGGTGCTCAATTTAGTGCAACTAATCCCGGTGAACCGAGTAGCTTACTGACGATAGTAGGCGATCCGAGTGGTTTCCTGGCTTCTCAGCGGCAACCTGGGAGCATTCAAACCTTCGGTAGTTCCCTCACAGTTCAGGGAAGGCAGAGTTTGGTCTTACTCGGCGGAAATCTCAGCTTCGATTCTGAAGGCAGTAGTCCAGACGGTACATCAAGCGTTTTAGGTACCGCTGACATTCTGGAAGGGCAAGTTGAACTGGGGAGTATTGCTGGGGCTGGCATTGTCCAACTCTCCAGAATGCCAACACCGGATGGTAACCTTCTGAGCCTAAGTTTTCCAGATCAGTTGGCACGGGGAGATGTATCATTCAGGCACGGAAGTACAATCAGTGTTCTTGCTGAAAGTGGCGGCAATATCTCAATTTATGCACGAGATATCCGCATTTTGGAAGGCAGCAAACTTTTAGCTGGGATTGGGGAAGGGTTAAACGGAACGCAGGCAGGAGATATTAGGTTAAATGCAACGGGTGCAATTACCTTGAGCGGTCAATCCAGTGATGGGGAAAGGAGTCAGCTTTCTAACACGGTGAGTCAGGCGAATTCTGTTGGCAATGCCGGAAACATTCTGATTACAGCCAGATCGCTCTCGGTCACTGATGGCGGCGAAATCAACACCAGCACCTTTGGGCAAGGCAATGCAGGCAATATCGCGATCGCCGCTCCAACGGTTTTCCTGGATACAGGGTTTCAGGGGGGTGGGATTTTCAGTAATGCGAACCCGGCTGTTAGTGGAGAAGGCGGGAGTATCTTTATTAAGACGAATACCCTTTCTCTCACGAACGGATCAACGCTAAATGTAGCTACCGCTGGACAAGGAAATGCAGGCAATATTTTCATTGATACGCGATCGCTCTCGGTTACCGGAGGTGCTCAAATTGCTGCCAACACCACTAATGGATTGAATGCCGGGAATGTAGCGATCAATGCCAGGGATACGGTTAAGGTGGATGGGTTTGGAGTGGATCAAAATGGGCAAGTGATGCTTCGAAAAAATGGAGAACCTGCACTCAGTCAAATCATTAGTGGTATAGACGGTGGCAGTGGGCAAGGGGGAGATATTCGCATCACCACCGGATCTCTATTCGTTACCAATGGTGGACAACTCACCGCCAACACCTTTGGGCAAGGGAATGCTGGAAACATTATCGTCAATGTCCGTGACTTTATTTCTCTCAGTGGAAGACTCAACCAAGGCTCCTTCAATGAGCCAAGCGGACTGCTTGCTAGAACTACAAATAGCGGACAGGGTGGAAGCATTATCCTCCAACCCCAAGCTGTTAATCAAGTATTGTCTGTGTTTGTTCAAGATGGAGCCACGATCTCCGTCAACAGCCAGGGCAGTGGCACAGGCGGCAACATCAACATCACCACAGGGTTACTTTCTATAACTAACAGTGCTGAGTTAGCTACCAGTAATATAGGACAGGGTAATGCAGGCGACATAGGAGTTACAGCCCGTTCTATTCGTCTTGATAACAAAGGCAGTATTCAAGCTAGAACTACATCAGGCAATGGTGGAGATATTACGTTTAACGTGCAAGACCTGTTAACCTTGCGTCGTACCAGCCAAATCTCCACTACTGCTGGTACTGACCAAAAAGAAGGAAATGGCGGTAATATCACCATCAATATCCCATCGGGCTTCATCGTCGCCGTTCCCAAAGAAAATAGCAATATTACTGCCAATGCGTTCAAAGGCTCTGGTGGCAAAGTCACAATCAATGCTACTGGTATTTTTGGTATGACAGTGCTGAGTCGAGAAGACTTGGTGCGACTGTTGGGAACTAACGACCTAGCTGAACTCGACCTTCAACGGCTTCCAAGTAGCATCACGGCAATTTCCCAGACAAGTCCTACTTTAAACGGTCAAGTAACTATCAACAGTCCAGATACTGACCCTAGTCGCGGATTAACTCAACTACCCTCCAACCTCGTGGATGCATCCCGACAAATTGCTCAAGGTTGCACTCCCAGAAGACGACAAACCGCTAGTCGTTTTATCGCTACCGGACGCGGTGGATTACCCCAAAGCCCTAATGAACCGTTGCGAGGACGAGCAGTGATTACTGGTTGGGTAGATTTGCCCACGCAAGCAACAGCCATTACGGACAAATTATCTACTGCATCTATGACCAAATCTACCGATCCGATTGTCGAGGCTCAAGGATGGATCGTTGATGGTAACGGTAATATTATGCTTGTGGCTCAATCTGTGCAAAGTTCTTTTATTCCCTCTGCCATGTCTTGTAGTCAATAGACTTCTTGGCATTGTGGGGTAAAGGGGAAAGGTATGGAATTTTCAACAAACCCAGTAACCTTTAACATTTCTCTGACATCTTGCAAAAGCAACTTCTGCAAGATGTCTATCGACCGATAATACAAAATTTCTGCTTGGGGTGCATAAAAAATAAAACTCATCGTATATGAGTTCAGCAGGGAGATTCACTTAGCTCAACTTTCTTCAGCAAAAACCCTGGCTCTTGGGCAAATGCTTTTTAAGTAAAACTGCCTTCCCTTAAAGGTTTCAGGGATAGTGTAGACCTTCTTTAGCGTTTTGTTGCAGATATCTTGTTACCAACAAAACCGATAAAGTCGAGCTAAAACCGGACTTCCAATTGCGTCTCTATGTGATGAAATATCACCCTAGATAGACCTTGCTGAAACCAAAAAACTAAAACCTTTTACTTTTACTACTCAGAGGAATAACTAAAATGCCAACCTATAGTGGGACTAACGGAAATGACAATATTATCGGTAGTATTTTTACTGATAGTATCTTTGGGTTTGGAGGAAACGATACCCTTAATCCTGGGTCTGGACTTAATGATTATATAGATGGCGGCACGGGGGTTGATTTACTCGTAGCCGACTACTCCAATGTCAGCAGTCCCTACAGCTTTTCCTTCAATAATATCGAAAAAATTTCCTTCAAAGGCGGTAACGGAGTTGATAATTTTACCTTCAACAACACCACTGATACCCTATACGGTAATGGTGGCAACGATATTTTGGATGCTGGGGCTTTCGATGATTATCTTAATGGCGGCAGTGGAAGTGACTCTATCTACGGAGGCGATGGTAACGATACCCTTAATCCTGGATCTGGAGTTAATGATTATATAGATGGCGGCACGGGGATTGATTTACTCGTAGTCGACTACTTTAATGTCAGCGATCCCTACAGCTTTTCCTTCAATAACATCGAAAAAGTTTCCTTCAATGGCAGTAACGGAGTTGATAATTTTACCTTCAACAATACCACTGACACCCTATACGGTAATGGTGGCAATGATGTCTTGGATGCCGGGGCATTTGATGACTATCTTAATGGCGGCAGTGGTAATGACTCTCTCTACGGAGGCGACGGCAATGATATTTTAAATGGTCGTACAGACAACGATTACCTTGTGGGAGGAAGTGGAGCCGATAAATTTGTCTTCGATTCTCTGTCTGATGGAATTGATTACATTGCAGACTTTAAGTACTTTGAAGGAGATAAAATTCAGATTTCTAAATTTGGATTTGGTGCGAGTTCTACCAGTCAGTTTAGTTATAACAACAGCACAGGTGCTTTGTCTTTTGATAAATCTCCGTTTGATGCGATCGCATCGGTTCAATTTGCCTCTCTCCAAACCAACTTAGGGAGCGGATTTCTTCCTAGTGTTGACATCGTTTTGGTTTAATGACGACAAAACGCTTTACAGAAATCATCTACATGACAAAACATAGGACAGGTTACTGGATTTGTTGTTATTTTCAGCTACCTGTCCTTTTCCTGATCCCGAACTCATACCAATTCTGTATGAAAATGCGCTTATAGTGCAAGAAATAAAGAACGAACCGCCAAGAGCGCCAAGTACGCCTTCGCGAAGCGTCTCGAAGAGAAGAAATAAGAAATTAAGAGATTTGGCGCAGCTTCACAAAGAAACAGTATCAGGTTAATTAGATTGTGGAGGCTCAAGGATGGATTGTTGATGGTAAGGGTGATATTATGCTTGTGGCTCCATTTGTGCAAAGTTCTTTTATTCCCTCTGCCATGTCTTGTGGTCAATAATTCGTTACTCCAAGATTCAAGGGAGGAATTCTGATGAAACCCAAGATTCATAAAAACAATCAGTGGCAACGGATATGTGACGGATTTAATATATGGTTGATTCATCCCTTTAAAATCCATAAGTTGCCTGTTTTCATACTCTTGGTTCTGGTGACAGCTTTTTTGTGCATTACTGCTTTTCCTGTTGCTGCAACTATAGAGACACAAAATATCGTAACTCTTGGAGTGTCAATCAAAAATCCTCCTGCACAAACACAAGACTTGCTGCAAGAGGGGAAAGTGCTGTATGAGGCAGGAAAATTTGCAGAAGCGGTTAGAGTTTTGCAACAAGCAGTTAAAAGTTTTGGCAGCCAAGGTAATGAATTGCAGCAAGCTGTGGCATTAAGTAATTTGGCGTTGGCATATCAAAAACTGGGTAATTTGCCACCAGCGCAACAGGCAATTACGGATAGCTTGAAGTTGCTCGAAAAATCCTCTCCTGCCGAAAATCTTCAGGTTTTAGCTCCAATTCTAGATATTCAAGGTAGTATTCAACTAGACTTGGGACAAGCTGAACAGGCACTTAATACCTGGCAACGTGCGGAAGCCAGCTATAAGCAATTAGGCGATCGCAATGGTATTATCCGCGATCGCATCAATCAAGCTCAAGCATGGCAAGTTTTGGGATTTTACCGTCGGGGTTTGACAATCTTGACTCAATTGCAGCAGCAGTTACAATCAAAACCTAATTCAGTTAGTAAAGCAGTAGAATTACGGTCTTTCGGGGATGCTTTGCAATTAGCAGGAGATTTGGATCAATCCCGTCGGGTATTAAAGCAAAGTTTGTCAATTGCCCAAAAATTGGATTCTCCCCAGGATGTGAGCGCGGCTTTGTTCAGTTTAGGCAACACGGCACAAGGACAGCAAGATTTTAAAGGGGCAATAGAGTTCTATCAGCAAGCTGCTGCGATCGCTCCTAACCCGATTAGCAAAGTTCAGGCTCAAGTTAATCAGTTGAATTTACTAGTGAACACGGGACAAACAGCCCCCGTGCAGACACTATTGCCGCAAATTCAAACTCAATTGACACAACTACCTGCTTCTGTAACAACTATTTATGCCCAGATTAATCTAGCTCAAAGCTTGATGAAATTCGGGACTACACCCCAAGCGATCGCTCAAATCTGCGCGAGAGCCTTGCAACAAGCTCAAAATTTGGCAGATAAACGAGCCGAGAGCTTTGCCCTTGGGACTCTAGGCAGTGTATACGAACAAACAAAACAATGGTCAATAGCCCAGAACCTCACCCAACAGGCACTGAACATAGCCGAAACAATCAACGCCCCAGATATCGCTTATCGTTGGCATTGGCAGTTGGGACGCTTGTTAAAACAGCAAAGAGAGATTGAGGGCGCTATTGCCAGCTATGATACTGCGATCGGTGAGTTGCAGACTCTCCGTAGTGACTTAGTAGTTGTGAATCGAGATGTCCAGTTTTCCTTTAAAGAAAGTGTAGAACCTGTATATCGAGAGTCCGTAGAATTATTGTTGCAGTTCCAGCAAACTCATCCGAGCGAACCAATCCTAGACAAAGCTAGACAGAGGATTGAAGCACTGCAACTAGCGGAATTAGACGACTTTTTCCGGGAAGCTTGCATTAATGCCAAAACTGTTTTGCTTGACACAGTGGTAGATAAAGATAATCCCACAGCCGCAATTATTTATCCAATTATTCTGCCTGATCAACTGCAAGTGATTATCAAAATTCCTAACCAACCACTGCGTAATTATACAGTAAATAAGTCCCAGAATGAGGTAGAAGGTACTATTAAAAAACTCAGAGAGTATATATTAGAACCCGATCGGTCTGAGGAAGTGCAAGCGTTATCACAGGAAGTCTATGGGTGGTTAATCAAGGAAATTGAGTCAGATTTAAAAGATGGTGGAGTCAAAACCCTTGTATTTGTACTGGATGGCATATTGCGAAATGTGCCAATGGCTATATTGTATGACGGTCAGCAATATCTGGTAGAAAAATACGCTGTAGCACTCAGCTTAGGACTCCAGTTACTCGCACTCAAACCCTTGACACAAACAAAACTCAATGTACTAGCTGCCGGGTTAGTGCAACCACCACAAGGCTTTCAACAGCAATTTCCACCGCTACCAGAAATTAAATCAGAATTCGACTCTATTTCCCAAGCGATCGCATCTACCACCCAGTTACTAGACCGAGACTTCAACAGCAAAAACCTAGAGAGTAAGGTAAATACTGTGCCATTTAATGTGTTGCATCTGGCAACTCATGGTCAATTTAGTTCCAATGTTGAGAATACTTTTATACTTGCAGATGATGGGCCGATCAACGTTACGCAATTTGATAGCCTACTGCGTCGTCGAGATCAAACTCGCTCAGAAGCCTTGGAAATGCTGGTGTTAAGTGCTTGCCAAACCGCTACTGGTGATAATCGCGCCACGCTAGGGCTAGCAGGAGCATCCGTGAAAGCTGGCGCTCGTAGTACCTTGGCTTCACTATGGCATATCAGCGATAAATCTACTGCTATCTTAATTGGTGAATTTTATCGTGAGTTAGTTAAAACTAAGGTGACAAAGGCTGAAGCCTTGCGTCGTGCCCAAGTAAAGTTGTTAAAAGATTATCCTAATTACAGTCGTCCTGGTTACTGGGCACCTTATGTTTTAGTTGGTAACTGGCTTTGACGAATATCCACTTATTGAAGTTTCTAGAGATTGCCCTTTTGGAGTGTGTACAAAAGGGCTATGTAATGTAGTGAACTAATTTTAAATATTTTTAATTTAGAACTAAAACTTATGTCATTCAATCAAAAAGTTAACTTACCAAAGGTAACGCTTCCTAATAGTAGTGAGATTCTTTGTCTGCAAAAAAATGAAGAAATATTTTTAATGTACGAGCAAGTACAAGAGTATTTTAGATATGGAATTGAACTAAATGAAGGTGATACAGTGTTTGATGTAGGAGCTAATATTGGTATATTCTCTTTATGGGTATACAAATTGTGTAATAAAAATGTAAATATTTATGCGTTTGAGCCTATTCCTCAAACATATCAAGTGTTGGAACAGAATGTTAAAAGCCTCGATCCAGAAAAAATAAAGACAATAGCTTGCGGTATTTCACAAACATCAAAGGTTGAGACATTTGCTTACTATCCTAATACTACATCTATATCCACTGCATACCCAGATGGTTCAAAAAAGGAAATAGATAAATTTAAAAAAGCTGCTTTTCAAAAAATCGATGCTATTCGCGATTGTAACGATTTATCTTCACCTTTATATTGGTATACTAAAATACCTCGTTTCTTGCTTTCGTTGATACTTGACTATAAATTCAAGAAAGCTTTCATCGTAAAACAAGTCACCTGTCAGTTAAAAACTTTATCTGAAGTTATACAAGAGTACAAAATTCATAAAATTGACTTACTAAAAATAGATGTAGAAAAAAGTGAATTAGATGTACTTTTAGGCATCAAAGAACAAGATTGGTCAAAGATTAAACAGATTGTTCTTGAAGTACACGATCTAGAAAATAGAGTAGATAAAATTTCAAGATTATTGAGAGATAAGGGATTTAATAAAGTTATAGTAGAGCAAGAAAAATATCTCAAAGGTACTGGTATCTGCAATATGTATGCTTTGCGAGAGTTCGGTACGCCGATCTGAAAAAACAACAATAGCTTTTTGCCACGAACGTATACACAGAAATTTAGTATCCAGGCATTGGGATTTATATTCTATCGGGAGAAGCGATCGCAGAAATCGACAAAGAAGAATTAAAGGTTTTCCCAGGAAATTTTATGGCATAGTAAAACACGATAAGGTTTAGGAGTAATATCTTTGATGAAAAATATTTTCATCTGTGCAGTTGTAATCTGCACAACTTGTATTTACCCGATTAAGACATCAGCAGGAGAAAAACCTTCTGCGATTTTTCATGCATTTAATCAGCAGTACACTGATATTGAAAAGTTTGTCTGTGAAATAGGGAAGCAAGGATATTCTCACATTCAAATTTCTCCAGCCCAAAAATCTAATCCTGCTCCAGAATGGTGGGCACGCTATCAACCTGTAGACTACAGCATTATCGAAGGTAGAGGTTCACTCTTCAATTTAAAAAAACTTATTAGTCAAGCCCACAATTGTAATGTCAAAGTGATTGCTGATGTTGTTTTCAATCACATGGCTAATTTAGATGGCAATGATGATTTTGAAGATTTAACTAAATTTCCAGGCCTTTCTATCAATGACTTTAATTCGGACTCAAACCGTCCAGGAAAAAAATCTTGTAACATTAATTATAGTGATAACAACAGAGATTCAGAAATTAACTGTTGGTTAGGTGGACTTCCTGAATTGAGATTTACCAATAATGTTAAAAAAATTCAAAAAGCTCATCTAAAAAAATTGCTAGATTTAGGGACTGATGGATTTCGGTTTGATGCTGCCAAGCATATCCCAGCAGATGTTGTCAAAGAGTACATCAGCTATGTGGATCAACAAAGTCAAGGAAAAGCATGGAATTATCTTGAGGTAATCACAGATAGCGACACCAGTGCAGAAAATTATAACTGGATTGCTGCTGTCACAGATTTTGTTCTCTACAATTCAATGAAAAATGCCTTCAGCTTTGGTGGAGATTTGCGTTCTCTGCGAGTTCCCACAGCCATAAACGATCCGCGTAGTGTCACTTTTGGCAGAAATCACGATACTATCCGCGAGATTAATTCCAATGCCATTAACCCCTATAGCGATCCTTCTGACTCTTTCCTCGCAACAGCATATATCCTGGCGAGAGAAAGTGGCACTCCTTTAATACTGAACTGGGATAATAGAGATGCTGCTTTTATCAAATATGGTGTCAAATTCCGCCAAATTATGCATCAACGAAGAACTCAAGGAAAAAATACCAAAGAAAATGTTTTAGCAGCAATTGATAGTCCGACTGTATTACTAATGGAGCGAGGCAGTGAAGGATTCTTTGTTGTCAATAAAGGGGAGAATAAATTTAATATCCCAGCACTAGATTTGACCTTGACGAATTTGGATGGATGTTATCGAGAACTCCGTAATAATTTTACTGTTGCTATTGAACGTCGCGATCGCAAGAAAAAATTTATAACTCGTTGGGGAAGCTGGAATAGAGGCGGTATGGAAGTTCAAAAACGCGATGCACTCTATTTTATTCGAGAACCTTTTAATCAATGTCAAGTGTAGACGCTCCATCCTGCTCTTAGCAAGGCAAGAGACGCGATGAATCGCCGTCTCTACAATAATTAGTCTTTCATCTTGACGGCGATTTATTGCGTTTTGGTGATGAACCTATCCCACTAATACCGAAATATGGTAATCTACTTCTCGTATGAGAGGGGTGTATCTGTGTATGGCTGGG
>NZ_JABXKO010000073.1:0-52108 GCF_017114965.1 Nostoc sp. JL31
GAAATATTGGTATCCGCCAGAGATTTCATTTGTAATTCTTCTTCTTCCTCTGGTAATGCTTCCCGTTGTAGTGAAATATTGGTATCTGCCAGAGATTTCATTTGTAATTCTTCTTCTTCCTCTGGCAATGCTTCCCGTTGCACAGACTGTTTACTTACAGGCTCGCTCATCGTCTGCATCACTTGCTGTGCTACTCTATCAGCTTCCTGCTCGTAAATATCTCCTGGCTGGTTAACCGTGAGTTTTGTTTGTGGACGCAGTGACATTCGACTGATGTCGTACATTAAAGGTAAATTTCGCGATCGCACCTCATTTGTTGCTTGTGATGAAGCACCAGAGGACTCTGAACCAAAACCACGTGTTGGTTGTTTGAGTGCAGGTATTGAGAAGGAAGCAGTGGTAGCTTTTTTGGGCTGGCCTATGCGTTCTCTCATTTTTTCTCCTGAGCCTAAGCAGTAGGTGGATAAATATTTTGCTATTACTAACATCTAGAGTACAGCGATCGCACTCATCAAGCAATTCACCCTACACCGTAGCCTTAAAAAGGGGAGCCAGCGCGGTCTTCTCCCAAAGGGAGAGGCTAGCGCCAAGGGGTCTCCCCAAGTGGAGCGACTGGCGTGGGTTAGGGGGGATCTAAAAGTGCCTAAGGTAACAGCTAAACACTTTTCAAACACCCTCTAAACTAATTCTTGCTATTAGAGGTTATTTGAAAAGTCTAATTTATTACTTGCCTCGGCAATTGGAAATCGCGGCTACGGAAGCTTAACATGCGAAGGCAGGTTAAAAACTCTTAGGGGACTTCCGCGACACCTTAAAATACTGGAATCTCAATGACAAATTCTGTTCCTTCACCAAGTACAGAATTGCAAATCAAACTTCCATCATGGGTTTCCTCAACAATTTGACGAGCGATCGCTAATCCTAATCCTGTTCCTTTGCCAACCTCTTTGGTTGTAAACAAGCGATCGAAGATCCGCGTTCTAATCTCCTCTGCCATCCCCTGACCGCTATCTTTCATCCGAATTATTACTGTTTGTTCGTCACTAGATACTTCAGTTTGAATCAGTATTTGCTGATGATCGGTTTGCACCTCGGCAAAAGAACGCCCCTCAATGGATGCATCTAAGGCATCAATTGCATTTGCGAGGATATTCATAAATACTTGATTTAGCTGTCCTAAAAAGCACTTAACAGGTGGTAATTTTCCATATTCGGTGATGACTTCAATTGCTGGACGTTTTTCGTTAGCTTTGAGGCGATACTTCAAAATTAACAAGGTACTCTCAATTCCTTCATGGAGGTTACAAGCAACTTTTTCGGCTGTATCGGCTCTGGAGAAGGTGCGAAGACTGGTACTAATATCTTTAATCTTTTGTGAAGCAACCTTCATCGAACTTACTAGCTTTGGTAAATCTTCAATCAAGAATTCTAGGTCAATTTCTTCGCCATGCTCAATGACTGCGATCGCAGGAGTGGGATGATGTTCTTTAAACACTTGGATATAGGCGAGTAAGTCTTGAGTATACTCTTCGGCATTGTGGAGGCTACCTTCAAGAAATCCAATGGGATTATTAATTTCATGTGCCACACCTGCAACCAAATTGCCCAAGGTTGCCATTTTTTCGTTTTGCACCATTTGTAGTTGGGCTTGCTCAAGTTCTTGCAGCGATCGCTCTAGTTGATGAGCATAATTCTGGTATTCTTGATAAAGGCGGGCATTTTCTAGAGAGATGGCGGCTTGAGCGCATAGCAGTTGGATAACTTCGATGCGATCGCGAGTAAATGCAGCAATTGTCAGTGGATTTTCTAGATATAGTAGCCCGATGATTTTCCCCTGGTTTAATATTGGCGTACACAACACACTCTTAGGTTGTTGCTGCATGAAATATGGATCGGCGATAAAATCAGTTTGTGCTGTTGCATTATCCAAAACAACAGTTTTTAAGCTGCGTTTGACAAAGTTAACGAGTGTAATGGGAATGTCTTCGCTGGTTGACAATGGTACAGATAGTAGGGTGACTCCTTCATTAATAGTGGCTACAGCTTCAATCACTAAATTTTCCTGTTGAAGTACAACTAATGCAGCTTTTTGTGCCCCGGCATTTTCCATCACCACTTGCAAAAGTTTAGTCAGTAATTGCTCTAATTGAATTTCACTGGAGAGAGCTTGTGAGGCTTTCAATATTGTGGACAAATCGAGGGCTTCAGAAATACTGCTACTAGAAAGTTTTGTCTGGATGGTTTGATTTGGGAATGATGATATATCGACAGTTGAACTTAGTTTAAAGTTATTAAGTTGCCCTTGTAAGATGGGAATAAGCAGTTGAGGATAGCGTTTTTCTAAGTCTTCAGTTTTAGCTTTAGCGCCCCAACGAGCATAGCAGTAATAAGCTTCTTGCATATAAACTTGGGCGATTTTTTCTTTGTCCCAGTCGAGGTAAAACTTGGCCGCTAGCTCATTACTCAAGGCTTCTTCTTGGATATATGCATTTTCTTTAGCTAGAGTTATGGCGCGATCGTACAGTTCCATACACCAATATTTAACTGATTAACAATCTCAAAAATTCTCTCCTCCTGCTTTTTAATCGGGATTTTGCTTAATAGCAGTTGGCCAATTTGCAGATGGATGGATTGCTTTTTTGACTCAGGGATCAACGCATAAGCTGCTTGTTGAATGCGATCGTGTAAAAATTTATAGTTTACAGTTAGCGAACTTTGGATTAAATCCTGTATTTCCCGCCCAACATAAAACTTATAAACTTCACTTCGGGGCAAAATTAATCCCTCTTGTAATCCTTTCCAAAGAGATGTTGCGGTTTCGGTTTCAGAATCTTCACAAACAATTGCCAATGTCGCCAAATCAAATTGATTACCAATACAAGCTGCTAATTTCAAAACATTCTGCGTTGATTCTGGTAATTTTCGCAACTGCAACACCATAAAATCAACCACATCATCTGTCAGGGCTAACGCCTTCATCTGGGCAATATCACACTGCCAGCTACCGCTATTTACATCAAATTTAATTAGCTGGTCTTGATGAAGGGCTTTGAAAAATTGCGTACTAAAAAATGGATTGCCCTGAGTTTTCTGATATACTAATTGGGTTAATATTTCTGTAGTTTCTAACGAACAGCTTAGAGTATCGGCAACTAGTTGATTTAAACTGGCTTCACTGAGCGGTGCTAATGTAATTTTGTTAATAGTAGCATTAGCTTTGGCAATTTCATCTAATGTCAACATTAATGGATGGGCAGCAGAAACTTCATTATCCCGATAAGCTCCAATTAATAATAAATATCCTGAGTTTGACTCATTCATTAGTAGCTGGATCAACTTCATCGATGCAGAATCTGCCCACTGTATGTCATCTAAAAAAATGACTAGGGGATGTTCTTTGGTAGTGAATACTTGAATAAATCTTTGTAATAACAAATTAAACCGATTCTGGGCTGCATTTGCTGAAAGTTCCGTTGCAGTTGGTTGTTGACCAATAATTTGTTCTAGTTCAGGAATTACCTCAAGAATGACTTGCCCCTGATCCCCCAGCACTTGTAAAATTTTATTTTTCCAAGTTGACAACTGGACATCGCTTTCACTCAGCAATTGCCCCATTAAATCTCGAAACGCCTGCACAAAAGCAAAGAAGGGAATATTCCGATTAAATTGGTCAAATTTGCCTTTAATGAAGTAGCCCCGCTGCTGGACAATGGGTTTGTGAACTTCGTTAACAACTGCTGTTTTACCAATACCAGAAAAACCAGCCACCAGCATTAATTCTGTCTGATTGTTGGTAACGCGGTCAAAAGCTTTGAGCAGAGTTTCAACTTCATGCTCACGACCATAGAGTTTTTCTGGGATAATAAAGCGATCGCACACATCCCGTTGAGCAATTGGGAAACTCGCAATTTTACCCGTTGACTTCAGTTGAGCTAAACAATTTTCTAAATCATATTTTAGCCCGAATGCACTCTGATAGCGGTCTTCAGCATTTTTCGCCATCAGTCTCATCACGATGTCACACAGAACTTGAGGAATCTGTCCCCCTAAAAGTGGTGGAAGTTTGGCAATGTGACAATGTACCAATTCCATCGGATCGTGCGATTTAAATGGTAATTCCCCTGTTAGTAATTCGTAAAAAGTTACACCTAAAGAATAAAAATCAGTCCGGTAATCAATCCCCCGATTCATTCGTCCAGTTTGCTCAGGAGACAAATAGCCGAGTGTCCCTTCTAACACATTCGGACTCATCAGGATTTGAGTTTCCCGTGGCAACAGAGATGCAATACTAAAGTCAATTAACTTAACTTGTTTAGTTTCTGGATTAATTAAAACATTGGCGGGTTTAATATCTTTGTGAATAATCCGATGAGAAATTAGAATATCTAATGCATTACACAGAGCGATCGCTAAAAGTAAAAACTCTTGTAAAGACACCATATCTAGCGTCTGGTAAGAAGCAAAATAATCTTTGAGAGAAATCCCACCAAAATCTTCCATTACCAACGCATAACCATTTTGATACGCCTCCAGACTGTAAGTTTGGACGATCACAGATGAGTTAAGATTTTTGGCAATTGTGTACTGATTGCGAAACTGCAACAGTTCGCTGAAACTAGGATATGAATTTTTTAGCAGTTTAATCACGACAGGTAATGAGTCAGTTTCTCGATACCCCTGATAAACTATGGTTCTAGAACCATTGTAGATTTCCTTAGTTATGTAGTATCCGGGAATACTGATAAAAGTGCTGACCATACTACTGAACCTTGGTGATTTCTCAATTTATTGTTCCCAAATCAGTAACGCCAGTTCATGTGTGTCTTTTGAGATAAATCACAGGTGCGAATCATAGCAGTGGATGGAACTAGACATCTTGCAATAGTAACTTTTGCAAGATGTCGGGGAAAGGGTAAAGCTTACTGGGTTTGGGGAAATTCCATTCCTTTCCCTTTTACCCCTTACCCGAATGGCACTAAGAAAAGATACAACCCTTGCTCTGACTGGTTCCCTGCCTCTAGGCAGGGAACCCATTCTGGAAGAGCTGCCGCCTCCAGTAGCTTGACAAGAAGCGGAGCGTCTCCGGCTCCGCTCCTGAATTCTGGATTCTTCTTCAAACTTTTGTTGTGTTAGATATTATTGAAATAGCAATTAGGAATTAATGAGTTGAAGTAAAACTATCCGTTTCGATCAAGGATAAGAATGATAAGGGCTGACTCATATTAGCAGCAAAGCCCAGAATTCCTGGATCTCGATGTTCGTAAAGTAACTGGCCTTTGGCATCAAACAGAAAAGTTCCACCACGCTGAGTTAAGTAGGCAGAATTAGGTACATAAGTATTCCAATTGCTGAGAACTTCCACCATATTTCGCAGCCGTAGAGTAGCTAATTCAAAGGGACGTTGAAACCCACTTCCGCCAGCTAATTGGAAAAACGAGCCTTGAAAAGCAGGTAAAGGAGTACCTTGAATAATTTCATCATCTTCAATGAGTTGAGGGGCTTGACGATCGCCCTTGTATCCCCGAAAAACTTCTCTTAGCGTTCCAGGACTTCCAAACCCTGCACACATTAACACTAGATTTAGCCAAGCTTTCTGAGCAGGGGAAAGTCCAGCCAGAGGTAGATTCAGGCCTGAATAAAGTTTGAGTTGGTGATGTAGTTCTCCATTAGGTTCAACAAATAAATTTTCAGGTGGAAATCCTGTATATTCACAGAATCTTGTCCCAGAGGCGCGATTACCAATTCCCACTGCACGAATAGCGAGTTTTTCATCTGACAATTTTTTAGCTTCGCGCTGTAACCACCACGCATATTCAAGACTATCAAAATCCCCAAGTTGAGGCCAGACTAAAACAAGGATATATGAGGCAGTCTCGCAATTTTCTAGTAGGGGGCGGGTCATACCATCACTAACACGCTGAAGTCTGGTCTGATTAAGGATAGTGTAAGGATTCATCACAAATGATTACTCGGATATTTAGGGTATCAGTGACACAGAATGTACTAAAGCATTAATATGCCATCATCTCCGTTTTGTAAATATTTTGTTATACTAGTTAACAGAAGTTCATATTTAGGTTTGACACCGCTAAGTAAAGGAATACCCAGTAGGTCGCTTGATGAGTGTATTACTGCTAACGGCAGCTAGATATGAATGCTTCTTCTCAAGATTGCCAAAATTGACCCTTTAGTTTTCGCCTAGTTCGGCGATTAATCCTGCGATGAATCAACCCATTACATTATCTTTAGAACAAGAATTTAGCCTTAGAACTTTTGCTGACCAAGTGCAGCAGATGTCCCGCGAACAAGCTCAAGAGTTTTTGCTTATGCTCTATAAGCAGATGATAATTCGGGAAACGACTTACCAAGAATTACTCAAACATCACTGGGAACTTGATTCAGACTCAATGTTGGGCTAAAGCATACAAGCAAATAAATGTTTTGAATTTAGCAGCGACAAAGAAATATTGGTAGAAACGGTGTGTCGCTGGGAGCTTGAGAGAGTGCTGGAATATACTAGTATAAGTTCCTTTGCACTCCAATTGAGCTGATGTCTGCGTAAAAGTGACTTTACAGCAGTTTTCATGTATTTGAACCATACCTGTCGTAGGGGCGCAAGGCGTTCATACGTGTCAACTTAAGCCTTAGCGAATGGAATTGCCTGCGGCACACTGCGTGAACGCGGCTACACAGGCAAAGTCCGCCTCCGCGGACTAAGGTCAAATCAAAGTTTTGAAACCCACGGAGGTGGGTTTTGTTTTTTTAGACGCGGTTTCTAACCGCCCATTTCGCGTCAAGTTGACACCAATGAACGCGTTGAGATGACAAACTTATACTAAAAAAACTCTCAGTTAAAAAAGAGTATCTGCTTCAATTGGCTCTATAGATAGAGAAATATCCTGAGCAAAACTGGTATACTTACAAGTTTTAGTAGTAGCATTTTTTGAATAGAATTAAGAGATTAACCTGGTATTTTTATAAGCCTTGGTAGTATGAATATGGAATTTTTTAACAGGATTCCTTTGATGCCTTTAGTATTACTCTTATTGGCTTACATTCTCCTGGGATGGTATCTCGCTGCTAATCATATTATTTGGTTAGTAGGAGCTTTTGTTGTTGCTATGGTTATAGCTGTAGTACGAAAGAGCTTTTCTTGGTTCGAGCGTTTAGTTGAGTTTGGATCGAAAACTTTAGTTGTCATCTTATTTTTAAGTATCTCAATTGCTTTAGTAGCAACTTGGTCGATATTATTAAGACTCTTTATTATCCCCTTAGCCACTACGCTGTTAGCTGATTTGGAAATGCGCTTTTCTGGCTGCAATAAACTGGATTCATTTTGGATTATAACTGTCCTAGCTGTGTTGGGTTTGGTAGTAGGTGAAGTAATAGATATTTTACTTTTTCCCAGTAGCAGATACTAAAGAATTAGGGGTAAAAAGTTGATATTTTATTAATTAACAGCGCAGGAATGTGCATCCCTACTTAATTCAAACTATGGAGCGATCGCTGTCTGTAGTACAGCAGGGTGTAAATAAAGCATCCATTTTAAATCAATGAAACGTTTGCGGTATAAAAATTAGCGTACGGGTACCAGCTTTTTAATCAAAAAAAGCACAATTACTCCTTATAAATCAATCATACTTTAGATGAATATAAATCTCACTAGTGGAAGATGTTATACCAATTGAGATTTCCTATTTGCAGAATGTTGTCTAGCAAGAGAATTTAGAGCGATGCCTACGGCGGCAAGCTACGCAGGATGCTTAATCTTAAAGTGGCCGGATGAATATAATTTGCAATTTGCTCTATCACTGGTGACTGTCACTTTCTCATCACATTTATTGTTAACCATAGAAGTACAGGTAAAACAGTGACTTAAGGTCTTATTGAATTGTGAGTTCCCAAATCTGGAGTACATAGATGATTCCTCTGTTGAACAAAGACTATAAAACAAAGCCAAAAGTCCCAACTCAACACTAATAAGGAAGTAATGTGAGTAGACGTAAAAACTACAATTTGGTCGATCGGACAACATCAACTGAAGTAGCAACACCTAAACCATCCCTGACATTACCAGACGCAGTGTCTCTAATTGTCGGTATTGTCATCGGAGCGGGGATTTTTGAAACCCCGGCTCTAGTGGCCAGTCAAGCAGGTAGCGATATTGCTGTACTGCTTTTTTGGCTAATGGGTGGTGTGGTATCTCTGGTAGGAGCGCTGTGCTATGCAGAGTTGGCCACTGTCTATCCCGATGTTGGTGGTGTCTACTATTATTTGAAACGTGCGTTCGGGCGGGGAGTCGCCTTTTTATTTGCCTGGGCGCGGATGACAGTGATTCAAACTGGTTCCATTGCTCTATTGGCATTTGTTTTTGGCGATTATGTTTCTCAGATATGGCGGCTAGGCACGTTTTCGTCTTCTATATATGCAGCCATAGCGATCGCACTTTTAACTGCTTTGAACATCGTCGGTTTGCAACAGGGTAAGTGGACACAAAACTTGCTGAGTGCTGCGAAAGTTCTAGGTTTGTTGCTGGTAGTAATTATTGGGCTTACGGCCATTCCTAATTCTGCTGTCCCTGTAGAATCTGCATCATCGGGAACCTGGGGACTAGCGATGGTGTTTGTTTTGCTATCTTACGGCGGTTGGAATGAAGCGGCTTACATCTCCGCAGAAATTCAAGATGGACGACGTAATATTGTGCGATCGCTAATGTGGAGTATTGGTATTATCACCGCCATTTATCTGCTAATCAATCTGGCTTACCTGCGGGGACTAGGATTAGCAAACATGGCACAGTCGGAAGCAGTAGCCGCAGATTTAATGCGCTCTCTTTGGGGCGCACCGGGAGCCTTATTTATTAGTGTATTGATTGCGATCGCTACTTTGGGAGCAACCAACGCCACAATCTTTACCGGAGCGCGTACCAATTACGCACTGGGACAGGATTTTTCGCTATTTGGTTTTATGGGACACTGGAAACAGCGTCCAAGTAGTCCCACCTATGCCTTATTCTTGCAAGCTGCGATCGCCTTAGCACTGGTTTTTTTAGGCACGCTCACCCGCAAAGGCTTTGAAACAATGGTGGATTACACTGCCCCGATATTTTGGTTCTTCTTCCTGCTTTCCGGCATATCCCTGCTGGTATTGCGCATCCGCGAACCCCACATAGTTCGCCCTTTCCGTGTGCCATTTTATCCTCTCACTCCATTACTGTTTTGCGCCGTCTGCGGTTACTTGCTTTATTCCAGCTTGGCTTATACAGGTGTGGGAGCGATCGCAGGTGTTTTAGTGGTGGCAGCAGGTATTCCCCTGTTGTTCTGGAATAACTACCGTCAAGGTAGGACTTAATACAATTTTGGATTGTGCAACCTAAACCGCACACAATAAGCAATTCAAAATTTTCTGACTATCAGTTATTTTACTAACTACTCAATCAAGGAGAAAATTCATGAACTTCAAAAAAATTCTGTTTTTATTAGTTACAGGCGTTAGTGTTACCAGCTTGGGAATTGCTGGGTGTACGCCACAACAACAAGATTTGGAAGCTGGGACACAACAACCTTCTACTTTAACAGGCCAGACCGAAACCGAAACACCATCGGCGACAACTCCCACAACTCAAGTCCAAGAACGTCCTGGAGATGTTCCTTATGTACCTACACCACAGCCAGTAGTAGATGCAATGTTACAAGTGGCAAAAGTGAATAAAAATGATGTACTTTACGACCTTGGTAGTGGCGATGGAAGAATTGTTAATACTGCAGCACAAAAGTTTGGTACGCGCGGTATCGGCATAGATATTAACCCCGAACGTATCCAAGAAGCTAATGCTAATGCCCAGAAGGCAGGAGTAACCGATCGCGTCAAGTTTGTCCAACAAGACTTGTTCACCACTGATTTTAGTGAAGCAACAGTAGTTACACTTTACTTACTGCCAGAGGTCAATGCCAAACTCTGTCCCAAGCTCTTGAGTGAACTCAAACCTGGGACTCGCATTGTTTCCCACGCCTTCGATATGGGCGATTGGAAACCACAGCAGACTCTTAATGTAGAGGGCAAAACTGTTTACTATTGGGTAGTCCCTGAACAAGTGCCAGCGAATTTGCGATAGGGATTAATACTAATTCGTAATTAAGAGGCGTCAGATTCAAGTATAAGTTTCTATCTCTTGAATCTGTAGCCTGATTTTTGAGAATTGTTTTCATAAATTCAAAATTATCAAATACCTATTTTTTTACTTTAAATTATCTCCAATGAGGGTTGACAATACCAGATTTAGATATATAGAAAATAATCTAAAATCCCAAATTGTTTGACAGGTACAAATTCAAATAAGGGCAGCTTAAGGAGGAAATATGATAGGCTTAAAAGGAAAGAATGCTTTAATTACAGGTGCAACTTCAGGTATCGGTCAGGCGATCGCTATCAGACTCGCTCAAGAAGGGTGCAACATCGCCATCAATTACCGCAAAGACCCAGATGCCGCAGCAGATACAGAAGAGATGGCATTGCAAAAATCCTGCGGAAATATCGAAAATTGTGGTGTGAAGTCGCTGCTACTTCAAGGAGATGTCTCCCAAGAATCAGACATTGTTGAGATGGTCAACACCGTAGTAAAGGAATTTGGCAGTTTAGATATTCTAGTTAATAATGCTGGCATTCAAATAGAAAGTCCATCCCACGAAGTTACCACAGCAGACTTTGACCGAGTAATTGCAGTCAATCTCCGGGGTGCTTATCTCTGCGCCCGTGAAACTATTAAACACCTCCTGTCTGTTAATCGTCCAGGAGCGATCATTAATATTTCCAGCGTTCACGAAATTATTCCGCGACCGATGTATATCAGTTATTCCATTAGCAAAGGCGGGATGGAAAACCTCACCAAAACTTTAGCTTTGGAATATGCAAACCTTGGTATTCGTGTCAACGCCATTGCCCCCGGAGCAACAATCACGCGAATAAATCAAGCCTGGATAGATGATCCTGAAAAAAAGGCGATCGTGGAAAGTCACATCCCAATGGGGCGTGCTGGCTCCTCAGAGGAGATGGCAGCCGCAGTAGCTTTTTTAGCTTCGGATGAAGCCGCCTACATCACCGGACAAACGCTATTTGTAGATGGTGGATTGACTCTATATGCTGACTTCCGAGAATCTTGGTCAGCTTAAGGTTAGGCTGGCGTACTTTCCACAATTAAGCCGATATATACCATTAGTGGAATTAAACGCCCATGACTAGTACGATCGATAAGAACAGTCAGATGGAAGCAGAAGCCTGGGAATTATTGGAAGACTCGATAATTTATTACCAGGGAAAACCCATCGGTACTGTAGCCGCCAAAGATGCGGAGGCAGATGCACTCAATTATGACCAGTGCTTCCTCCGCGATTTTGTCCCTTCTGCCTTAGTGTTTCTCATGCACGGCAAAGCAGAGATTGTGCGTAACTTCTTAGTAGAAACACTGAAATTACAAAGTCATGAAAAGCAGATAGACTGCTTTGAACCAGGAGCGGGATTAATGCCTGCCAGTTTCAAAGTACACTCTAATGGGAATGAGGAATTTTTGGTCGCTGATTTTGGTGAACTAGCGATCGCTCGTGTTCCCCCGATTGATTCTTGTATGTGGTGGATTCTCTTGTTACGAGCTTATGAAAAATCTACAGGCGATTTGTCACTAGCGCGTCAGCCAGATTTTCAAGCCGGCATCAAACTAATTTTGGATCTTTGTTTAGTACATCGGTTTTCCATGTACCCAACAATGTTAGTTCCCGATGGCGCGTTTATGATTGACCGTCGCATGGGAGTTTACGAACATCCTTTAGAAATTCAGGTGTTATTTTACGCGTCTTTGAGGGCTGCTGGTGAATTGCTGTTACCAGATGGGGATGGCGATGCTTACCTTGGCAAAGTTAATAGGCGATTGGGATCTTTGAAATATCATATCCGCAACTATTATTGGCTTGACCTGAAGCGATTGGGGGAAATCTATCGTTACAAAGATAACGAATTTGGTAAAGAAATTGTTAATAAATTCAACATCAACTCAGAATCAATTCCTAGTTGGTTGACCGAGTGGTTGCCCGAAACTGGAGGATATTTAGCGGGAAATTTGGGGCCGGGACGGATAGATTTTCGCTTTTTTGCTCTGGGAAATTTGATGGCGATCTTAACTTCCTTAGCAAGCGAAAAAGAATCTCAAAGCATTATGAATTTATTCGCCCAACGTTGGCAAGACTTAATCGGCTATATGCCTGTTAAAATTTGCTTTCCCGCAATGGATGGTTTAGAGTGGAGAATTGTTACAGGATGTGACTCTAAAAACAGGGCTTGGTCTTATCACAACGGCGGTAACTGGCCGGTTTTGCTGTGGTTATTTACTGGTGCGGCACTAAAAGCAGGTCGAACAGAACTTGCTCAAGCAGCGATCGCTATTGCCGAAAGGCGTTTATTTAGAGATAAATTCCCGGAATATTACGATGGCAACAATGGTCGTTTAATTGGCAAAGAAGCCCGAATTTATCAAACTTGGAGCATTGCGGGATTGTTAGCTGCTAAAAAGTTGGTAGAAAATCCAGATTACTTAGAATTAATCAGTTTTGCAGAGGGTCTCGAAGTTCCAGGCTGTAGCATTTAGGTAGATTGTAGAGACGGCGATTCATCGCGTCTCTTCCCTGAACCCAACAGTATTGAGTAGTCAATACCTCGCAAAGTTTTACTCCAAAAATGATTTAGTGATGTAATTATACAGGGTGTTTCTGCTAACTAGTACAGTGGGCGCATAAATCCACCTACCATCTCAATTCATCAGACAATAGGCAGACAAGTTGTTTTGAGCAACTGGTTAGAGCTAGGCAAACTTCCGGCTGTACTAGCTATACTGACGTAACATTACAAGCGGTTAAACTTTTAGTAAGTATAAGTTAGTAAATAGTATATTTGTACCATAAGAATCTTGATTAAAAGGTTGCAGCGATCGCACAGCTTACTTCTCTATGAGAGAGTACGCCAAGGAGTGACCCTGCCTCGAATACCCTTCTCAAATACCCGATAACTGATACACTATATTGTAAGAGGTATCTGAAGTGTCATACTTAGTAATATCACCAGATAGTCTTTGCATAATTAGCACGTTTTAACGTGTATTAACCATGAAAAATACTTCAGATTTAATTCCAGAATTTGAAAAACTATTCAGACAAAAATTACAACTAAATAATTGTAAACTTAGAAAGAAAAGACAAGAGAATAATTATGAAATTATTACTCCAGCTAAAGACATCTTTTTAATGTATTGGTCTGAGTTTCCAGAAGTTAACTTAATATATCAGGCTGTAGGGGTACGCACTCAGCAGACTAGTGTTTATGAACGAGCTATCCGCTCCCACATTAGTTCTAGTTTGAGTAGTATTCAGGAGAATCCTCACTCTGAATCACCATTATTGGTGAATTAGCTGACGCTCAGATAACACAGACAATATTTACCAAGCTCTCGCCAGTTTTGTTATATAACTGACGAGACTTGATCGCCGAAAATGTGTTGGTCGAGAGATAAAAATGCAATCCGAAAAAAATCAAGATCAGCTAGATTATAAAACCTTGTTAGCCAATGCAAAGCAAGCCTTAAAAGTTGAATATCAAAAATCAGCTGCTTTAGCATCCCAACTGAAAGCCATTAAAACTCAGTTAGAACAAGTTTTGGCTGAAAACAAAACTCTCAGAGAAAGTGCCTATGAAGATGTAGTTAAGCACTTTGAGGCGCGTACTCAAGCAGCAGAAGCACTGGCACTAAAAACAGAAGTACGCCAAAAATTCCTGGAAGCGAATGGTTGTAAGGATGATGAGAGCTTCGATGCTCTATGGGATATTATTAAAAATAAGATTCAAATCCAAGACAGTGAGGTGAGAATCGTTGCTCAAAATGGTACTCCTAAGTTCACGTTAACAGGCAGCATGATGACTTTGAGAGATTTTATTCAATCCCTCAAACAAGATCCAATCTGTGGAAAATTTTTCTTGAGCTAGAGAGCCAAATTCATGAAAGCCTCTGGCTAAAAGCAAACTAAAGATTGTAGTCGAAAGTTATTTATCTTCGTCTCCGGGCGACCGTTCGATTTGACTTTGTTGGGCATTCCACTCCAAAGCAATGCACTCCTAATAGTTCTCAGTTAAGGGGAAAAGGGGAAGGGAAAAGGGAAAGAAAAAACCTTTAACTCTTCCCCTTTTCCATTTTCTCAAAACCCGATTCGGAATCACAAATTCACAAAGCGAGAAGTATTGAATTCACTCCAACATTTCAGATTGCGTACAGTTGTTAACATTGGCGTATATTTTAATCAGTTAATTCAAATTTCAGAGAGATTAAATGATGATATAAGATGATGAAATACTCGACATTGTAGACGAAAATGATTACGTTATTGGGCAGAACAAACGTTCGGAAATATATCGCCAAAGACTATGCAATTTTAGAGTTGTCAATGCTTTTGTTATTAATTCATTAGGTCAACTGTGGATATCTCGTCGTTCTGCACACAAAAGTATCTTTCCCCTTTGTCTTGATGTGAGTATGGGGGGTTATGTTGAAACCGGAGAAACCTATGAAGATGCTCTACAACGTGAACTTAAAGAAGAGTTTAACTTTATGAAATCAAATCAGATTGTAGCCCAGAGTACAATAAAAATTATTTTATTGAAAGTTTTTGGTTATCGCCTGATGATTTAATAAAATGGTTGTATGATGGTGAGTCTGCAAAAAGTGACTTGTTCAAACTTGTGCAAATATTTTATCAAGATTAAGTAGAGTTCTTCGTTTGATATTTGTTCACATTAAAGCAGGAGATATCCTCTATTTATATGGTCCTTTCAAACAAGGTGGAGAACATACATCTGCGAGTAATGCAGCTTTTGACGAATATTTACGCACTGAAAACCCAGAGTGGGGTGTGCGTAACTTGGATGATGTTGTAGCAGTAGCTAGGGAACAAAATCTGATCTTGCAACAGATTTACCAAATGCCAGCTAATAATCTTTCAGTAGTATTTCAACGTTCTACTTGTGATTGACTTTTATTGGGCTAAAAGCCTTTACGTTTGGGTTAAGGGTTATTGGTGTCAATAATTGGTCTTTCAAGACGCGATAAATCGCGTCTCTACATCAGGGTTTGACCATTGTTTGCGTAAATTTTGGGTTAACTATAGCGCAATACGGTTCAGTTAAGGCTAAAACTCTTTATCAAAGTCAAATGTTTAACGAACCGCAGAGGCGCAGAGGAAACAGAGAGAAGAGAAAAAAATGCTTAACCCAAGCGTATTGAACTATAGCGCTTCTCGAATGGAAGCAATACATTTTGACCTCTCTCCAAACCTCTATCCTAAAATTAGGTCTGTATTTCACACAATTGAGAACCGCTATAAACGCTATCTGAGTAAGCAAGTCTTTACTTTCTTCTTACCGCCGACTGCGAAAACCCTGTTTACCATTAACTTGGTCAAAGAGTACATCGTATTTATCAAACAAGGCGATTCCAGGATTTACAAATATAGTCAGTTCTGTTTGTGGCGAGATACTCAAATTCCAGCGATTAAATCCGTCACGGGTTCCTGGTGTCAAACTGTAATCAAAAATGCCATTAATTCCTACTTTCACAGCATTTGCTGATCCTAATACTCCGGGTTTGAGTTTACCTGCTGTAGAAGCTGACTTGAATACAGTCAAACCATTAATAGTTCCAGTATCAGCGATCGCTCTGCTATTACACAAATTTTTTGCAGAACTCCCAGCAAGAGTTAAACAAACTTTACTTAGTCGAGAGTCCCATCTTTTACCGGGTACACCACTAATTTCGGGTTGTTGACTCCAAGAAGCCATTTTGAAACCTGATTGATTCTCGGCAGTTAAACCGAGAATTAGGCTGCCATTGTTGTTATTACCACCATTACCAACGACAATAAATCCGTTACTCAGATTTCCTGATAATTTTCTCAACGGGTTATAGGGAAGTGATTTTTCAAAATAGTTAACACCGACAATTCCCGAAAATGGTACACCATTATTTGCTGAACATTTAGGTTTTTGGGCAGTACATTGGCGACTAGTAACAATCTGTACAGGAACAGGTTCGGCGGTGGGAATCAAACCAAATCGGACATTAGTGTAAACTAATTCTCCTTGCAGGATAGTACCATCACTTAATACCTCCTTGATATTTTGACCTGTTCTTTGGATCGGAGAATTACCTAAAAACTCTTTGGGAACTCTTAGCCCTGCTGACCCTGTATCTAATAAAATACGTTTTGGTTGACCATTTGCGATCGCAACTTCCAAAAAATAGCCGCGAATACGTTGCCCAAGGGAAGGTTTTGGATATAAAGGTAAGCTTACGGTGTTAAAAGTTGACTTGCGGGGTGTATTTTGCGAGATATCGCGCAACGCTGAATTTGGGAAAAGAGCCGCAAATGCAGACTGGCGTTGCGCTGCTGGTTCAGGGGCAATATCCCAAAGGCTTTCGTAGTAGAAAAAGCCGATACCTAAACCGCGTTGTTGCACTGCTTCTACCTGGGATTTGATTTGTGGGATGGCAACTGGGCGATTTCGTAACCCCGCCATAATCCCGATACCAGTTGGGATGATTTGTTGGGTTTCTAAAATTTCTGGGCGGGTAATTTGAGCGATAAAACTTTCCAAATCATTACGGTACACCTGCATCACCAACTCATCGACAATACCCAACCGTACCCAGTTGAGCCAATCTTGCAGTTGCATTTTATAGGCGAAATTATAGTAATTAGGAGCAACTGAAAAAATGGCATTCGGTTTTCTGGCTTTCACAGTTTGGTAAAGGTCTACCATGAATGCAGTAATTTTATCTGCCCGCCATTTTATCCATGCTTGGGCTTGGGGGTTGGGTGGTGGAGGATTCCCAGTTTCTTGAGTATATAAATTTATCGTGTACTTATCGTAACCAAAATCCACAGGTAAACTCATATGGTCGTCAAATTGAACGCCATCAGCATTGTATTTAGCGATCACTTCCACGACAAGTTCCCTGATAAAATTTTGCACTTCTGGGTGAAAGGGATTCAACCACGCTACTTCACCCGCAGCACTAATTGAAGTTTGCGTCCCATCCCCTTTTTGTGTTAACCAATCTGGATGCTGCGATGCAAGTTCCGAAGTTAGAGGAACCATAAAACCAAATTCAAACCAGGGTATTGCTAGTAACCCTTGGCTGCGGGCTTGAGTGATAATGTCTGCAATTACATCTTGTCCATCTGCTCCCTTAAAGAAAAAAGGTATCCCCTTTTTCTGCATGATGGCACTGGGGTATTGTGTATAACCATCATTCCAAACTACGGGATAAACGGTATTAAAGTTTAACTGCCGCAGTTGGCTCATAGCTGCTTGCACCTGTGAACGATTTCTGAAAACGCTAAAATCGTTACCACTTAGCCATACTCCCCGAATTTCCTGACGAGGTTGAAGAGGTAGTTGGGCAACGGTAGGGGCAAAGCTGTTGAGTAGCAATACCAGAAAGAATGATATCAGACATAATAATGGCAGCAGACGTTTTTTCAAAGGCCACGGTGATGTCTCTTGACTCGCTAAGTGTAGCTTGCTTAGACCTACTAGTACTCGTCTGTGTACAGGCTTAAATAGTAAGTTAATTAGAGTTGCATTAATTTCTCTGCTTTTTTCCCAAAACTGAGTTGTCATTACTTCTACTTACTAAATGAGGTTAATTAGTTATATTTAATACTATAAAAACGTTAAATTACTGCATCAGTTTTCTGATGGAGTAATTTAGCTGCAAGATAGTTGACGCAGTTATAAGGTTAGTAGTGCCAAATAGAAATGTTTCAAATGTAAGCTGTAGTCGAGATGCTGTGATGAAATTTATTGTTGTGCGATCGCCAAACCTATGAATTTCAAACCTCACCAAAACACTTTTGACGAGAAACTAAGCGCAAGTATTGGGCTGGCCATTGGATTGCTGTTCATTGGGGGAGGTTTTTGGGTACGTAACATAATCGCCCACGAAGGTGCAACGCTAAACGAAACACGTGGTACGGTGGTAGACAGCATCAGTCGTCGCGATCGCAGCAGTACGAACAACAATGAGCAAAAAGAAACCTATGCGCCAGTTATCGAGTTTCTAGCTAACGGTAAACACACTCGCTTTACAGGCAATTATGAGTCTTACCGCTCCAGCAAAGGCCAGATGGTGGTGATACGTTACAATCCGAAACAACCCATAAGTACTGCGCGTGTGGTGAATCCGCTGGAAGGTTTAGTACCTTGGGGAATGTTTGGTATGGGTGGGTTAGCTGTGGTTTTCAGCGTGGGCACACTTTTGCCTATACGCTGGTCTTCAGGTGGGTAACTATAGCATTAGATATATTTATGATTTTCGTGCTGACTTTGGCGGCGTTCTATGGGCGCCAAAATATTTCTCACTCCGGTAACGCAACCACACCCGCAACACTTGCGGAATCTGGTCTTTTTGTTCTTTAGTCAGGGTGTTGTAAAGGGCTAAGGCGCGATCGCGTTCGCCCCGACAAGCTGCATTGTTGTGAGCATCCCAATAGCTGCGGGCTACTCGAATCCGCGGACAGACTTCTTTAATCAGTGCGTCTCCCGTAAGTGGAGTGTCTTGCTTGGTCATACTCAAATGCTATAAATTTCTAATGTCATCCTAGCGAGTCAGATTCATCTTGACAATTGCAAATAATCCAATCAAAAATACTGTGTTTTAGAAGCATTCATATCGGAGTGAATACTCATCAGGTTCCCAAGCCTAGCTTTCGTCATCCAAACTGACTCCTGAACTCTGAATTCTGCTGAAAATCGAGATAATTGAAGACTTTCTCCTGACGCTTGAATTTCATTTGTGCGAAGTGGTCTTCCAGTAGGAAAATAGATAAAGCAGTAGTGACCATCAAGCTATATGTTTGAAATTATGGTGTTAAATTATTTCTTGTTAAAAAAGCCTGCTTTGGTATCTCATCAATATTCCGATCGCATCAATCTACTTTTGTAAATCCAAAATTTGCTCTCAAATAAGCTCTAATGGGTGTAAAAGTCATAATAATTCGTAATTGATAATGACGCTTGCGGAGTCGCTAACGTAATTCGTAGTTGTAATCCCTGCTTGCTCTCTACTCTTTTAATTACTAATTACGAATATAGCAAGGAAGGATAAATAAAATGTCATTTAT
This sequence comes from Nostoc sp. JL31, assembly GCF_017114965.1. Taxonomy (NCBI): domain Bacteria; kingdom Bacillati; phylum Cyanobacteriota; class Cyanophyceae; order Nostocales; family Nostocaceae; genus Nostoc; species Nostoc sp. JL31. Next base: position 19,215 of record NZ_JABXKO010000073.1, read on the forward strand.
TATGCAAACTTCTGGAACTCTTAGTGGTTTAGATATCTTGGTAGTTGAGGATGATGATGATACTCGGTTTTTTATCACTACTGTCTTGGAAATGGATGGAGCAACAGTTATAGCAGTGATATCAGCAGCAGATGCACGTAATGTATTGTCCGAATTGCAACCCGATGTTTTAATTAGTGATATCGGGTTGCCTGGGGAGGATGGCTACACTTTTATCTCCAAATTCCGTGCCCTTAAACCAAATAATGTTGGACGAGTCCCGGCTATTGCTTTAACAGCCTTTGCTGATAGTGAGGCTCGGATTCGGGCTTTAGAAGCTGGCTTTGACACTCATGTATCTAAACCGATTGCTCCAGAAGAACTAGTGGAGATAGTCGCTAATTTGGTTGCTTCGTGTAATTGGTAATTATTCTCCTCGGTCTTGATAATCTTCAGAAGACTTTGGATCTAACTCCCAGCGATCGCCATCACGATCCTCTAAAATATCGTTGGTATGCAGAAACTCAGAATCAGCCATTTCTAGCCCCACTGCTGCTTCTAAGTCCTCAGTTACATTTTGATCAGGAGTGGAAGTACTACCACCAACAGCTTCATCTCCAACTGCATCGGCATCTTGCCAGTAAGCATCAACATCCCCACCAGTCAGTTCAGGACTAGTTTCTGTGTACTCGTCTCTTTCTGCTTTTATTGAGCGTCCGCCAATATTGTATCCTGGCAAGTCTTTCACACCAGTACCGTAGGATTCGGTAATCTCTTGTGGCAAATCATTAGTTTTAATTTTGTCATTATGATTTTTTTCTGCCATGATACTAGCCCTTTTCTGCATTCTCACAATAACGTTTTCCTGTTACAAATTTGTCTAACTAGAGGTGTATAACTTATAAAATAATCTATCCCCTGGGTACGACGCTAAACTAGCGATCGCGCCATAAGATTGTAGCTATGAATTCATGGTCTAATGAACTTGTAGTTGGAAGTTATGAGTTAGAAGTTATTCAACCGAAATGACTCATGAGCGAACTGATAACTCATACATAGCTATTTTCTGTTTGAAAAAAGAGGAAATCAAAAATAAATAAGTTTTATAAGTTTAGCATTTAAATTTAGTGTTAAATTTTTTAATTAACTAAATGCTAAATAATAAAAAATTTAAATAATTTTGAGTTGCAAATACGGACAAAAAGTCAGTAATTCAGAATTATTTATTTAGGAGAAAATCTGGCTCTTTAACTGTCTTTAATCGATAAATATTGTTGTTTGTAGCCTAATTAAAGGGAACATAATACCATCTATGACTGAACATAACAATCACTCCGCTAAGAAAAAAGTTGCTATCCTCATTGAACAAGCAGTAGAGGATGCAGAATTTACAGTTCCTTATAATGGATTCAAACAAGCAGGAATTGAGGTAGTAGTCCTTGGTTCCCGAATGAATGAAAAATATAAGGGTAAACGCGGCAAACTGAGCATACAAGCTGACGGTACCACAACGGAAGCGATCGCAGCCGAATTCGATGCAGTGGTGATTCCAGGCGGCATGGCTCCCGATCAAATGCGGCGGAACATCAACACAGTGCGTTTTGTCCAAGAAGCTATACAACAAGGGAAATTAGTTGCTGCTGTTTGTCACGGGCCACAAGTTTTGATTGAAGGCGACTTGCTCAAAGGTAAACAAGCCACTGGTTTTGTTGCTATTGCCAAGGACATGATTAACGCTGGCGCAAATTATTTAGATGAGTCGGTAGTAGTTGATGGGAATTTAATTACATCTCGTGAACCTGGAGACTTGGCAATTTTCACCACAGCTATTTTGAGCCGTTTGGGTTATGGTGGCAAAGATGCTGCATTGCCAAATGAAAAAGACACAAGTGCTGAATGGTGGAAGCTGGCTGATGCTTGGGGTGGCTCAACTAAAGGTGAGATCACCAAAGGTTTAAATAATGCCCTTGCTGGTGAACGTTATTCGCTAGAAGCATTTGAAAACTACTTGCAAAAGGAATCAGATAACGAAGTTAACTCCGTCTTTCAAGAAATAATTACTAATAAACAGCGCCACATTCAAAAACTGGAAACCTATCTTCAGTTATTGAGCGAAAAACCCTCTTTAGGGGCAAATATTGCCAATCAGTATGCCAAGGTGAAAACTGCCTTAACTGGAAGTGATGATATATATCAGTTACGTTCTGCTTTAGGTGATGTGCAAACTGGTATCGGCGATATTGGCAATTTGTCTGCAATGTTCACCGACCCAGTAGCAACTGCTATTTTCAAAGAAATTTACCAGAATTTATTGAAATACGAACAACGATTGGTAGAACTGTATTGGGCGCGGCTAGGCGCTCAGATTCAGCCTCCTAAGCCGACTACCGGGGCTGCTGTATCAATGTAAGGTTGTAAGGTTTTTTGATAGACGGCTACCGAAGAGGCGCAAATAACACACAGATAGAAAGAAGAGGGTATTTGCGCCTCTCTGGTGAATTTACAGTAATGGAGATATAAAAAGTGACTTCAACATCAGGGGATAAATCAAGTACAAACCAGCCGGAAGCTAGTGAAGTAGAGCGTTGGGCATCTCTTATTGGTGGCGGTGCAATGGTGCTAATGGGTTTAAAGCAAGGTTCATTGCGGGGAGCGCTGACGGCTTTAGCAGGTGGTGGTTTGATTTATCAAGGTGCAACCAAGCAAAGCACAATCCAGAAAGCACAGGAAGCAATCGGGATAAACCAACCCATCAAAGTTGAAAAAACGGTAACAATTAATAAATCGGCAGAAGAATTATATCGCTTTTGGCACAACTTTGAGAATCTGCCTACATTTATGAAGCATCTCAAATCTGTCAAAGTGCATAACGAAAAACGTTCTCATTGGGTTGCCAATGCACCCTTGGATAACAGCGTGGAATGGGATGCAGATATTCTCGAAGACCGGGAAAATGAATTTATTTCTTGGGCTTCTGTAGAAGGTGCAGACGTTGATAATTCTGGTTTTGTCCGCTTCACAAAAGCACCAGGCGATCGCGGCACAGAAGTCAAGGTTGTTTTGGAGTATAACCCACCAGGTGGAGCGTTGACAGCTACCGTAGCTAAACTTTTTGGTGAAGAACCAGAACAGCAAATTGGTGATGAATTACGCCGCTTCAAAATGTTAATGGAAGCAGGCGAAATTGCCACCACCGAAGGTCAAGCAACTGGACGCAAGTAGTTGCGATGATTAGCGCCCCAAAAGCGATTAATAGCGATCGCTTTGCCAAACGCCTGAAAATGGCGAAAAAGTTTGCCAAAGCAAAAGTGATTAACTTACGAAGAAGTTAATGCTGGCGAAGTGTTGAAACAGATAACTGGTGGTTATGGCCCCGATGCTTGCATCGATGCTGTTGGTATAGAACACCATCACATTTTTCAACAAAAAAAGGATAACTATATCAAAGTTATTCTTGAACCTGAATGGTGAATAGTCATTCAGTCTTTTGAATTGTACACCCAACATAATGCAATTGAGGTTTTTTATGAATCGAGTAATTTCATGGCTGCGAAATATTCGCATTTCCCAAATCGTTGTAGTTTTTCTCGTAGGATTTATGTTCTTACTGGGTCAGGCTTTTAGCTACACTAACATAGCACTGGCTGACGTTAAAACTCCAGAGGGTACTTATTACAAAGGAACACCAAATGAGCAAGGTGAAATTAGAAACGATACCCAAATAAATAATACCCAAAAATCACAAAACCCAATCAAAAGCACTGTTGATAATATCCGCGAAAAGTTAAACTTGGATGAAAAACCTCCTGAAGCAACAAAAGAGTTTTTTGATCCTAGTACAAAGAGAACCGGAGATGAAACTTCATCATTAAGTAAAACTAGAGAAGGTTATTATCGCACTCCTTCTAGCAACTAACTAAGAGGTAGCAGCTAGACGGTCAACAAATTTTGGATCGAGATTGTTGACTCATACATTGTTGAACAACTTTTTAGCGGTTACTGAGACGCGATAACTATCGCGTCTCAAAATCAAGTTAAATTTAGTATTTACCTTGATATGAATGCTCCGAAAATTATAACTAAGGACTAAATAATTATGAAAGCAGTTTGCTGGCATGGAGCAAATGATGTGCGGGTAGAAACGGTTCCTGACCCCACAATTCTTAACCCGCGTGATGCCATTATTAAAATTACTTCCACAGCAATTTGTGGCTCTGATTTGCATATTTACAATGGTTACATACCTTCAATGGAAAAGGGTGACATCCTTGGCCATGAATTCATGGGGGAAGTTGTAGAACTTGGAAGTGCAGTTAAAAATGTGAATATAGGCGATCGCGTCGTTGTTCCCTTCACCATCTCCTGCGGTAGCTGCTTTTTCTGCAATCGGGATTTATGGTCGTTGTGCGATAATTCTAACCCCAATGGTTGGTTAGTAGAAAAGCAAATGGGCTATTCGCCATCAGGTCTATTTGGCTACTCTCATTTATTTGGCGGTTACGCTGGTGGTCAAGCAGAGTATGCACGAGTGCCCTTTGCCGATGTCGGCTTGTTCAAAATACCCGATGGTTTAACGGATGAGCAAGTACTATTTTTAACAGACATTTTCCCCACAGGCTATATGGCAGCTGAGAACTGCAACATCCAACCCGGTGATATTGTCGCCGTTTGGGGTTGTGGCCCAGTCGGACAATTCGCCATTAGAAGCGCATATATGCTAGGTGCAGAACGGGTAATTGCCTTTGACCGCGTTCCCGAACGTCTGCAAATGGCTAAAGAATACGGCAAAGCTGAAGTTCTCAACTACGAAGAAGTGGATGTAGGCGAAGCACTCAAAGAAATGACTGGTGGTCGTGGCCCCGATTCTTGCATTGATGCAGTGGGAATGGAGGCACACGGCACAGATTTTATGGCGATGTACGATCAGGTAAAGCAAGCAGTACGTCTAGAAACAGACCGTCCGACGGCATTACGACAAGTAATTGTGTCTTGTCGCAAAGGTGGTCACGTATCAATTCCGGGTGTATATGGTGGCTTTGTAGATAAAGTGCCGATGGGTGCTGCGATGAACAAGGGTCTAACCTTGAAAATGGGACAAACACACGTCCACAAGTATCTAAAACCTTTGCTAGAACACATCCAAAACGGTGATATCGATCCAACATTTATCATCACTCACAGCTTACCTTTAGAACAAGCGCCCCACGGCTACGAAATTTTTAAGGAGAAGAAAGATAACTGTATCAAAGTTGTACTCAAACCTTAATGGGGGGCAGAGGGCAGGGAGCAGAGGAGCAGAGGATAGTAATCAATGCTTAATCCCCATTCCCCATGACCAAAGTTAAAACTATAAAGAGGCAAAAAATATGTCTGATACAACTGTTAGCAAAGTAGACTCTAGTCATTCTCCAAAAGGCCAACTTGGTCAAAAATATCTTGCATCTGGCAAAAATATTTCCATGCGTCTGTGGGAAAATGAACAACCGAACGAATCTAAAGAGCCAACAGCACGCGAATATGAAACTGTTGGTTATGTAATCAATGGTCGTGCTGAATTACATATTGAAGGGCAAATGATTTTACTAGAACCTGGGAGTTCTTGGATAGTACCAAAAGGAGCTAGCCACACCTATAAAATTCTAGAACCATTTACTGCTGTTGAAGCAACCAGTCCACCCGCTCAAGTTCACGGGCGAGACGAAAACTGATTTGCAGTTATTTGAAATTTGGCGATCGCTAAAAGCTAAAAACTTATAGCCGCTTTCAATGGCATGGAATATAAAGCGTTCGTAGGAGAACAAGAATATTGTTCTCCTTTTTACTGTGCTTTGCAGCTTAGAAAGCATTGCAACAAATTTTTCTGCTGACTTATTTGGCGGTAGCAAGAAAGACCATACTAAATAAAGCATATTTAGTATGGTCTTTCACTGTTTATTCATTCGCCAGTCGAACTCAAACTCATGGCTTTATTCTGACGAATGACGCCTTAATTCTATTTTGATAATTCTAGATAATACTTATGGCATAAATCTTCTGATAGAGAGACATAACAAGATGAAATTGTATTCTATAAACAATGTCTTTTTAGAGAAAATGATTGTAAAAAAGTATGGTTTTTTATCAATAATTTCAGTAGAGATAATTACTCAATATTTTTAACAAAAACAGAATGGAGCGAACAAATGAGGTTTGTCTTAAGACGCCGCAAGTTGGGTCAATTGATGGTCTTCAGCACAGTAGCGGCGACGATCGCTAATTTTATAGAGAAAGCTGTAGCAGAAACTCAAGTCAAAAAAACTACCCCAATGCTGGCAACTTCCACTTCTGAAACTGTGAAGGTGACGCTACAAGTGAATGGAACACCACATAGTTTGCAAATTGAACCGCGTGTTACCTTACTTGATGCACTTCGGGAATACATAGGATTAATTGGTACTAAAAAAGGTTGCGATCATGGTCAGTGTGGTGCTTGCACGGTGCTGGTTGATGGGCAACGGATTAATTCGTGCCTGACATTTGCAATTATGCACACTGACGCAAAAATCACAACTATTGAAGGGTTGGAACAAGGAAACAATCTGCACCCGATGCAAGCCGCGTTTCTGTCCCGCGATGCGTTTCAGTGCGGCTACTGCACGCCAGGACAGATTTGTTCGGCAGTGGGTTTGGTGAACGAGGGACACGCTAAGTCAGATGCCGACATTCGCGAACTAATGAGCGGCAATATCTGCCGTTGCGGTGCTTATCCAAATATCGTGGCTGCTGTCCGCGATGTCTTAGAGGGAAAAAAAGATGCAGCCGTTTAGCTATAAAAAAGCGGGACAAGCAGAGAATGCCGTGGCTTTGGTTACTCCAGAAGTGCAAGCTGCTTACTTGGCAGGGGGTACAAGCTTAATTGATCTGATGAAGCTGAATGTACAAACGCCAAAACAGTTAGTTGACATTAACCCACTACCGCTAACCAAGATAGAAGTGCAGGGTAACGGTGTGCGGATTGGAGCAATGGCAAGCAATAGCGATGTTGCTTATAATCCGATCATTCGGGAGCGTTACCCAGTGCTGTCAGAGGCCTTGCTGTCTGGGGCATCACCGCAACTGCGAAACATGGCAAGTGTGGGCGGAAATTTACTGCAACGTACCCGCTGTTACTACTTCCGTGACACCGCCTTCCCCTGCAATAAGCGCGTTCCCGGTTCAGGTTGTCCAGCAATCGAGGGTTATAACCGCATTCATGCGATTTTTGGCGGTAGCGATCGCTGTATTGCCACCCATCCTTCTGATATGGCTGTGGCAATGGTAGCACTTGATGCCGTTGTGCAAACACGCGGGCCGAGAGGAGAGCGCAGTATTCCGCTGGTAGATTTTCATCTCGTACCAGGCGATACGCCAGAAAGGGAGACGGTTCTAGAACACGGAGAGTTAATTGTTGCCGTTGATTTACCTGCTTTAAACTTCGCAAAGCGATCGCACTATTTAAAAGTCCGCGATCGCGCCTCCTATGCTTTTGCAATGACATCAGTTGCGGCGGCGCTAGATATTCAAAATGGGATTATTCGCTCGGCACGCATTGCCCTTGGCGGCGTTGGCACAAAGCCTTGGCGCGCCTCCGAAGCAGAAAAAATACTTTTGAACAAGCCAGCCAATCAGGCAACATTTCAAGCAGCTGCGGACGCTGCGATCGCTGGAGCTAAACCTCAAAAATACAACGGCTTTAAGGTCGAACTGGCTAAACGCACAATTGTTAAGGCGCTGACAACGGTGGGAGGGATGGTATGAATACAGGGGATAAAAATATAGTTGTCGGCAAACCGTTAAATCGAGTTGATGGACGGCTCAAGGTAACTGGCGGCGCCCGCTATGCGGCTGAGTTTCCGGTCGCAAAAATGACTTATGGCGTGACAATTCAAAGTGCGATCGCCAAAGGTAAAATTGCCCAAATCGATACCAAGGCGGCGGAACAAGTACCCGGTGTATTAGCAGTAATTACCCACCTCAACGCGCCCAAAGCTTCTGGAGAAAAGGGCGGCGATCGCAAGCTGCAAGTTCTGCAAGATAACGTTATCCTGTATAGCGGACAGCATATTGGTGTCGTCGTTGCCGATACCTTTGAACGAGCGATGTATGCTGCTTCCCTCGTACAAGTTCGGTATGACGAAGAGAAACCAACCATTAATATGCGGGACAATCTCACTAAGGCATACTTACCTAAAGGTAAAATCCCTAGAGAGGAACCGCCCGATTTAGCCCACGGCAATGTCAACCAGGGACTAGCGGCGGCGGCTGTCCGCGTCGAGCAAACCTATACTACCCCAGTAGAAAATCACAATCCGATGGAGCCTCATGCCACAACAGCAGTTTGGCAAGGCGATGAACTGCTGTTGTATGACGCAACTCAGGGAATTTTTTCGACTCAAAAAAAAGTTGCGGAGGTATTGGGAATTGAGCCTGAGAAAGTCCGCATTATGTCTTATTTTGTGGGCGGTGGCTTCGGCTGCAAAGGGTCGGCTTGGTCGCACGTACCACTAGCGGCGATCGCTGCAAAGCAAGTTAATCGCCCAGTAAAATTAGTTCTGGGACGGATACAGATGTATGGGCCTGTGGGTTTTCGACCAGAGACAATTCAACAGGTTTCTCTAGGTGCAACCCGCGATGGTAAATTGACTGCTTTGCGACACGCCGGCACTTCTCAGACTTCAACTTTCGATGAATTTATCGAACCTGTTGGTAAAAGCGCCCGGATGATTTACGCTTGTCCGCATATCGAAACCAGCCACCGTCTGGTTGAGCTCGATCAAGGAACACCAACCTATATGCGGGCACCAGGCGAAGCTTCTGGGTCGTTTGCCTTAGAATCGGCAATGGACGAACTGGCTTATGCGCTCAACATCGATCCGGTGGAACTGCGTCTGCGTAACTATGCTGAAGTCGATCCTAGCAAAGGACTGCCTTGGTCGAGCAAGTCACTCAGAGAATGTTACAAATTAGGGGCAGAAAAGTTTGGCTGGCAAAAGCGCAATCCTCAGCCCCGTTCAATGCGAGACGGGAATTATTTGATTGGTTGGGGTATGGCGACAGCTACTTATCCTACCAACCGTTCCCCAGCATCAGCGATCGCTCAAATTATGGCAGATGGTACAGCCGTTGTACAGAGCGGTTCCCAAGATATTGGCACGGGAACTTATACTGTGATGACTCAAGTTGCAGCTGAGGCACTCGGTTTACCAGTTAACAAAGTTCGGTTTGAGCTAGGCGATACCAAGATGCCACAAACCCCCGTTTCTGGTGGTTCCCAAACCGCCGCCAGTGTCAGTTCAGCCGTACATTTAGCGGGAAATCAAGCACGCAGTCAGCTTTTGCAACTAGCACTTGCCGATCAAAAATCGCCCCTTTATAGTTCAAAGGCTGAGGATGTGATTGCCGAAAATGGCAGCTTTTTCTTAAAAAATAAATCCTCCGCCAGCGAAACATATCAGGCAATCTTGGCACGGCATGGAAAGAAAATGATCGAAGCGCGTGCAGATGCCAAACCTGGAGAGGAACAAAAGAAGTTCTCAATGCACTCATTTGGAGCGCAGTTTGCCGAAGTCCGCGTTGAGCCTGATTTGGGTGAAGTGCGAGTGAGGCGCTGGGTGGGAACTTTTGGCGTGGGACGTATCCTCAACGCTAAAACAGCCAACAGTCAGCTGATTGGTGGGATTGTTTATGGCATCGGTATGGCGTTAATGGAACATACGCTAACAGACCCGAACCGAGGACGCGTTGTCAACCACGATTTAGCTGAGTATCACGTACCAGTGAATGCAGACGTTCCTGATATTGAGGTGTTGTTTGTCGATGAACACGATCCACATATTAACCCGCTTGGCGTCAAAGGAATTGGCGAAATTGGCATTACCGGAACTGCGGCAGCGATCGCTAACGCTGTCTATCATGCCACCGGTAAGCGCGTCCGCGATTTGCCAATTACCTTAGACAAGCTGCTGTAGATATGGCGATCGCAACATTACCAGTATGAGCAAGAAGTTCATACGCGGCAATGATACTCTGTAGCCAATACACTTGTAGAGACGCGATTTATCGCGTCTTGAAATACCAATCAGTAGAAGACTCAGGACTGATGACCGCTCAAGTAAAATTTGGTACTCTTAGCTCGGAATCACTGTAATTACGTCCGTGACCGAGATGAGTAGTCCAACAGCCCGATCCTATGCTTTCTTATCGATTGCAGCAGCAATCATCACTATTGCCCTAAAATTTGGCGCTTACCTGCTAACCGGGTCAGTAGGTTTGCTTTCAGATGCGATTGAATCAATTGTAAATCTCGTAGCTGCATTGGTTGCTCTATGGGCATTGACCTATGCTGAGAAACCAGCTGATGCCGAACACGCCTTTGGGCATTCTAAAGCCGAATACTTCTCCAGTGGTGCAGAAGGTGCGTTGATTATAGTGGCAGCCATTAGCATTGCTGTTGAAGCTTGGGGACGCTTGTTGCATCCAGAACCATTAACACAGATGGGATTAGGGTTGGCACTCTCCTTCTTTGCAACTGCAATCAACGGCGTTGTTGCCTTTATCTTGCTACGGGCAGGGCGACGGTTACGTTCCATTACACTGAGGGCTGATGCTCACCACCTGTTTACCGATGTAGTAACTTCGGCTGGTGTGATAGTTGGAATCTTTCTCGTCAAAGTAACAGGCGCTCTCATACTCGACCCAATTGTTGCGCTGATAGTAGCAGCAAATATTACTTGGACAGGATTTCGTTTGCTGCGAGAAACCAGTAGCGCGTTACTGGATGCAGCTTTGCCTAAAAAAGAAATTGACGCAATCAAGAACATTCTTAACGAGTACAAACATCAAGACATCCAGTTCCATGCTTTGCGAACCCGCACTGCTGGAACCCGTCGCTTTGTTTCCTTTCATGTTCTTGTGCCTGGATCTTGGACAGTGCAACAAGGGCATGATTTGTGCGAGGCAATAGAGCTTGCTATTCTTCGGGTGCTACCTTCAACCCACGTTACAACTCACCTGGAACCTGTAGAAGATCCAGTTTCTTGGGACGATTTGGAGTTGGAGCGTTCGAGCAATCAGCAAATGCAAGATATAAAATAAGAGATTAATTGCTGCCGATCGCATCTCTATATAAACTGCAACACTGAGTAAGTATCTAGACATAAATAAATTTAAAGTTTGTAGTAAGGACTTTAGTCCTGATAATCCTTGCTCTGAGCGATAAATCGCTCACTACAAACTAGGAGTTTATTTTATATTTAATTATGTCTACCTACTTACTGCAAATGCGTAGGCGTAGCCAGCCGTAGGCATCGCCAATTTTTAAACTCAATCAAGTTGATTAACTTGCGATCGCTTCCAGGAGGCGGTTACGCCATCGCAACTTGCTTTTTCCGGGAAGGACGCTTGCGGTCTGATTTTTTCTTCAATCCCACAGCTTGGGCTTGATCGCTATCTGAACCATATTGCCCGCGTACAACTTCTTTCATCGCTAATACGGCATTATGAAATTCCCACTCTGCTAATCGCGCAGCATCAGCAGCAGCACGGTATAAAGCTAGTTTCTCGGTTTCAGTTTGTTGAGAAATCAACATTGCCTGATAAGCTTCCTGTAAATTAGCAGATGAGGCATCAGCACGAGTTGTGTTGTAATTGCTGACGGTTTGCAAACCGTGGAATGAGTCAATATCTTGACTAATCAGTTGAGGGCGCAAACGGTTGGTTGTATTTTGGGGAGACATACATTCATACTTAGTAAGTTGTACATTTAATGTACCCATTGCAACAAAAAAATATCAGTAACATGAAATTTTCAGATAGGGCAAGGTTAGAAAGAATAGTTTAAGACAACAGGTCGATGTATTGGCATAACAGACCGATGTATTAACATAACAGGTCGATGCATTGGCATAACAGGTCAATGCATTGGCATAACAGACCGATGTATTGGCATAACAGGTCGATGTATTGGCATAACAGACCGATGTATTGGTATAACAGACCGATGCATTAATATTGCAGACCGATGCAATTACAAAACTGTAAGACGACACTAAAAACCATGAGGAGCATTAAAATTTCTAACACTCTAAAGCTGAAGTATCACTAGTGGGAATACAATCACAAAATGATGCAGTTTTGTTAGTAAAGACTGCACTAGAAATTAGTGGAGGTTAAAGCAATGGATGGGCGCGATCGGTACTTACGAATCGCTCTGGTTCTTGTTGGCATAGCTTTTCTACTTATTTATCCGCTAACTCAGGTCTGGGCATCAGGCTGGTTATGGCAACCAGGTCAGCACGAATACGAACAGATGATTATTGGTGTTTATGCGACGCTTGGTGTCTTTTTGCTGTTAGCTTCAAGACAACCAGAAGCTCACCTCAGTTTAATCTGGTTCACCGTCACATCAAGTGCAGTCCACGGGCTGATCATGGCGGTACATGCAGTAATTGACCCTGTTGAACAGGGACACCTGTTTGGTGATGTTCCAGCATTGTTCTTGGTAGCAATTGTCCTTGGCTTTTTAGCGCCCCGCAAAGTAGTGTCAAGTACATGAACGGGCGTAGAATATCTTTGTATTTCCCACAATTAAAGAGATAAGCAGCTACCGATCTATCTAAATAACCCCGATTTCTCACCACATCTCTCAAAGCCTGCGTTTGTGCAGGGGAGCAGGGGAGCAGCACTTCTCTACGAGACGCTGCGCGAATAGCTATGCTCAGTGACCATTGACTTGCATTAGGAATACATCAACTTGCATTGTGAATGCATCGACTTGCATTAAGAATGCATCGGCTTGCATTGTGAATGCATCTTGCGGAGTATATTTGAAAGCACACCTTAGCTAGAGTCTCTGTGCCAGATAGCAGTGATAATATACGGCTCATTCCCGTCGGTGCTTGTAGGAGACAATTATGGAAATCAGTAGACGCAGCTTGTTAAAAACTGCTTCTGCTTCGGGATTAGTGGCAGCATTACAGTTTCGGAAGGATTTTTGCAACCGCTCCTCGCCCAAACAGAACTCAACCAGATGATATCCCTGCATTCAATCGAGAAATCTTGAATCTATTTACACAATTTGCACCAGCGGCATCTGCTCATTAATCGGCTTTGTTTGTAGCTGACTCAACTGTGCGATCGCGCTTAGTTTTTCATTCAACATTTCAAAATATAGCTTTATCCAAGGAGAACATTAATTATGTCCAACTTCAAAATATATTCTACTGGTATAGTGGCGATCGCCTTATCTCTGGCAACTGGTTGCACACCAACTACACCCCATGACGACAATATATCTGAAGTTCCACCTGCTCAATCTGTGCAAACGACAGAGAGTCCATCACCAAGTGCATCCCCAACGACATCACCAACGACATCACCAACGACATCAGGGCAAAATAGCCTCAGTTCTTCAGACAGACAGTTTATCAATGAAGCTGCTCAAGGTGGTTTAGCAGAAGTCCAACTAGGACAACTAGCATCACAACGTGGAGCTAGCGATGCGGTAAAACAGTATGGACAGCGTATGGTTCAAGATCATACTCTGGTAAACAATCAACTCAAACAGTTGGCGACTCAAAAAGGTGTAACACTGCCAACTACTATTGGAACCAAAAATCAGCAAGTAAAGCAACGTTTATCCAAACTTTCTGGTGCTAAATTTGATCGCCAATATTTGAATCAGATGCTTCAAGATCATGAAAAAGATGTCTCTGCATTTCAAACTGAAGCTGAACAGGGACAAGATCCAGATGTGAAAGCATTTGCCGGTCAAACTCTACCAATCCTCCAAGAACACCTGCAACAGGTTCGTTCCCTTGTTAATCCTGGAAATTCAACGAGTACCCCAACTCCAACGAGTACCCCAACTACTACTCCGTAAGGCAATACAGTTGAGTTAAGTATTTCTTCTTCTTTCCCTTTGTATCCGCTACGCGTACTTCTGCCAAGAAACAAGCTACGCGTAGCGTTTCGCTGTATTAAGTCCAAAATTTCATCATTAAGGATAATTTTAAGGAACTTCCAAATAAAAAATACCCAAAAAACTCTCTTCTCCTCATTCCTCTGTGTTCTCCGTGTCTGGAGTGGTAGCCTGCGGCAAGCCGCTGACGCTCCTTCGTCGCTACCGCTTCGCTAATGCGTCTACGTTTATTTAGGTAATTTATTTCTTGGAAGTCCCTAAAAAGTAGCTCTAATCTTTACCGCTCTGATGGAGGTGCAAACTGTGCAAATACTTCTGCCCCTGTCAGGTTCTTGGTTTCATTGGCAAAACAGTAATATTTGGGCTTTTCATCAATGAATATCTGATGATCAAAAACAAGACCTTCATAGCTATCGAATAGTCCAACGGGTATGAAATACTGGTTACTTTGTTTCAATTTGTAAAATAGATGGCTACCACACTTCTTACAGAAGCCACGCTCTGCCCATTCTGAAGATTGATAAACTCCGATATTTTCTTCACCAGAAAAGCTAACATCACTTTCACACTCAACTACTAACAAAGGCCCTCCACCCCAGTTGCGACACATACTACAATGACACGCTCCTACCTGATTACTCATACGGGTTGTAGAAACGTTTACTACTCCACACAGGCAGCTACCTTTTGCAATGCTCACATTAGACATATTTTTCTGCGCTCCCAAAAATGCGTTTCAATTTTACATTCTTGTTTGTTTCATACTGGAAGTATCTGCACTATTCAGTCCAGAGTCTGATACAACTAATCTAGCCGCTTCTTGAAACTGATTAAAATCAACATTGATGTTACATCTCCAATTTAAAAATATGGAGTTTTGCGTTTATGGCGTAGAGTGTAACTCGATGGATGGGCTGAGATACGAAGCCCATCCTACCGCGCTTGAGTGCAAACGTCTTATTTCTGTTTGCAGCTTGCGGTAAGTTCTACATTGTAGAAAGTCCCTGGTTTGGGATTAATTGACCGCAACTCCCGGATAAAAGCATTAAATGTTGTATTGTTTGTGCCGAAGCCAGCTTCAGCACAAGCAGATAAACCTCCTTCGATGGGAATAGGAGATCCGACTCTGGGACTATATACAATGAATTTATCGACAGTGCCAGTGCCGACTGCAAACCCGATAACCTGGCGAATTGTTCGCAAAGCGGCATTATCTAAGGAACCACCAATACTGCCAACACTGATATTAACCGCACGACTTTCAGCCACAGCAGGCGCACTAATCGACAATACTGCCCCGACAATCATCAAACAGGTAAACTTCTTCATTTTCCTCTCTGCCAAAAAATTGAAAAACTAATAATTAGGTTGCGACATGGATGAAGTACATCCCAGACGCAAGTCATGTAAGGTTCTCAGACACTAGGGTGTGTGTAAACTACAAAATCTATGATTCTGAACTTTTGGGGATTACTTCAGCATTAGGTCTTTCCTTTTCTGAAAAATGTTAATTTCTTAAAGATTCTTTATCAAATCGCCTTTGCAGACAGACTCCTGGCTGTCTAATCAGTATTTAAGGGCTTGAGACGAATGTCACGCTTGAAAAGATACAACAAGCGTCAGGGCAGAGTGTTGAGTGTAGGGTGTAGTCTTTAAGACAATTGAATGCGAATATGTCGCATAGTACAACATCTTTTTAATTCCCCACACATAAAAGCCAAGAATACTAGGGATTTACGCTTTTGTGATCATAAAAATAACGCCGAACGATACGGAAGCCACTTGGCTTGACTACAGTGCAAGTGTCAATGGCGAATTTATTCACAAGATGCTTGATTCTTCTGGCTGTCTGTGATACTTTTCTTTTTACGAACCAGAAATACTGTAAGTTTATCAAGATGCCGTTGTTTTTTAAATTTCGTTAACCTAGCTGCAAGGATTTGCAAGGATTTGAAGTTACAGCAGTTTTCATGTATTTGAACCATACCTTCCCCTTTAACCCACTTCTGCAAGAAGTCTAATCTCTAAGCCAGGGCAACCTTATGAGCAAAATACGTGCTGTGATTGTTGATCCCAATGTGCCTGGGCGTTTGGCACTGAGTGAAGTGACTGCACCAAAGCCTGCCCCAGATGAAGCTCTAGTGGGGGTAGCGGCAATTTCCCTCAATCGCGGAGAGGTGAAACGTTCAACCACTGCTGAGGCTGGTTGGCAGCCTGGTTGGGACTTGGCAGGTGTAGTGGTAATCCCCGCCGCCGATGGTTCGGGGCCTCCCCAAGGGGCGCGTGTAGTTGGCTTGCGTCGCGCCGGTGCTTGGGCAGAACTTGTGTCTGTTCCTACTGACGCCTTAGCAGTAGTCCCGCCATCGGTATCTTTTGCTCAAGCCGCCACGCTACCTGTAGCGGGTTTAACTGCATACCATGCAGTGTTAAAAGGTGGTTCACTTTTGGGTCGGACAGTTCTGGTTACAGGCGCATCAGGAGGTGTTGGTTACTTCGCTATCCAATTGGCGCAACTGTCAGGAGCGCAAGTTGTGGCACATATTCGTCAAGCTGACTATGAAACTCTAGTTAGAGAAGCGGGGGCGCAATCGGTGGTGATTGGCGAAGACCTTTCACCCGCCAGCGAGTACGGCCCTTACGATCTAATTGTAGAGTCAGTGGGTGGCAAGACTTTGGGGGTAGCTCTTGGCTTACTGGCACAGGATGGCAAAACTGTGCTGTATGGAGTATCTGGGGGATCTGAAGTAACATTCAACGCGGCTCAATTTTTTGGAACTGGTAGCGTGAGTCTGTATGGTTTACGTCTGTTCGATGAATTGAGATTTGAATCAGCAGCAGTTGGCCTAAAACGGCTTTTGAGTCTAGTAGAAGCGGGTGAGTTGCATCCTCACATTGATTTAGAAGCTTCTTGGACACAAATAGCTGATGTGGCCCAACAACTACTCGATAGGCGTTTTCCTGGTAAGGCTGTGTTGCACATTTCAAAATAATTCGTAATTCGTAGTTCGTAATTCGTAATGACACTCTCTTCGAGACGCTAAAAGCGTAGCTTGCTTCTCTGTAAGAGTACGCGGACTCGCTACCGCTACGCTAACGTAATTAATTTTTTTCATGCACTGATTTATTGAGAAAGACTAATGTTTTTCCTTGTTGCAATCAAGCAGATTTATTTGTGAGGTAATAATTACGAATGATGAATTAAGAACTACGAATTATGCTGACTTCTGGTTCAAACTAGATCGGCTTGTAGCCCTTAGTAATCTCAAGATAGATCGCCCAAAAGGGACATCACATCCACGTTATCCATCCTTTGTTTATCCGTTGGACTATGGATACTTGGAAAATTCTCGCTCTGGAGATGGAGCCGATATTGATGTCTGGATAGGTAGTTTGTCTAGCAAAAAAGTCACTGCCGTCATTTGTAGTGTTGACTTGGAAAAGCGGGATACAGAAATCAAAATACTTCTGGGCTGCACTTCTAGGGAAAATCAAGCCATCTTGGATATCCACAATACAGGCTCTCAATCAGCAATATTATTGGTTCGCAACTAAATTACTTACATTTTTGAGGGTAAGTTTGTATGAGCTTAGAACTAAAACTATCAGGTAAAACAGCGATCGTTACTGGAGGAAGTGCGGGAATTGGTTTAGCTACTGCCAAAGCACTTTATAGTGAGGGTGTGAATGTTGCGATCGCAGCCCGCAATCAAGAAAGACTAGAAAATGCAGTAGCTGCCATCCAGTCTTTACCAACTCCTGGCGCTAAAGTTATTGCTATCAGCGCTGATTTAACGAAAGCAGAGGATGTTGAAAAAGTTGTCTCCACAACATTAGCCCAATTTAATCAGATTGATATCTTGATTAACAATGCCGGATCAGCTCGTGCTGGGTCTTTCCTAGAATCCACAGATGATTTATTCTTGGATGCTTGGAACTTAAAATTATTGGGCTACATTCGCTTAGTTAGAGCCGTCGTTCCCCATCAAAAAAGCCGCGGTGATGGGCGGATTGTCAATATAGTTGGTGGTGCAGGACGGACACCTCGCCCTAACTTCCTAGCTGGTGGTACAAGCAATGCTGCTTTGCTGAACTTCACAAAGGGCATTTCTAAAGAGCTAGCCGAGTACAAGATTCGCATTAACGCTATCTCCCCTGGTGCTACAGCTACAGAGCGTGCCGAGACTTTAGCGCGGCAAAATGCCCAAGCGCAAGGCATCACCGTTGAGCAAGTAAAGGCACAAAACATCCAAAGTATTCCTTTAAAAAGAATCGCCCAACCAGAAGAAATTGCCGCGTTAGCGTTATTTTTGGTGTCCGATCTTGCTGCATCGATTACAGGAACAGAGATTATCGTTGATGGCGGATCTACCCCTGGTGTTTAGCAGATGAAAGGAATTAAAAATCAGCAGATTTTTCCTTCAATCCAAAATTGAATAACTGCTGACGACCTAAGTAAAAACATTAGCCCTTTCAAGGTGACTTGTAAAATCTCTTTTTCTCTCTGCGCTCTCCGCGTCTCTGCGGTTAAAAAATCTTTTCTTTAACCACAGAGGCACAGAGAACACAGAGTTAAGAGGTTAAAGAGGAGTTTCTTGTAGGCGAATTTTCACCCAGCTTGAAAAGGCTAGTCCCAAACATAAATTTATTGGAGATAAAAAGATGGGTTCTCAATACTTTGATATCAAACCAGTTGCAGGACGTATCGGTGCTGAAATTATTGGTGTTAATCTGAGTTCTAACCTCAGCGATGAGATCATCAGTGATATTCGCAAGACTCTAGTCAAATACAAAGTCATCTTTTTCCGTGGTCAGCAACAGCTTGATGCTGATGGACAGGTTGCCTTCGCTCGTCGTTTTGGTGAACTCACTACAGCCCACCCCACTGTACCATCGCTGCCAGAAAATCCAGAAGTCTTAGACCTGAATTATGGGCGCACCACTTCCCGCGCCAATAGCTGGCATACCGATGTGACATTTGTAGACCGTCCTCCTCTCGGCTCTATCTTACGAGCGCTTGACATTCCCCCAACTGGTGGCGATACAATCTGGGCAAACTCCGTGACTGCATACGAAGATTTACCTATCCATTTGCGTAATCTTGCAGACCAACTTTGGGCAGTACATAGCAACAAATACGACTATGCCACTGCATTCGACCTACCTGAAGATGCCAAGGCTTACCGGGCTGTCTTCACCTCGACTGTATACGAGACTCTGCACCCAGTTGTACGCGTCCATCCCGAATCTGGAGAGCGGGGACTATTCATCGGCGGATTTGTGCGCCAGTTCCGTGGCTTATCAACAACTGAATCCGATGACATTCTGCGGTTGTTACAAGCATACATCACACGTCCTGAAAACACAGTCCGGTGGCGTTGGCAAGTTGGTGACGTAGCCTTTTGGGACAATCGGGCTACTCAACATTATGCGATCGCAGATTATGGCGATCAGCCCCGCCACGTTCAACGCGTGACAATTGTCGGCGATCTCCCAGTTGGCATCGATGGTAAACAAAGTGAGGCGATCAAAGGAGATGCTTCTGAGTACAACCGTCGTCAGGCGGTGACTGCGTAATAGGGACTCGCGTAAAAATAAAATACCAGCTAGACAATCTCTATGCTGATGGATTTAACATCATGCCGCCCTGGCTACCTGGGGGTTTAGAGGAATTCGTGGACTTGGTAATTCCTGAACTGCAACGCCGAGGAATATTTCGTACTGAGTATGAAGGTAGTACTTTGCGCGAAAATCTTGGTTTGCCTCGTCCGGTAAACCAGTTCACCACAAAAACTGCTCCAGAACCTGTGGGTGTCGGTTCCTTGGCATAGTAATAATTGATAGATTTCCCTGTAGAGACGGCGATTTATCGCGTCTTTTGAAGCGACGGCTTTGATTTCCTCAAACTTCATCTGGTGTGTTATTCCAGTGGTTTTAACAATACAATCAAGTCGTCTCTAAGGAAACTTTTTATCGTGTTGGGCATCTTGACGGTTCTTCTATCCTCCTTTGTTTTGACGTTTCACAACGTTACAGTCCGAGTTTTGTTTTCAGAACATCTCGTACTAGGTTTATTTTTACTCGGTGGATACGTTAAACCGGATTTGCAGAATTCTTTCTTACTGATGTTCATGCGAATGCTGCTGGTGGTTCCACTCATGGCATCTCTATCATTCAAGCTATATCCATCTGCTTGGACAGAACTCCAAGACTTGTTCACCCGCGATCGCAGGGATGTTCTAATCCAAGCTCTTGGCTGTGGAGTGCTGATGTTTGTGTATATTGCCTCACTCTACATTGCTATTGGCTTGATTCCCACAGGCATTGCCTTGACCCTCTTTTTCACCTATCCCGTATTTACAGCACTGTTGTCATGGAGGTTTTTTGGCGATCGCCCCACATTGTTCCGTTGGTTGGTAATGGCTATTATTCTGGTAGGAAGCGCTCTCACCATTCCCCAATCTTCTCCTACTTATAGCAGTCATACAATTGCGATCGGCATTTTCGCTAGTTTTGGCGCTGGAATTGTTTACGCCTTTTATTGCATCATTGCTCAAAAATGTTTAGAAAAATTCCATCCAATTCCCTTTACCTGGATCAGTTTTGCCTGCACTCTACTGCTCTCTGGTATTAGCTTACTGTTCTGGCCAGGTAAAAACGCCCAACTTGACTGGACACCCTTATGGATTGGTAGCATATTTTCCGGTCTTGTCAGCTTTCTCGGACATACTTTAAACAATGTGGGAATTCGGATGGTTGGCGCATCTACCGCTTCCATAATCGGCTCTAGCAGTCCAGCATTGACAGCGTTGGTTGCATGGATAACCATTAGCGAAACTTTAAACGTGATTCAGAGTGTAGGGATTGGTGTTGTCACATTGGGGATCGCGTTACTTAGTGCCGAAGGCTTTGTAAAATCGCTCAAAATTAGGGGTTGAATTGGGAATTGGGCATTGGGCATGGGGTAATATTTAGAATTTACGAATTACGTTAGCGCAGCGTTAGCGACGCAGGAGCGTCATTACGAATTAATATCAAATATGCCTTTCTCCGCGATCCTTTTTGATTTAGACGGGACTTTGACAGATCCTAAGCCTGGAATCACTGGTTGCATTCAGTATGCGCTCTCTGAACTCGGTTACAAACCACCGAATGCTGATGAATTAAATTGGTGTATTGGCCCACCACTCAAAGATAGCTTTTCGCAATTACTCAATACCTTGGATGGCACAGTAATTGAACAGGCTCTTTTACTATATCGTCGTCGCTTTGCCACAATTGGATTATTTGAAAACTCCCTTTATCCCCAAATTACGGAAGTTTTAAAAGCAATTCGTTTTGCTGGTTATAAAACATTTGTGGCGACTTCTAAACCATATATTTATGCAACACAGATTATTGAGTTTTTTGGCTTATCGTTGCTTTTTGATGGTGTTTATGGTAGCGAACTTGACGGAACGCGAAGCATAAAAGGTGACTTAATTCACCATATTTTATTAACAGAAAAACTTTTACCATCTACTGTGGTGATGGTAGGCGATCGCTCACATGACATCATTGGAGCCAAGCGCCATCAAATCGCCTCAATTGGTGTCACCTATGGCTATGGAACTGAGGAGGAATTAAAAGCTCATGGTGCTGACTTGATTGCCCATTCTCCAAGTGATATTCCCAAATTAATAATTCGTAAATAATGCCACCATCTTTAACACTTTTCCATAGCTTACTTCTTTTTAGTACCGCTTTTATTGCAGGCGGATTAAACGCTGTAGCAGGTGGTGGAAGTTTTATCACATTTCCAACTCTTATCTTTACGGGTGTACCCCCGATCGCAGCTAACGCCACCAATAATACTGCAATTTGGGTGGCTGCCCTAGCCAGTGCTGGAGCATATCGTCAAGATTTGGGCATCGAGCGGCGAGATTTTTTACTTTTATGTGGCGTCAGTTTAGTTGGTGGCATGATTGGCTCCATAGCTTTGTTGTATACATCGCCAGATGTCTTTAAAAAGCTGATTCCCTATCTATTGCTGCTAGCAACAGTTGTGTTTACCTTTGGCGAACCGTTCAAAAAGTGGTTGCAGCGTCGAAACCAGAATACATCACCAGAATCTGTACCGTTGTTTAATTTGCTACTGGCTCAACTAGCGATCGCAATTTATGGCGGTTTTTTTGGCGCAGGTATAGGGATTTTAATGCTGGCAGCTCTAACCTTTTTAGGTATCAAAAGTATTCACAAAATGAACGCTTTTAAGACATTTTTGGGGAGTTGTATCAATGGTATTGCGATCGTTCCATTTCTTTTTGCAGGTGTGATTGCTTGGCATCAAGCTATTTTGATGGCAGTTGGTGGCTCTCTTGGCGGTTACTTAAGCGCCCATTATGCTCGTAAACTTGAACCGCACTTAATTCGGAGATTTGTGATGATTGTTGCCTTCAGCATGACTGCCTACTTTTTTATTCACGGTTAAAACCATTTCTTAGTGAAGTTGCACCAAGCCCTTTTAACTTCTTTCTTTCTTTGCGTCCTTCTCTTCGAGACGCTGCGCGAAGGCGTCCTTGGCGGTTCGTTTTTCTTTCTTCTACTTAAGTCCTAATACGAACTGTTATAAGGACTCATAACTCTTACGGGGTGATGTATGGAAGCATCAAACAAATCACAAGTCATGCTCCGTGCTTTTAGTTCCAGAAATTTTCGCCTGTACTACACAGGTCAGGCAATTTCTCTGATTGGTACATCTATGACTCAAGTGGCTACTAGTTGGTTAGTATATCGCCTCACCGATTCCGCTTGGTTACTAGGTCTAGTGGGCTTTGCCAGCCAAATTCCCACACTTGTGTTGATTCCTCTGGGTGGAATCATCGCCGATCGCTGGAGTCGTCATCAAATCTTGCTTGTTGCCCAAATTCTAGGGATGCTTCAGTCTTTAGCTCTAACGTGGCTAGCCCTAAGCGGTACGATTAATATCCAGTACATTGCAATTCTTGGTGTGCTGCAAGGGATTATCAACGCCTTCGATATTCCGACTCGGCAGGCATTTCTTCCCGAAACAGTTGGTAAGGAAAATCTCGGTAATGCCTTTGCCTTGTACTCTTCCCTGGTGAGTGTGACGAGTATGGTAGGCCCTGCGATCGCAGGTTTGCTGATTGTAGCGCTGGGATCAGGGCTGTGTTTCCTGATTGATAGCATCAGTTATATCGCTGTAATTATTGCCCTCCTCACAATACGCCTGACATCCAGAAAAGCCATTATTTCCAAACGCAAACCTTTAGAAGAATTAAAAACTAGTTTTAAATATGCATTTGGGTTTTTGCCAATTCGCTCAGTCTTGATTGGTTCGGCTTTAGTTTGCTGCGTGTGGGGATTTTATTTAGCTTTAGGGCCGATTTTTGCCAAGGAGATTTTGCAAGGTGACCCTAACACCTTCGGTTTCTTGATGACAGCTTCGAGCTTGGGAACCTTAGCAGGTGGTATCTATTTAACTAAGCACAGCAATGTATTGGAATTGGGTAAAGTTCTAGCATTGGGTATATGTTTTATGGGAATAAGCTTGATTGTCTTTGCCTTATCCCGTGTATTCTGGCTTTCACTGCTCTCATTATTTGCAGCTGGTTTCGGCTTTATTTTGCAGATAATTGCCGGACGTACTTTGCTTCAGTTGTTGGTGAGCGATGAAAATCGCGGACAAATTACAGGTCTTTACGTTATGGCATCTACAGGCGCAGTACCTATAGGTAACTTAATAGCTGGCGCACTAGCAAGCAAAATTGGTAGTAGTAATACTGTCATCCTTGGTGCAAGTATTTGTATTGCAGGCTCAATTTTCTTTATGCAGCAAATCTCCACCTTCCGCGATCTGGTTCGTCTGAATCTACGTACTGAAGGAGCTTAAAAGAAAAATAGCTCTGGCTATTTAAAAGAGTGCATAATCAGCCATAACACCAAAAATTAGTAATAACAATGACTACTATAAATGACCCTACTGTTGTCACTGAAGTAACTGATTTGTACCTCAAGTATGAAGAAGCTCTTTGTAATAACAATTTGGATGTGATGGATAGCTTGTTTTGGGATACGCCCGAAGTAGTACGGTTTGGCATCACAGAAAACCTCTATGGCGGCGATGAAATTCGTAACTTTCGCCAGAATCGGCCAAACCCGAAAATAGAACGAGAAATCTCAAATCTCAAGGTTGTAACCTTTGGGAAAGATGTCGCAACAGTGACTTTAGAATTTCACCGGATTATCAATGGTGTAGAGCGTTTCGGGCGACAAAGCCAGACTTGGCATAGATTTACCGAAGGATGGAAAGTGGTTTCAGCGCACGTTTCATTATTGCCAGTGTGAGTTTCAAAACTACGACTAATATTTTAGTTAGATATTAGTTTTCAGAAAAATAGTGAGTGGCGATAATACTAGCTTTACCTGATTTAAAATCATAAGAAATAATTATTGTAACAAACGTTAAATAGAGGTTTAAATATGGTATTTCCATTTGACTGGATTGTATTAAAATCTAGACATCTTGTAAAAGATAGATGGATTTCAGTACGGTCTGATACTTGCCAAATGCCTAATGGAACAATAGTTGACCCCTATTATGTTCTGGAATATCCAACATGGGTAAATGTTGTAGCTTTAACCAAAAATCAGGAAGTTATTTTAGTAAAGCAATATCGCCACGCTCTGAAAAAAACAATTTTAGAATTGCCCAGTGGTGCTGTAGAGACTGAAGATGTTTTGCCAATGGAAGCTGCAAAACGCGAATTATTGGAAGAGACTGGTTACACTAGCAATCATTTTATTGAAACTGGTATATTATCACCAAACCCAGCTACTCATACCAATTTAACCTATTGTTTTTTAGCAACAGATGTGGAATGTGTAGCTGATTTAAAGTTAGACCTTACCGAACAAATTGATGTAGTTTTATTACCTTTAAAAAAGGTCTTTGAAGGTATTGATAAAGGTATGCTGCTGCAAACATTACATATTAGTTCATTATTTTTTGCTCTAAAAAAACTTGATAAAGTGCAATTTTATTAGTTATCTGGCTAGAGTTGTTTTTGTTAAAGATAAACTGGACAATCACTAAACGAGGATTCACTAATGATATTGGAAACTCAACGCCTATTACTGCGGGAAATGACGCTTTCTGACCTCGACGCGCTACTGCTTGTCCTCGGCGATGCAGAGTCGATGCGCTACTACCCAAAGCCCTTTGACCGCGAGATGGTGGAAAAATGGATTGACCGGCATCGCCGCAACTACGTACAGCACGGCCTCGGCTTGTGGGCGATGGTTCTCAAGACGACAGGTGAGGTAATCGGCGACTGCGGACTGGTTTGGCAGGAGGTCGAGGGACACCAAGAACTCGAAATTGGTTATCATGTCCGCCGCGACCAACAAATGCAGGGTTACGCAACTGAAGCTGCATCTGCTTGCCAAGACTACGCCTTTAACGTAGTGGGTTGCGATCATCGCGTCATCTCCCTGATTCGCCCAGAAAACATTCCTTCTCGTCGTGTAGCTGAAAAGAACGGACTTAAGGTCGTTCAGGAGACACTCTGGCGCGACATACCGCACTATATATATGCTGTGCAGCGCTCAGAAAGTAAACTTCTTACAACAAGTAATCTCAGAAGCAGAGAAGTTTAATAATCTCTGTACCAACGTTGAGGCTGTTCATCAGGAACATAGTTAGCTATTGCATCAACATTAGAGCGGAAAGTATTTGGTCATAGGGTATTTTTACTGAGCGTTAGCGTAGCGTCTTGTAGAGAAGTATTGGGTATTGGGCAAAACAGTTTCTCTTTTCCGACGTTCCGTTAGCGTTAGCGGGAGGTTTAGCCTGTGTTGAGTAAAGAAGTGAGAAATTAAATTAGCATCTATAAGATTTGCAGGAGTAGATAAATTGCCCGTACAAATACAAATTTGTAATATCATTTTTTGTTAGGTTTGCCATTATTCATCTCCGACATTTTTGAGTTTTTTAATAAGTAAAAACATCACTGGGGATGTCCACAATTTTGTAAAGTATTTTCAAAATGCGTTTCAAACACTCTCTTCTTACCGTTTTCATCTAAATAACGCACTTTGAAGTTCATAACTATGACATCGCGAGCATCATATCCAAATATACGATCTAAAAATGAAGAATGTCGAATCTCGTAAGGGCCACCGGGATTTATAGAACAGCAGTCTGGATTTTCTTTGATATATTCATCAAAACTTGCATACTTGATGTAGTTGTAACTGCTTCGTCCTAAATCTGTTCGCTCATTTTGATAATCAAAAACCATTCCAAATCTCTCCTCATCGCTGAGATAACGCATTTTGGCAAAGCAGAAGCCTGAATAATTTAAGCTAAAGTATATGCTTAAAATGGTTATTGGTAAGCCGATGAAAAGGAAAATAGCTAAAACACAGATGCGGTGCATTATTGTATTTGTGGGAATTTACATAGTTTTCCAGCAAAAACATCTTTCGGTCAAATCTCGCTACTACCTAAAAGATTTGTAGGAGTCGTGATAATTGGGTTGTCTCGTTCCAGCGGAAACTAGGAACGAGATTTGAAAAGGATTAAGCGTTGGTTGTAGAGCGAACTTTTGGTTGGCTATGCTTCAAAATATCAGGTGCATTTAATTTTTTGAGTATAAAACCTAGCTGCTAAAAGAGCCGCACCTGCTACTAAAGTTGCTAGTACACTATCAGGTTCAGGTACGGCAGCAACTTGAGCATCAATTCGTGCAGTTCCAGCAAACAAACCGGTCAATTTAGAGTCGCCCAATATATCAGCAAACTCTGGAGAAATCAACAATTTCACATCAGGTATGGTTAAATTTTGGCCATCAAATGCCACAAGTCCCGGAGCGCTCAAATCAAACAAAATTGTATTTAAAGAAAATGTATCTCTTAAAACAAGTCCGCTGGCACCTGTAACAGTACGTCCTGGAGCAAAACCGATTGAAAAGTCACCAACAGTAATTTGATTGTTGAATGTAACAGTACCAGTATGCTCGATTGTACCTGAGAGCGGAGTAAAACCACCCTCATCACTGAACGTGAAGTTAGTAAGCGAGTCGATGTTGAAGCCAACTAAATAATTGCTAGGAATTGGTGCAACTGTCTGATTAGTGCCTGTCAAGGTTAGCCCAATATTACTAAGAATCTCTTCGTGATCGCGATCGATGCTGGTGACTCCAGATATCACTTTAAAAGTTGCAGCTTCTACCTGTATGGGTGCAATTGAGATGAAAGCTGCTGTAGTACAACTAAGAATCCCTGCAAACTGAAAAAAATGCATATATATTTCTGATGATCTTCGTAATTTTATTTTAAATAATAAAACCTCTTTTATTAATCTATAAAGTCAAAGTTTACTCTAAAAAAATATTCAAAAAAGTTAAGTTTATGTAAACGTACAGTTAATAACAAAATTTAAGCCATCTAGTTACAAATACAATGTTAAGGAAACAGGTACAAATAAAAATCACTATTCATAATGAGGCGTAAAGTATAAGGTATAAAGCATTAAGGATAGAAAATGAAAAAAATATAGTTACCTTTAATTATGTCCAATGCCAATTATTTAGGAGCCAATTTCAAAATCCCTATCCCAAGCTTGGGATAGGGATTTAGGCTGAAAGCTCATTGATTCATGCAATAAGTCTAATTAGGTATTCGCAGATTCTAGCTGAGAACTAGAGAAAGCTGATTTATTTTCGCCGATTTACTTCTTAGTTTACAGACTTGTTCTAATCCACCAGCTTATTTTCTCCAAATTAGGATCTATTTCCTGCCAAAAGCTGGCTGAAGATTCTACTTCTCTTGTTACTGCAAGTATTTTATCTATATTGTCGAAGTTTTTTTGAATCAATTGCTTATCTAGTTTAGGAATATCTAATTTCAGATATTTTAAACGGTTGGGTAACTCTATTTTCTCTTGTGTCGGTAAGTGCTGAATCCGATCGACCTGTTCTAAAATTTTATCTATTGATGTAATAACTTCTTGCAGACTCGGCTTTTTAGTTTGTAATTGTAAATCTTTTTCTTCAAAGGCTTCTTCTTGATTACCTAACTTTACTAATACTATTTTGACAAAGAAAATATTGTAATCTACCTGACTAACTTCACCCACTTGCTGATGATATTTTCCATTTTTATTTATAACTACTATGTCACCTTTCTCAATTCTGTTGTTCATAATTTATATAGCCTGGTATTAAATTACTAAATAATCTCCTCTACAGAAAATACTACTCTAAAGCCACAAACCCTCAATCCACCGTCTGACTCATTCCAGCTACGGCTAGCGCTACGACACAGTTCTGCACTAAAACTCCAAGAACCACCGCGTAGCACCCGGCGATTTATATCACCGCCAACTTCCCAAGCTGTTCCATCTACGGGTGCGTCGTTGTAATTGTTATGCCACGAATCAGCGCACCATTCCCAAACTAGCCCGTGCATATCGTACAATCCAAAGGCGTTGGCGACTTCAAAACTACCGACGTTTGTTGTTTCTTTACGGAATTTGCTTTTTGGTTCCATAGTGCAGCTGACTAACTCAGAGGTAATCGTTTCGCCAAAGTGGAATGAGGTTGTAGTTCCAGCCCGACAAGCATATTCCCATTCCGCTTCACTTGGTAAACGATAGTCGCGTCCAGTTTTTTCTGATAGCCTGAGACAGAATTCTACAGCCTCATACCAAGATACATTTTCTACTGGTCTATCTAGACCTTTGAATTTCGATGGATGGGGATTTAAAGCTTGTTTAACTTTGGGTAAAGCTGCTACTACTCTCCACTGTGCTTGAGTTACGGGAAATTTACCCATAAAAAATGGTTCAACGGTAACTTGATGTCGTGGGCGTTCGTCAGCATCGCCTTCAAATTCGGGTGAACCCATCATGTAAGTACCACCAGGAATCGATACCATTTCTAATGTGACAGACTTACCTAATTCTTCAGCAAAGAAGTTTGCATTACCAGTCATGCGGTTTACTTCTCTACCACCTGTGTCTACTGTCACTACGTCAAATTCAAAGGTTTCTAATGGGGGTAATGGGACGATTACTTTTTGTGGTAGCGGCGGTAATATAGGTTGAGGCATCGAAACAATTTTTAAGGCAACAGGTTCAATGTTTAATGTGGCAAACTTTACATCATTGATCACTTCTACTGCTGTTTGATACCTTTCACTCGGTAGATGTTTGAGTAATTTATCTAAAATTTTTCCTAATTCGTCGCTGATAGTAATACCTTTTTTTTGTAAACGTTCGCGCCACAACCATTTAGCGCTCATGGCATCATAAATAGGGTCATTAATCTGTCCGGAAGCATCCTGCAAAGGCAAACATTGAGTTAAAAGACGCACACAAGTTACGCCCAAAGCATACAAATCACTGCCGTGACAAGCAAATCCAGCCATTTGTTCTGTTGGGGCATAACCAAGGGTATAAATTACCGTAGCTTGTCTTCCGATACTGGTTTGTGTTACCTGTTTCGCACCGCCAAAGTCAATTAATACGGGTTTTTCATCACTTGCACGGCGGATAATATTTTCTGGTTTGATATCTCGATGAATGACGTTATGGGCATGAATAAATTCCAGAACTGGCAATAAATCAGCTAAAAGTTCCCAAATTTGTTGTTCGCCATAAATTTGTTGCTGAACTTCTTGTAAGAGAGTTTTGCCTTGAATAAATTCTTGTACAAGATACAAACTAGTACCTTGTTCAAAATAAGCTAGTAATCTGGGAATTTGGGTATGATTTTCTCCCAGTTCATACAATCGAAAAGCCTCTTCTTTGAAAAATTCTGCGGCTTTAGTGCGTTGTCCTGTTCCCTGAAACTGTGGGAAAAATTGCTTGATGACGCAAGGTGCGTTTAGTCTGTCTACATCTTCTGTAGCATAGGTTCTACTAAATCCACCTTCGCCTAAGAGTCTTAATACACGGTAACGGTTTCTGAGAAGTTTGCCAAAGTTGCTTTGTCCGCAACTCACGCAAAATCTATTGCTATCAGAGTTGAATGGATTTGAGCAATTGGGATTTTGGCAGATTTGCATAATGAGGAGGAAATAGCATCTTCTCCAAAGTTAGCCCCAATATTATCTAATTGAAAACAGTTATGTAGAGAAGCGAACACGGAAGTTTATTCATGTGCTTAAAACTATCTTTCACACGAGGGCATAAGGATGAATAAATTATATTTATTGACTTATCTATACTATGACGTTATGTTAGCATAAAATACGGCACATTGCCATAATATTCGGGCGTTAAGCTTGTCGGAATGCACCCTAAATTTTAATATAGCTGTTGTTCAATATCTAAAAAAGTTCACGAAGAACGAAATCATCTACTTATAACTTTTATTGCCAATTGCAACTCTTATTTAAAATTTTTATTCTCTCCAGAAGCGCGAATTAATTCCGCTACAAGGGCAACGATCGCAGATACTGAAATTAACATTACACTCAGAGCATTAATATCAGGTTTAACTCCGGTTCTAATGCGGCTAAAAATTTCCATTGGTAGGGTGTTAGAACCGCTACCAGCAGTAAAACTGGCAATAAGAAAGTCATCTAAGCTGAGGACAAAAGCCAAGAGACAACCTGCGACAATCCCAGGCATTAATTGAGGTAACAATACTTTGATGAAAGCTTGGGTTGGTGTCGCGCCTAAATCTAGCGCTGCTTCTTCTAAGTGTGGATCTAAATTACTCAGTCGGGAAGCAACCACAAGTCCAACATAAGCCAGACAAAACACTACATGGGCTGCAACTATCGTCCACAAACTCAAAGGTATCGCAAAGGCTGCTAGACATACTAGGGTAGCCACTGCGATCGCAATATCGGGAATAATCAATGGTAGGTAAGCAATACCACGATACAATTTCTTACCAGGAAATTCATAACGCGCCAACCCAACCGCCATCAAGGTTCCCAGCACTGCGGAAATTGCCACAGCACAACCTGCAACTATCATACTGTTTTGCAAAGCTGATAAGATGCGATCATCACTGAATAACTTGCTATACCAATCGAGAGTAAATCCTTGCCAAGTTGCACTGTAGGGGGACTGATTGAAGCTATAAAAGCCAAGTACCATTATGGGCAGGTACATGAATACAAATATCAACAGTGAGAAAACCGCCTGCCATGAGACACGCGGTTTTTTGAGAGATGGAGAGATATTCACGTTTATATATGTTATTGATAGAAATGAAGAATACCATATTTTGTGTAATTCGTCAATCACTATTTAAAAGTGACTTAGGGAACCACAAAGGCATAGAGAACTGAGTTCGACGGTTAGAAAACGGCAAAAAGCTTGCTAGATATGAAACATAAGAAGTTGGGCAGGTGTTGCGTGCGATGGCTACGCCCGCCGCAGGCATCGCTAAGATTGATTGAGAATGAGTAACGCTCAAAATTTGCTTGCGTCCAACCTTGTTTGCTTCAAGCCATAAAAATTCCTGTAGATGCTTACATATACACCCACAGGATAAACTGTATAACTTTTTTATTTGTTATACGACTTTTTATTATTGTACAACTTAATGTAAACAACTAAAAAAGTTGTACAATTTGCGCGACTACAAGCACTATTATATCGTTAGCTACTGAGAAGTTTTGAAAAATAAAGTTCTACAATTTCATCATGCTACCATCCAAAAACAAATAAAAAAGTTGTACAATTTTGCAAACAATTTCCCTGTAAGGATTTGGGAATATTTGCTCCAAGATTTAGTGGCGATCGCATTCCAAGTACAAAGCTAAATCAACAGCTTGAGTTTCGAGGGATGCGATCGCACTTTATTTCACTTTACCTATAGCCGCTAGCATGGAGCGATCGCTTAAATCAGCTCTCAACTAAGCAACGCCATTTTCTAAGCAACATCAAGCTACCACAGCCAAAAACAGTAAATATACTAGCTGCCAACCAGCTTAGTGTCTCTTATGGTCATAAGGAGCAATGTTCCATTACAAAACATTAGTGTCTACATTGCCACTGACATCCGCAAAAAGGGAAGACACCGCACATGGTTAGACTTGAGGATCTGACAAAAGGCACGCAAGTACAAGGTATTCTGCCGAACAGTATTGTCACCATCGTCGATGCTCAGTGGCATGGTTCTGATGTTGTGGAATTGACATACAAAGATGCTAGCGGCACGTTAGGGAATGAGTTAGTCTTTCGAGACAGAGAACCTACCCTAGAAATAATCACCTCTGGTGGTGCTTGGAGTTTTACTGCTGATGGGGCTAATTTTCGTCTGGCATCAGAAGCGCACCGCATCCGTCTAGCTTATCTCTTCGACCCCTTGCTAGCTGTTCACACCTCTCTAGTCGAACCTTTACCACACCAAATAACTGCCGTTTACGGAGAAATGTTAACTCGTCAACCTCTGCGTTTTCTCTTAGCAGATGACCCAGGTGCAGGTAAAACTATTATGGCGGGGTTGCTGATGCGGGAATTGCTCATCCGAGGTGATTTGCATCGTTGCCTTGTGATTTGTCCCGGCAGTTTAGCCCCACAATGGCAAGATGAATTGTCGCAAAAGTTTCATTTACGCTTTGAAATTCTCACCAACGATCGCATTGAATCAGCAGTAACTGGAAATGCTTTTGCTGAAATGCCGTTGGTGATTGTGCGACTGGACAAACTCAGCCGTAATCAAGATTTACAAGCAAAGCTAGCGCAGACAGACTGGGATTTGGTTGTTTGTGATGAAGCTCATAAAATGTCAGCTTCATTTTTTGGTGGTGAAATTAAAGAGACGAAACGCTACAAACTTGGTAAGTTACTCTCAACTTTAACTAGGCATTTTTTATTAATGTCAGCGACACCACATAACGGCAAAGAGGAAGACTTCCAGTTGTTTATGGCGTTATTGGATGAACCTATCCCACTAATACCGAAATATGGTAATCTACTTCTCGTATGAGAGGGGTGTATCTGTGTATGGCTGGG
>NZ_JABXKO010000098.1:0-176822 GCF_017114965.1 Nostoc sp. JL31
AAGATTTGCCTGCACTGCCTCCTGCTATTTTTTAGTTCTATCGAACTCACGTTAATTTTATTTCACTATTCCTGAATGACCGGGGATATCTGCCAAAGGTTCAAATCTACCGCCTAAGTATTTGGCGAGAAACTCCTCTGCGATCGCAAAAAAGTGCAACCGATTTTCTGGTCTGGCAAAACCATGTCCTTCATCTGTGTAAAGTGCATATTGCACTGGTAAACCAGCCTGTTGCATTGCGTTGACAATTTGATCGCTTTCTGATTGTTTCACTCGCGGATCGTTTGCACCTTGACCGATAAGTAAAGGTTTTTGAATTCGGTCAGCAAAGAATAAAGGCGATCGCGATTTCAGAAACTCTTCTTCTGTCTCTAAATTACCAACGCGATGAGAAAGCATTGCCTTCAATGGTTCCCAATAAGGCGGTATAGTTTCTATCAGCGTAATTAGGTTACTTGGCCCGACAATATCTACGCCAGCCGCAAATATTTCTGGTGTAAAAGTCAATCCTACTAGAGTGGCGTAACCTCCATAAGAACCGCCCATAATCGCAATCTTTTGTGGATCGGAAATCCCTTGTTCCACCAGCCAGTTAACGCTGTCAATCAAGTCATCGTGCATTTTACCAGCCCATTCCCGATTTCCAGCATTCAAAAATGCTTTACCGTAGCCAGTGGAACCGCGAAAGTTCACTTGCAGAACGGCATAACCCCGGTTAGCTAGCCATTGCGCTGTGGGAGAGAAACCCCAAACATCCCGCGCCCAAGGGCCGCCGTGAACCAGTAGTACTGTTGGGAGATTCTGCGTAGGTATTCCTACAGGCGTTGTCAGGTAACTGTGGATAGTTAAGCCATCTCGCGCTTCGTAAGAAATCGGTTGCATTGAAGCTAACTGCAACGCTTCGAGTTTGGGTTGGTTGCTAAAAAGGAAAGTGCTAGTTTTGGACTCTCGGTTGTAGGCATAGTAATAAACTGGGCCATTGTCAGTTCTATAAGCTAAAGCCCAAGTTTTATCTTCCAAATCGCGGCTAATTATAGAGAATTCTCCAGGACGCACCTTAGCGATTTCCTCAAAATCTGCGGCGATACTTTGGTCAATTACCTGCCATTCCTGTTTATCTTTGTAGAAAGAAACTGCTTGGATAACTCGCGTCAATGGGTGAATAATTATCCCCACGACATCATATTGTTCATCTTCAGCAATGACAGTTTCTTGACGGCTATCTAAGTCAACAGCTAGCAGACGTTTGGCGTTAGCATCGTGATTGCCTTGAATATAAAGGGTTTTGCCATCATCTGAGAAGCTAACAGAATTCCCTTCTTCTTCAGCTCCCCAGTGGCGGAGAATTTTCCACTGTTTATCTGGTTTTCGCAATAAGAGGTCGTAACCACCATCGGGTGTGCTAGCTGTTGCTGCACGTATTTGGAACTCAGCGTCAGATGTCCAACTAATAATGTTACCGGGGTTATCAGTGTCGAACTCAACCGCACCATTTTTAAGGTTGATGCGGTAAACGTCAAACTTTTGAGGATTGTTCAAGTTCAACGCTACCAGCACTTCATCTGGAAATTTGGGTTCCAGTTCCACAAGTTCTGCTTTTACACCTTGGAATGGCGTTAAGTCACGCACAATCTTGGAGTGAATATTAACTAAGTGGAGGTGAAAGTTCTCGTCGCCATCTGAGTCTTGCATATAAATCAACTGGTCGGCGTTATAAGTCCAGAAGAAAATGCGGATACCGCGCTTTTTGTCGGCAGTTAGTATCTGGTCGTCTTCTTGTCCTATAGTTCGCAACCATACCTGCAAGACATTTTTCTCATCAGGGGCGATATATGCCAAGTACTTGCCATCAGGGGAGAGTTGTGGGCTAGTTTTTTCGGGATTCCCAAACAGAATTTCGCGCGGAATCAACGGTGGTAGGGAGGGCGCTTGAGCAGATGACATATTTTTATCCTCTACTTGACTACCCTATTGTCACTTGGTGGTGAAAATGACAATTCATCCAATAGGATGAACCTAGCTGGAGAATATTTAGGGGAGCAGGGAAAAGAAAAAAGTTTTAACTTACCCCTGTCCCGCTATAAAATTATTTATCTTTTCCTTTGTGTTCTTCTCTAACGAGACGCTGCGCGATCGCAGTTATTAAAAAAATCTAGGTATTCTAGCGGGAACACCTGACGGCAAACAAGCAGCAAGGGAGTAATACTCGACGACGAGTCTTTGATACTCGTGAACGAGTCTTTTATACTCGACGACGAGTCTTTGATACTCGTGAACGAGCCTTTTATACTCGACGACGAGTCTTTGATACTCGTGAACGAGCCTTTTATACTCGACGACGAGTCTTTGATACTCGTGAACGAGCCTTTTATACTCGACGATGAGTCTTTAATACTCGTGAACGAGTCTTTTATACTCGGCGACGAGCCTTTGATACTCGTGAATGAGCCTTTTATACTCGTGAACGAGTCTTTGATACTCGGCGACGAGTCTTTTATACTCATTGACGGCAATTGTCGCAATGTCCGCAACGCAGGTTAGCTGCTTCTTTGCCAAAACCAAAGGCATTTAACAAAAACTGCCAACGACACTGCTTAGTTGTTAAGTATTGCTGCATCTGTTTAGCGGCGTGTAATTGCGTCGGTGGCTGATTTCCCGCTTTTTGCCCAATACTGTAATGGAAAGGATCAAGCCAGTTTAGCTGACCATTGCTATGGAGTAAAGCTAGTGCCGTTGCACCTTCGGGAAATTGTCGAGTTACTGCATTCACTTCTCCCTGTTTTGGTAATTTTTTCACAAGTTGCTGCGCTATTTGTTGTTGCGATCGCATTTGTTCTTGAAAAAACTCCTGTCTTTGCTTATCCCCTGAATCTAACCACCCCGTAGGTTCACTTACCAACGTTAACGCCTCTGCCGGTTTCCCATCCCTTCCAGCACGGCCAATTTCTTGCACATATTCAGATAGCAGATGCGGCGCGTGAAAATGTGCTACCCAGCGAACATCACTTTTATTTATCCCCATGCCAAACGCACAGGTACAAACAACAAAGGGGATTTTGCCACTTAACCAGCTTGCTTCTACTTCACGGCGTTCTGTTGCACCCAATCCCGCATGATAGCTAGCTGTGGCGTAACCCATCTCTGCTAACCATTCAGCTAAATCTTCGCTATCTCTCCGAGTGCGAACATAAACTAATCCCGATTGTTGCGGTCTATTTTGAATAAACTTTAATAATTGTTGTTTTCTACCTCGTGGTGTCCAAGCGATGCGAATGCTGGGATGCAAGTTCGGACGGTAAGGATTCAAGCGGAAAATCTCTGGTTGCTGTAATTGTAAAACTGTTTGAATAATTTTTTGGGCTGAGGGGTCAGCAGTAGCAGTAAAAGCAGCGATACTGATTTTTGTTCCTGGTGGTTTTGATTTGAGCAATGCCGGACGCACCGCCCCTAATCTGCGATAAGCTGGGCGAAAAGTATCACCCCACTGCACTAAACAATGAGCTTCATCTAAAATCAAACCATTAATCTGCAATTGCGGGTGACATAATCTTTCCCACACTGGGATACTTAGCAAAGTTTCTGGCGATAAATAAAGTAATCTTAGCTGTTGGCGTTCTAAAGCTTGCAGAGTTGCACGGCGTTGAGATGAAGATAATTCACTATGCAAAAGTGCTGCTTTTTGGTGGCTTTCTCGTAGTTCCTGTACTTGGTTTTCCATCAACGCCACCAAGGGCGAAACTACCAAAGTTAATCCTGTTTGTAGCAGTGCGGGAAGTTGAAAACAAATCGACTTCCCGCCACCTGTAGGCATAATAATCAGTGCATCTTTCTGTGCCAATAGACTGCTGACAATTTCTCCCTGTGGTGGACGGAAATCTTCATAACCCCAGATTTGTTTGAAAGCAGCGCGGACTTCTTGCCAAGATTTTGTTGTAGGCTGATTCATAATCAATGGTAGATACACCCATATCATTGAATGCTGAATATAGCTTCTGTTATCCAGCTAATGGTTCAGTAATTTCATCATTTGACACTACAAACCACTGACCCCAAGAATGAATTATAATTTTTCAACCTATTAAATAAAAGATGTAGCGAGATGAATGAAGAATTAAAACATCGATTTTACATCAACACCGATAAATCTAAATTAGATATTCAAATGATTCATGATTTTTTACAAACTTCCTATTGGGCTGAAAACATCCCATTAGCCACTGTAGAAAAGTCAATAAACAATTCTTTATGTTTTGGACTTTATGAAGATAATCAACAAGTTGGCTTTGCGAGAGTCATCACTGATTATGCAACTTCTGCGTTGTTAAAAGATGTTTTTATTTTAGAGCCTTATCGAGGACAGGGTTTAGGAAAATGGTTTGTAGAATATATTTTAGAATATCCAGAATTGCAAGACGTTCAAAGGTGGTTGTTAGGCACAAAAGATGCTCATGGACTTTATCGCCGTTATGGATTTAAAAATTTGACAGAGCCAGAGAAAATCATGATGCGTTTAAATCCCAATGCTAACCAAGCTTGAGCAAAGCGGGGGGAAATAAGTGCGTAGGCGTAGCCCGTCGTAGACATCGCTAACCCACATTGACAGTTAGATTACAATCTTAGGTATAGTTTCTCTGACTGGAGTTGTTCATCGGGTGATTCAATCCGATTCAATGACAAAGCATACCAGACAAGTATTACTTAGTGCGCTCAAGGTAGTTGTCTTATGCCTGACACTGTTCCTACTATGCACAAGCAATAGTTGGGCGCAAATCACTACTGACAGCAAAATTGCTCCCCTGATTGAGAAGCTGATAGATAACGATGCCCACATCAGAAGCCTTGCAGCAGATGCATTAGTTAATATCGGTTCCCCAGCAGTACCGTCTCTGATTGAAGCTTTGAAAAATCAGGATATTAATCTTCGTTGGCACGCCGCTTCGGTTTTAGGAGATTTGGGTGCAGAAGCAGCACCAGCAGTTCCAGCCTTAAGTGCGGCATTACAGGATGAAGATGGACAAGTCCGTTTGTACGCCACCTTAGCTTTAGGAAATATTGGTACAGCAGCCAAAGCAGCAGTTCCATCGTTAATGGCGGCATTACAAGACAAGGAGCAATTTGTTCGCATTTATGTTCCTTCTGCACTCAGAAAAATTGGTGTAGAAGCGAAAGTCGCTGTCCCAGTATTAACTGCTGCCTTAAAAGATAAGAACCCCACTGTACGTTACAATTCTGCCTACGCTTTGGGTGCAATGGGTACAGAAGCAGTATCTTCTGTCCCGAATTTAATTGCCCTACTGAATGATAGCCAGTTTTACGTGCGTTTAGGTGCTATCAAAGGTTTAGGAGGAATAGCGGCAGGCTTTCAAGACAAAGCAAATGCTTTACCTACCTCCAAGTTACAGAAAGTCATCTCAGACTTTGAGCAGGTATTAATAACTATACAAAAATACAAAGATAAATTCACAGAGACGGACATTAAGCTGATACGTCGCCCTCTCAATGCCCTGAAAGCAGAAAAAGAAACTCGCCTCTTTGATAGAGTTCTGGAATCGCTATTTAAGCATAAATTACTCTTGGGAATTGCCGCTTACCTTATTTTATTGCCTTCTATTTGGTTAATTCTCTTGCGGGTAGCCCCTTTATGGTTGTTGAAAATTAACAACGCCCTCAAACCTTACACAGATTTTTCTCTCCCATTTATCAGCGTTAATGTACCTCTGCGATATGTGCTATTTGTTGGCTGGTTTCATTACCATCCCAGAGTATTAGATGCGTGGGTAGCTAAATATATCAAAGCAGCCCGCGAACAATTTCCCAAAAAGGATACAGTTAGCAGTCGCGCCTGTTATATTCCCATTCCCGTTGTTCTGGATGGTACAACAGTTCCCCAACTGATGAATGAGAATTTGCGTTCAACTTTCGAGAAACAACGTAGCTGTCTAGTAATTGGTGGGGAAGGGGGTGTAGGTAAAACCAGTTTAGCGTGTCGAATCGCTGGATGGGCAATGGCTGAGTCTGAAGACCAACAACTCTGCAAACATTTGATGTTACCTGTGCTTTTAGAAGAAGAATTTCGGTTAACTGAAGGTAAGTCGCCGCTTTTAGAAGCCATCAGAGGACAGTTACAAGCTTTAATTGATGAACCAGAGCCGATTTGTCAAGAATTACTATTACGTTTGTTAAGAAAGAAACGCATTTTAGTAATTGTAGATCGGTTCTCAGAAATGAATGCCACTACACGAGAAGCAATTGAGCCGGAGTCGCCAGAGTTTCCAGTGAATGCATTGGTGATTACTTCCCGAATTGAGGAAAAGCTGGGGCGAGTTAATAAGACGATAATTAAACCTTTGCGGATTGAAGCTAATAAACTATCGTCCTTTATGGAAGCTTATCTCATGCAGCGAGGTAAACGCGATCGCTTTACTGACCAGGAATTTTTTGACGCTTGTAACCGTCTTTCT
The DNA here is from genome assembly GCF_017114965.1 of Nostoc sp. JL31. Lineage (NCBI taxonomy): Bacteria > Bacillati > Cyanobacteriota > Cyanophyceae > Nostocales > Nostocaceae > Nostoc > Nostoc sp. JL31. Next base: position 6,462 of record NZ_JABXKO010000098.1, read on the forward strand.
TTGATGGTCGGTCAAAATAATATCACTGTCTTGCTAGCTAAACTTTATGCTGAACAGTTAATCGCCAGTAAAGATGTTACATCTAATATTTCTGCGTTGCCAGAGAATATTCCTAATTTGATGCTGGGTTATATCAATGAACTTAATCGTGATGTTACAGACGAGCAATTTGATGACCGCACTGTTCATCAAATTGCCAAAACCATCGCCTGGGAATGCTTGCAGCAAAATTATCAACCAGGAACCGCCAAGCGTGTAGATGCCATTGCTGCATTAGCAGCTTTGGGTATTGATGACCCCGAAGCACACCTCAATTATCTGGAAAAACGTTTGCACTTGATTCAAACTATCGGTTCTGCCAAAGACAGAATCCGTTTCTGTCTTGACCCTTTAGCTGAGTATCTTGCGGGTTGGTATTTAATAGAATTGTATGGCAATAACGATGGCAAATGGCGATCGGCTTTTTTCAAAAAGGCAGACGATTTAGTTAAAACAGGCGCACCAGATGCCATCAAAGGCTTGTTGTTGGCAGTGCGAGATTGCTACTTATCTGAGGTTCAAGGTAGCAAAGAAACGGATTTTGTATCCCAAAAGTCGGGTAAACTGGCTGGGTTTACACCTTCAGTCAATACACCAGTGACTACTGTGCAAACACGAATACCATGAACGGCATTTTTCAATTTATTAAAATTTCTCTGCATCCCTTCATAAGCCTTAATAATAAATCTTCCATTGCAGATTTTCGATGATTATAATCACTCGATCGGCACTCACTGCTGTTCACTAAGAGCGGCGATCGAGTGTGCTATTCGATAGACTATAACTAAATGAAAATTAGTGATTGCTCTGATTTTTAGAATGGAAAGGACAACCACCTGCCGTTAATTTCTGAAGAAAGACATTATTATCAAAATAATGCTCTAGAGACTCAATCTTCAAATCATCAGTGACGCGAGCAATACTAACTCCGACGATTTCTATTGTTTCACCTGTGGGTGCATAGTCCTTATAAGAACCATTAAATGTTCCCCAATGTCGCCACTTAAAGGTAACATTAGGCGGCCCCGAAAGAACTTCTGTTAATTCCCAAAGAAAGCCATTAGGAAAGGCTGTATGAAAAACTTGAAATGAAGATTCAAAGGTTTCTGTTTCAGAGTTATATTGCTCAGTTTTACCCAAAAACAGGTTATAAGTACCCTCGACTGCAACATCCTGAGCAGTAAATTGTTGTCCGCCATTGGTACTCATCTTAAACTTATCGGTAACAATCGAAAGCCACTGTTGAGGGTTAGATTTATTAGAAGCTTCCATCTCAAAAGTGCGGACTAAGTTTTGGGCGATCGCTTCTAAAGAACCTTCTGGATGCTGAAATTTACTCTCTTGATGAAGAAATTCATTGGTATAAGAATAATCCGGCCGTTTTCCTTCTCGCCACTGTACTTCTTCATCATGAGCAATGACTATATCTCTATCTTGTACCCAGAGTGGCAATTCTGTTGTCTTTTCGCTACTCATACAAGCTGACTGATTATAAACATCGTTTCTCAGAATAAAGTTTTATCCATACAAGTCAATCGAAAAATCTAAAAAAGTAAACAATATTCATAATCCACCCAATAAACTTGACCTGTTGTACAAATCCGAATATGAGCAAACACGGATGCTTCTTGAGCGAGAAACTTATCCTATCGGATTTAGGTTTATTCATCCGCTAGTTACACAGAATTCATTTCTGAATTTTGTTTTGTTAAATCAAATCTAATTGCATTACATTCCCTTCAGAGAAACCGAGGCTGGAGTAAACTGGTTTACCCAACGGCGAGGCGTTAAGAAGTACTCGCGTGCAACCAATCGCTTTTAAATATTCAATTGCTCTATTAGTTAAGGATTTGGCAATTCCTTGTCTGCGGTAAGATTGTTCGACATAAACGCCCCAAATATATCCAAACTTGCGATATTCATCTTTTAAAACATTCGGGTATAAACCTGCAAACAGTTGACAACTTACAGAACCACAACTGTCTTATCAATCTCTGCAATAAAAGCCTTATAAAATAAATCTCGACGCGCTTCTTCTATAAATTGGAGGGTAATATTCTCCCACTCCAGAATAATATTACTCTCATCAACACCAATATCTAGCCACATTTGGTAAAAGTGTTTTACAATCAGTGAGTCTTCTTTGATTGTGCCTTCTCTAATAATGAGATGTTTTTCTGTCAGCATAATTTCTAACAAATTTTTGGAACTCATAAATAACTCCTCCCCAAAGTTGGAGAGGAGTTTGTTAGCATCAGCTAAAAACTAGCAGTTTCACAGATCCGATCTCAGACTTTCTGTGCAGTTACTTCCTCTGGCTTTTCTTGAGTTTGCAAAGATGCATACAACCTATTCAAAGCATTTACATAAGCCTGTGCGGATGCCACGATAATATCTGTGTTCGCTGCATGACCAGAAAATACTTTAGATTCATAACGTAAACGAATGGTCACTTCGCCAATGGCATCAATACCGCCTGTTACTGACTGCACAGAAAACTCAATCAACTCGTTGGGCACATTCACTACACGGTTGATGGCTTTGTAAACTGCATCGACTGGCCCAGTACCGATCGCAGCATCGGTTAATTCTTCACCTTCTGGGGTACGCAGGGTAACTGTAGCAGTAGGACGGGCGTTGCTACCACAGGAAACTTGCACCAACTCTACCCGGAACAAATCGGGTGCTTGTTGGATTTCATCGTTAACGATCGCTTCCAAATCCCAATCAGAAATATCTTTCTTTTTATCTGCTACTTCTTTGAATCTAACGAAGGCTTTATTTAACTCAGTATCCGACAGTTCAAAGCCCAATTCTTTTAATCGGGTGCGGAAAGCATTTCTACCTGAATGTTTGCCCAAAACTATTTGATTGTCTGTTAAGCCAATCAATTGGGCATCCATAATTTCGTAGGTGAGCTTGTTTTTTAACACACCATCTTGGTGAATTCCAGACTCATGAGCAAAGGCATTTGCACCAACGATCGCTTTATTTGGTTGTACCAACATTCCCGTCAAATTAGAAACTAAGCGTGAGGTTTTATAAATTTGTCGGGTGTCGATATTTGTTAGGGATTCTTGAGAATTTTCTGGTCTGCCGAGATAAGGGTTAAAATATTGCCGCCGCACGTGCAACGCCATTACCAATTCTTCTAGTGAGGCATTTCCGGCTCGTTCGCCAATGCCATTGATTGTACATTCTAGTTGCCGTGCGCCATTTTTCACGGCTTCTAAAAAGTTAGCAACTGCCAAGCCTAAATCATTATGACCGTGAACGGAAATAATTGCTTGGTCAATGTTGGGGACATTTTCGATAATGCCCTTAATCATTGCTCCAAATTCGCTAGGGGTTGTGTAACCTACAGTATCAGGAATGTTAACTGTTGTTGCACCAGCTGCGATTGTTCGCTCTAATACTTGGTACAAAAATTCTGGATCGGAACGAGCCGCATCCATCGGCGAAAATTCGACATCTGTCATGAAGGACTTGGCATAAGCTACCATTTCTTCGGCGATCGCTAGCACTTCTGCCCGTGACTTTCGCAATTGATACTCTAAATGAATATCAGAAGTCGAAATGAATGTGTGAATTCTGGCATTAACTGCTGGTTTTAATGCTTCAGCAGCCGCTTCAATATCTGCTTTAATGGCTCTTGCCAAACTACAAACTACCGGGCCATTTTCTGTCCCGACAATTTGAGCAATTTTCTTGACTGCTTCAAAATCTCCAGGACTGGCAAAGGCAAAGCCTGCTTCAATTACATCTACACCTAGACGCGCTAATTGCTTGGCAATAACTAGCTTTTCGTCTATATTCAAAGTCGCTCCCGGACACTGCTCTCCATCTCGCAATGTTGTATCAAAAATAATGATTCGATCTGTTTTGTTTGTCATTTGCCGTTTGGTGTTTAATGTTTACTTGTGGCTTAATATATCTTCAACCCTAGTTTTTCTTTTACTCTTATTTTTGTAAATAATTGTTAAAGGTACTAACCTTCAGTTTTCTCTATTTGATCTCTGATATCATTTAAATCTATATATCTATCAGTAGCATTGCGTAGTTCTCTAGCAATCATTCCTTCTGTTGAGACTACCGTAATATGTGTATTTTTTGAGCGTAATAGTTCGATTGCTCTTTCAAAATCCCCATCACCACTGAATAATACTACTCGGTCATACTGGTCTACTGTATTAAACATATCTACAACAATTTCAATATCTAAATTCGCTTTTTGCGAGTAACGACCTGACGTATCATCATAATATTCTTTCAGAATCTTAGTTCGTACTGTATATCCTAGACTAATTAGAGCATCTCTGAAACCTCGCTGATCTTGTGGATCTTTTAAGCCAGTGTACCAGAAGGCATTAATTAATGTTGTTTCTGATTGCTCATGTTTGAAGTATTCTAAGACTCGCCGCGGGTCAAAAAACCAGCCATTTTTTTGTTGAGCATAGAACATATTGTTTCCATCTACAAAAATAGACAGACGATTCATTGGAGAACCCATACAAATTTACACCTAATAATATATATGAATTTAGATGGAACAATAGATTATAGCAATTTTCAAATGCCTTGTTTGCTAATCTCTATAAAGTAGTTCTTTATCTATAGCTTTTATCCTACCTCTTTCAAGGCATAAAAACGCCTGCAATATTGAAGTTGAGATCCTGGGTGTTAACCTGATTCACCTCCAGCACTACAAGAACCACTCGACGATCAAAATCTACCGATAAAATTGACCCATTAACAGCATTCATCGCTGCATAACACTAAAGTTTACTCCTAAAGAGGTATAACATAGGCTTAAGGTAAGATATAAATTAATGCCTATCTTTCGGTAAAGCTGTCAGTATCAGAACACGCTTTCTGGAGATTACCAACATTGCACCAGAGACAGAAGACAGCCTTGGGACTGCTTCTGGTGTAGCACCCAGTTAGTAACGTAGTTGTTGGTTAGGTGAGGGTAAAATCTTGCCACAACCAAATTCACAGGTAGAGTATATCCGGCTCCGATCTATGAGACAATCACTACTTGTAACTCATTCAACAGAAAAAGCATAAATTAAGTAGTGTTTTAGTAAGAATTTATTGGGGGCTGGCTCTGCCAATAAAAGTTTGTTGATGAATAGAAGATACTTTACAAATGTATAAGATTATCATTTAAGTCTTATTTCAATGTGCTTACACTAAAACGCGGTCTGAATAAATAAAAGTGTTGGACTAAAATCAATCAGTAACACGATATGGCAGAAGAACCTACATCTACCTTAACTAAAAACTATGTCTCTACTGCCAATAGACTGTCAAGTAAACCAACAAAAGTGACTTCAACAGCATCTGCTCGCCACTCCCGGTGGATGGTTCGCTTAGGTCATCTACTGGCAGGTACTTGGGCAATTGGGGGCGCACTATTGAGCGCTTCTGGTGGGGAATTGGTTCAATTGATGGAAAATCAGGTGCTTTCTGGCTTTTTTCAACTGCGTGGGCCGATTGTGCCTCCAGAAGACATTGTGATTTTAGCAATAGACGATCAATCAATATCAGTTCCCGAACAGTACTATAAAACAGATCCGAAACAGTATGCCTACTTAGAAACGCTGAAATCTTATCCTTTTAAACGGGCTGCATACTCTCAGGTAATCACAAAATTAATCGAAGCAGGTGCCCGCGCTGTAGCATTAGATGTAGTTTTTGATACGGCGAGCAGCTATGGAGTTACAGACGATCGCCAATTTCAGGCAGTATTGCAAAAATATGGTAATAAAGTTGCCTTAGCAGCCGTCTACGAAAATTCCCAGACGCACCAAGGGTCTTTTACGCAACTGACAGACCCACAACAAATGTTTCGTACAGGGTCAGTATCCATTGGCTCAGTTAATTTTCCTTTAGAAGTAGATGGAAAAGTTCATCGATTAGCGAGTGAGTTTCCCAAGTTATTAGGTGAAGATAATTTATTTACCAAAAAGCGACTCTCTTTTGATGAAGCAGCCCTGAAGGCAGCACAAGTAAATTATCCTCGACCAAAGGGCGATCGCATTTATTTTTGGGGGCCTGCGGGTACGTTTGAGCAAAAACCTTTTTGGCACGTACTCGACCCGGAAAACTGGAACACCTATTTGCAGCAGGGAAAGGTGTTCAAAAACAAGATCGTGCTGATTGGTGCAACAGATAAGTTACATAATGATTATTATCCAGTTGCTGGTAGTAATAGCACTGAACCGATGTCGGGGGTGGAAATTCACGCCAATGCGATCGCAACTTTGATGACAGGGAAAGCGATCGCCCCAGGAATTAAGAGTCCACCATTGCAGGGTTTGTTTGTGCTAATCCTAGTGGGCAGTTCAGCCTTGATGATTAGCAGACGTAAACGTAGTATCAATAGATTTTTCTATAGCCTCGCCCTGTCTGGCGCTTGGGGAGGAATTAGTTATGGGTTATTTGTCTATGGTCAGTTAATTTTTCCCACTAGTGTACCAACGATTGCGATCGCAATGACCGGAATTTGCTATTTGGCAACCTCAGTCATCAGAGAAAGCATCAGAAAACGCCAATTAGTAGACATTTTTCAGAAGTATAAAACTTCACCCGTTGTCCAAGAGATTATCAGCCAACAAGATGACTTCCAACACCTAATCCAGCAACGAGATTTAGCCTTATCAGGAAAAGTTTTGGCTAGACGCTACAAAATTGTCAAAGTTCTCGGTTCCGGTGGATTTAGTGAAACCTACATTGCCGAAGATACTCAACGTCCTGGTAATCCGCGATGTGTTGTCAAACAATTAAAACCAGCCAACACCAAACCGGAAGGATTGCAACTTGCCAGACGTTTATTTAACTCAGAAGCACAAACACTAGAAAAATTGGGAAGGCACGCTCAAATTCCTCAACTTTTGGCCTATTTTGAAGAAGATGAAGAATTTTATTTAGTGCAAGAACAGATAATTGGTCATCCTTTAAATCAAGAACTTTTAGCAGGTAGAGCAATTGAAGAAATTGCAGCGCTCAAAATTATCCGGGACTTATTGCAAACATTAACATTTGTCCATGACAACCACGTGATTCATCGGGATATTAAACCCAGTAATATCATCCGACGACACTCAGACGGAAAACTGGTGTTAATTGACTTTGGAGCCGTCAAGGAAGTTGGCATCAAACAGCTTGATAGTCAAGAGTCAACCCCTTTCACCATTGGTATTGGTACTCAGGGTTACGCACCAAGCGAACAATGTTTTGGACGTCCACAGTACAGTAGTGATATCTATGCAGTTGGCATGGTTGGGATTAAAGCCTTGACTGGTGTAGCACCCCGTGAGCTAGATAGAGATGCTGATGGAGAAATCAAATGGAGCGATCGCACTCAGGTGAGCCAATCCCTAGCTAATATTCTCAGTAAAATGGTGCTGGATGACTTCAAAGAGCGATATCAGTCTGCATCAGAAGCTCTTAAGGATCTTGAAGCTCTTAAAGCTATTAAAGCTCTTGACGATTTGGTAAATTCCCAACACAGAGACTATATCCCAGAAGATGACTTATTAATGAATACTTTAGATGAATTAGGCGGTCCCACAAAATCTTACTCAGAATCATCCTCAGAAAATCCTTGAAAAGGAATGTAGAGACAATATTTAGATATCAAAGGAACAGCGATCGCGCAATTCTTACTAAGCTATATTACATTGTGTTGACAAACAACGTATCTTGTTTGTTTTGTAAGATTTAGAAGTGCGATCGCTGGCGGTAAAATGTAGCCCATTGTAGAGACGGCGATTTATCGCGTCTCTCTAACCGGAAATGCGTTGTTTGCAGATAATTATGGGCAATCAAGTAAAGTTTGCATCTCCTGTGCATCCCTTGTCATTCCCAAACGCTCAAAACTATTAATAGCCTGAGTTGATAATTGGCAGGCTTTCTGGACACTTCCCCACCTTCTCTCCCAGCGTGCTAGAGAACGTTGATAACGAGCCAGACGCCGTTTATTATTGCTACTTTCGGCGACAGTTAAGCCTTGAATTAATAGCTTTTGAGCTTCATCGCGATCGCCTTGTTCAATGGCAATATCAGCAAGCCAATTTTGAGCAGAATTGATCACTCGATGCCAATTAATTTTTTCTGCACTTTTCATCACATCTTGAAATAGCTTCTTTGTTGAAAAATATTCACCTTCTGAATAAAAGATTTCAGCCCGATGATAAAGCACGGGAATAAAATAGCGGATGTGCTGTCGTTCGTCTAGATTCGCATCAATCACTAATTTTTCTTCTACTATTAGCCAGTGGCGCGCATCTGTATAATTACTCTGTCTGATTCGCAGTCTAGCCATATTTTCGGCTAAGTCAGCTTGAACGCATGAATCTGCATGGTCGCGTAAAACCCATGCCCGCTGCAATATTTCGTCTGCTTGTGTGAGACTTTGGGGCGAACACTCCCGAATTAGCAGCCAGGTTTTGCGGATCATAAATTTTACTAAAGATGACCATTCACCACGTCGTTCTGATTGTTCTATGAGCCATTGCAACCAATCGAGGCGATCGTCCCAATAAGCATAGAGATTGGCGTAGTGGTTCAAGAGCAACCACAAATCCCTAACTTCTGCATAATGGTCTTGGTTTTTACACCAATAAAGTACTGCCCGTAGATTTCCTTCCTCTTCCTTTAACCTGTTGTAATGTATCCATTTTTCCCAATCTTCTCCGCCGTAACTGTAAGCAAAATCTAGATACCATCTCACCCAACGCATCCGTGCTTCCCTCTCAAAATCTGGGTAAGCGGCTAATTGTGCTAAGGCATACTCACGAGTCAGAGAGAGCATCTCATATCGCTTAGTCTCTGGGTTGAGATTCACTAACGAGAGTTGCTGCAAACGTACCAAGCCATTACTGACAGAATCAGGATCGGATGTCAGTCCAGCAACTTCAGCCACAGCAGCTTGGATAGGAGCGTCAGGAAATAATCGCCAGTGACATGAGTAACTTGTGTGGTGGCTGTCCCTTTGTACCTTGCACAGATTGATCAAAGCAAAAACGAGCCACATCGCCTTTAGCGGAGGCTAACTGCTCCAATACGAAGTTCAAAGAGTAGCCACTGGATACTTGACCGAGTGCGTAGACAATAGCGAGAGGGATTCCCCCAGTGCGATCGTAGAGCAAGCTAGAGTCTTCATCTTGGATAGTTATACCTTTTTCTTCAGCTTGTTGCTGAATTAACTGCAAACCATCATTCAAGGGCAAGTTTCGCAGACTGATTGGCAGCAGGGCAATTCGTTCGCGGGTAGTAATTACTACTTTGACGCAAATGGGTAAATTGTATAGAAATTCTATAACCTCATCCCTGTCCTCTATAGTCTCCATATTGTCCACAATCAGAAGCGTTCGCTGTTTAGAAAGACATTGGCGTACACGCTCGAATTGATCATTGGGAGGAGATTGGATAATAGTAGAGTCGTTTAAGGCATTGGCAATCACCCGAAAAATTTCGCGCAGGTTACGCTGTCCTTGCTGCCGTTGCAAAATCATATCGGGAATCAGTTCTTGTTGTTTAGCTGAAGTGAAAATAATTGCATCAAATTTAGGTGCATCAGAACTGTTTTCGTTACTAGCTTTTAAGCACAGGTAAGCAGCTGCTAACACCAGCGCGGTTTTCCCTACGCCACCAATGCCATGTACTGTAATCATGTGAGCGCCATGCATCGGCAAAAGCCTTTCCAGTAGCTTTTTCATATCTGCCTCGCGCCCAATAAATTCTGTGTAGGTTGGTGATGGCAGATTGTGAGGGATAGAGGCGCTTTCGGTACTAAATGCAGCAACACCTCTGCGATATCCATGTCTCTCTAGAATGTAAATCAGGTTGCTTGACCTAACGCTGTTGTCTGGTTCTCCTGTCAAAGTTTCAATATCTCGATAGATATTGCTCAATTGCACTCTTATACCAGCGTTATCTCTGTACAAATCCTGACTTATCCTTGTCAAGCTATACCCACATAGCAACCCAAGTAACAGGTCTTTTTTAGAATTTTGCCTATATCGTTCTTGAATTTTAGACTCCAAGTCAGTCAGTAAACGATCTATATCCCAGTCGTGTAAAACCTTTTGATACCAGGCTTTAGACAGATTCCCACGCTCTGACTGATCTGACATAAATATCACCCTATTAGTTCTGTTGTTAAATGTTGGTTAGCAACATTTTAACTAACAAAACTTTGAGTATGTTGTATTAGTAATTTTTAACTAACAAATTTTTAACATTGTTAATTATGCTATTTAGGGTCAATTTAGTAGGCTAATTACTAAGTTCATAATTGTTGGTAACAGGCTGCATCCAAATGGAACATCTATCCTGACAACCAAGCAAAAACTCTGGCTGAATTATTGTTTTCACTTCTGACAACAAAGGAGTACTGAATGAATAAACTAATTCAAACTGTAAGTGTCTTGGTTGGTTTCAAACAAGCTCGACTTTATTTTCCCGAAGAAAAACAAGTCTGTGTCTTTAATAAACTTCCGACACTTTACCGTGAGTTTACACCAAAGTCTGTACAAGAATCAATCAACGAATTGCAAGAGCGATTAAAAATTCAAGGTTTGCTTGCAGAGATTACTGGTAGATTTGACTTAGAGACAGACGAGGCAGTAAAAGAATTTCAAAAAAGAAATAATCTTTTAGCAGATGGAGTGGTTGGCCCGTTGACATGGGCTTGCCTTTTGTACCCAAAACTTTCTCGGAGTCAAAAAATTAAGTCCCCAGAATTAAGGAATGCGGTTAAGGAACTACAAACTATCCTTTATGATGAAGGCTTTTTGAAAAAAGAACCTACTAGCTATTTTGACAGTGCAACAGAAAGAGCGGTGAAACGCTTTCAAAGAATTTATGGATTGAAGAATGATGGCATTGTTGGGGCAGCAACTTGGGCAGTATTGCTGGGAATGCGACAAAAAATTGATAAAAGTTTTCCGAGGTTAATTTATTTTTTGTCGCCGCAATCATGGTTTTTATGGGAGCAGTTTTTGATGATTTGTTGCATCCTATTGGGTATTTATTATAGTCCTATACCAGGGCAGACTCCTAAATTCACTACTGCTTTAGCAACTGCCTATGGACTCACCTGTGTAGTGCCTTTTTTGTTAGAAAGTTTACCGCTAAAGCCTTCAATTAAGCCGAGCTTATCTATCTTGCAATATGCTCCTTATGTGTTAACTGGTATCTTTTGGAAACCAATTATCAATTTCTTGGGGCAATTGTTTAGTTAATCATTCGGTTGTGGAATAATTGATGGACGATCAAATTTTTGTGTTGTACCTTTAAAAATTGCGATCGCTTCCAGCCGAGTGTTAGCGATCGCACTTCTAGGCAGCAATTGCACTGAAGAAAAAATTCAGCCGATTAAGCCATTGATGCCAGACATGAATTAGCCTTGCACGATCAAATTTAAAAATCTCTGCTTCTTCACCTGGTAAGGCTACGACAATGAGAGCATGGTTAATTTTGCAGTTAAAGAGGCGATCGCTATAATACCGATTTATCGCACCCCTCCAAAACATTGTTGTTGGTGATTAATGGCAGAGCATCCTTCTTTAAGAATTTATCAGCTAGAAGTCAATGAAAATTGAGGGTCATAAACACAGTTACAACTTCATTACAACTTGATTACTGGTCAATTGAGATTGGAACATCCCAAGGCTCATCAAGTGGATCATTTGCCCAAGGATATAGTGCCCGAACTTCTGTTCTGTTGTAGCGCAGTACATCCTCAAACTCTTCATAAGTCCACTTACTGTAGTGAATAATTTTTTCACCAAACCAATCTAAAGAAACACCATTAAAAGCATCACTAACAACACGCTCCAAACCTGCTTCAGATAAAGCTACTAGCAAGATAATAGCTTTAATGTTCTTCTTTTTAATAGCTTCATAGGCAAGGAGCTTGTTGAAGTCTCTGATACTTACAGTTTTGGCAATAGATGCCCCACTTTTACCATCACTACGAGGTGTAAAAACTTCGATTTGCCAACCTGTGAAACCATCTTTCAGTAAGGATTTTAGCTGTTTTGTCCCTTGTTTTGGCAACCTGCCAAACCATTCTTTTGAGTAACCCAGCGCTTCACTTATCCCTGTGACTCCAAAACGTTTCTCAAAACTATAATTTTGAAGTTTATATGCATCAATAGGGGTTTGCCCAAACCATATAGTAGTTTTAATGGCTCGAATGAGGTCAGCATAGTAAAACAATATACTATTTGACATTTAAACAACTATAGAACTATTAAGCCTATAGTGACATCACAAGAAATAAAGTTTTTGCATTGCAAATTGAGAATCCTACTACAAGCGAGTCCAAGATGCCAATTCTCCCCTTAATTGATAGCATAGCCACATCACAACAAATCAAAACATCTAATAAAATCATTTTTTTCATGATTTGACAAGCTAATAATTGTTACTCTTCGTTACATTGCTGGGTTTCCTAAAACCCTTATGGAGCAAATGTTTTTACTATACGAGTCCAAGACCGGGTTGTATTTCTCAGCTTCTGTCATTATCGATAACTAAAACTGATCTAGTTTTGCTATTGGAATTTTCTTGATCTGATTTTTTATTTTTTTCACTGGACAATTCTGCTGAAAGATTTGTTCTACGATTAAAAACATTCGCAAAATCTCTAGACACAAATCATAAATTGTTATAGAGTAAAAACGGAGCGTATTTTAAGACGCTCCGTTTTCACTTTATTCATTAGTTTACATCTGACGTTTTTTAGACGATGTAGATGACCGATTGCTTGGCGGCGCAGGTCAAAAACATATTTTAGATCAATGTCAGATGTATTCCTTTAACACCCTATTATAAAAGGAGGGTTCCTTTTTCATGTCCAATCATAGCAATAGTCACACTCAAAGTCAACCTTTTTCTCAATACTTTAATCGGGAACACATTCTATCAGCTATTCGCCGATGTAATGAGATTGAATTACTGATTTTAGAGCGATTTGCAGAGACTAAAATTGAATACGATGCAGTCGAAATAGCAGGACTTCTTGAATTGTCGAACTCAGCTTCTTCAAACATCCTTCGCAGACTCAGTGACAAGAATTGTAGTCCTCGCTTAAAGATTGAATTACTCAACCGCGAAAAAGCGGGTGCGAATGGTTCTTATCTTTATTCTTTAAAAGAAGGAGTGGTATTAAAAGATATCCAAGAAGTCATGGAACTGCGAAGATACAGTTTAGAGAAGCATCTGAAAAAACAACAGAAGAAGATTGAAAGAAATAACACAGATGATAAGTGTAAAAAACAAAAATCGGTAAAACAAGAAAGTGTATCTACCCTTGATGCAGGCATACCTCTAAAGCAAGAAGTTCAAGACGCTCCTAAAGCTACTGGTGATAAGACTTCTACTGATGTAGAAAAAATAGTAGAAGTTTTTCGCCAGCTTCTAGTTAATAGCAATATTGAGCAGACTAAAACTACTGCTTAATATTTTAGAACCAGAGGCTTGCCCAAAGCCTCTCCTAAATTATGAATGTGATGAAATAAAATCGAGTATTTTAGAAGCAGTCAGGAAAAAACCAGGTATTAGGGCAAAAATAATTGGGCAGCAGATTGAAAGATTCTGCTTATGAAACATTCATTAAAGCGATGGAAATGGTTGAACTAAACTTACTGGTTTATGAAAAAACTTATCAATCAGAATTTAATTTCATAAACATACTAGTATATTTATTTTATATTACATCAAGTTAAGTTACATTTTTAAATGCATCTAAGAATTTGAGCTTTTCTAAAGGATATTTAATCAGCATCTACTTGAAAGAAACCCACTTTTAATTCACTGTGTAAATCTCAATTCCCTCAGAACTGGATTGACTTGTTAAAGCCAATCCTTTTTTATACGCTAATGGAAACCACTTATTGAATATTTATTTTGCTTCTTTATTTTTTAGAATCCCACTAGGAACCCAACCTTGTTTGATACTTTTAAGGAGAAATCCGCTAGGATTAGGAACTTCTGCTTTGGACTGAGCCTCTTTCAGTGCTTCAATCGCTAAAAGCGTTTTCTGATCTGTGGTTGAAACTATAGCCTTTTTTAGTGCTGAATTTAACTCAATTTTTAATGCATCTATTTCAAATTTAGTTTGAGCGCTGATTTCACTGACTGGTAACTTGATACTTTTTAATTGTGTTATTTTTGATATGTCTTTTTCATTCAATAAATTATTTTTTTAAAGTTGTTTTTTGTTTATTTTTCCTAGCTTCAGTTTGCAATTCTAAAACCAATCTTGTCAAGCGGTAAATTTGTCGACGTTGTACCTCGTTTTCATCTGCCAGTACTCTCTGCCGTCCGTGGATTGTTTATAAATACTCTATCAACCCTCTATTTTCTGCTTTATTTTTGCAGTTGTTGCTTAAAATTATTGATACTTAGCAAGTTGGAACAAATCTGTTGCTTGCTCCAATGATTTGATTTGTTTACTCTAGCTCTATTTTATGTTTCTCTAAAAAATCGACAGATAAAACTCGGTTAACAAATTACTATGATACTAATAAGTTGTTGGTTTATTGTTGAAAACAAAATATTTATGTTATGTATCTCCGAAAATCTGATCGCACATCGAAGACACTCTACTCTTACCCATCGCTGAAATAGAAAAACGACCATTCAAAAATTAAATCAAACAAAGGCGGGTGCGGGGATTGAACCCGCTAATCCCCACAATGGTGGAGACGTAACCGATAATCCTAAATTCTCCGGCCCCGAAAGGCAAGTTGCGAACAAGGATAACCCGCCATGAAGCATGAAGGATAAAGTGTTTCATCCTTTACCCTTCAGCAATATCTACAATTCACCCGTAGCTAGCATCTGGATGATCCGAGGTGTACCTGGGTCGAACCCTGCCAAATTTCAAGACAGCGAATCTTCAGGATCTACCAAAGTAATTTGGTAAGGTGTCAAGGTGACATATACCGCCTTAACGTTTGGATTTACCTTTTTGCGGTACTCCTTCAGCGCTTGACTTGGATGCTTATACCCAGCCCAGCTTTCCGAGTCAGTCCAAAAGCAGACTACATCAGCTTTGAACTTATTCTTAATCATCCAGTCATAAGCTACTGATGCATCAGTTCCACCGAAGTTTTGATTGCTAGCTTTGCGAACCGCAGAACTAAAACTATCTTTAGCAGTGATATTTAATTCCCGAAATTCGGTAGCAAAGCCGCGAATCATGTAGTTTTTCTCTGCTTTTGCTGTCACCAGTGCCATTGTGGTGGCAATTTCACAGCAAGTCAGTCCCATATCTGCAACCATGCTACCCATAGAACCAGAAACGTCCACGGCGTGCATGAACACTTTACCTGTGGGTTGCACAACATCAAAAGACAGTTCAACCGCCTTTTCTAATATGTCTACAATTCGAGGAACTGGATTCCAAGTTTTCTTACTGCGTCCTAATGTTCCACCAGATTGATATGTTTTAAGTGCTTTCAAAACATCAATTGGATGGATGCGACCTTTACGCAGATGTTCCTTGTTGTTGAGAACTGCTTCCACTCGCAGCAAGTTGGCACTTTCATCGGCTCGCAACACACCAAGTTCAGTCAAGGAACCCAAGTTACGCAACATTGCACCTATTGGCATTTCCTGAAATAGCAGCTGCCAAGCAAGCTTATCCATTTTGCCCACTGGTGCAGCCATTTCGTGGGTTAAGCGTCCTTGAGAAATAGCTTCATGGGTTTGGGTAGGATTCCGCTTCAGCCACTCATACCACCAAATCTGCGCCAACGCCTCTGAGGGTATATCTGCTGGCAATTCTTCCCAGCCTCTAACTACCCATTCAAAGAGTTGACGGTGATTTTCTGTAGGTGGTTTGACATGGAACAATCGCAACGCATCTCGGTGGGAGAAGCCTTGACGCTGTTGATATTTCAACAGTTGATAAGCTAAACCCTTGACATCTTCCCTTGAGAGCCAAGTTTTACCAGCTTCCCGCACTACTTTGCCAAATCCCCGCAGAGATTTGGTGTAGTTCAACCATTCGTAGAAGTGGCTACCAGTGCGGACAACTTGCGAGAAAATTTCACCAAACGCCTGTTTTGCTTGCGGTGCTTCACCCATTGATAGCAACACTAAAGCTAATATAGGCGCACTGTTATTGATGGCGCGTCCATCGCTAGCATATAAAATTTCTTCTGCTACACGACCGGGATTTTCGGCAACAGCTTGTCTGACAACTGTCACAAAATCCTCAGTTAATTCCTGTTTACCAGCGTAGTAAGTGCTTTTTGCTGTGCCAACTAACAAACAACGCCGCAGCATCTTCCAAATACCAGCATCAAACATCCAGCCGCCGGAACGTCCCTGAACCATTTCTGCTTCTCGTCCGGGGATAGGTTGATTTTGGGGTGTAGTTGTTTTCTTTTTAGTGAAGAAGTTGTAATTCATTGCTTCATCTCCCGGCCCTTGCGGGCAAAAATGAAAGGTGGCAGAGCAGGATTTGAACCTGCGACATCCGGCTTAAGAGGCGATAACCCTAATTCGTCGGCCTTAAGGTGTGAACAAGGATGTTTATTCGGCGCTCTACCAACTGAGCTATCTGCCACATAAAAATTTTGGATTTTGGATTTTAAATTTAATCCAAAATTATTTGGTGTAGCGGAGCGGGATTTGAACCCGCGGCCTCTCGAACCCTAATCGATAACCCTAATTCGTCGGCCTTTGCAGGCAAGGGGTGAACAAGGATGTTTAGCGCTCTACCAAACTGAGCTACCCGCCACATAAAAATTTTGGATTTTAGATTTTAGATTTTGGATTGAATTTAAAATCTAAAATTAATTGGTGTAGTGGAGCGGGAATTGAACCCGCGACCTCCCGCTTGGCAGGCGATAACCCTCAATTCGTCGGCCTTTGCAGGCAAGGTGTGAATAAGGATATTTAGGCGCTCTATCCACTGAGCTACCCACCACATATAAATTCAAAACTCAGCATTAAATTTGCTGTAGCGAAGTAGGATTTTTACCTACATCTCCAGAAGTTTGATCGAGGGTGTTTTTGTTATATGCGATAACCCTCGATACGTCAGCCCTTCCGGGCAAGGTGGGCGCTCTGCCATTTGAGCTATTCGCTACTGGTGAAAGCTAACTCCCTCATGAAAGTTGACTTGTATTATTAATGTAGTACATGTATTATCTATTGTCAAGGGTCTGGTAAGCCAATTTAGAATTATTGCTTTGTAAAGAAAAGTCTGAGAAGTATAAGTAAGCCATTGCTCAGAATTTTGGGAGCAGATTATCTAAGATGTATTGCGATCGCCATACATCACAACCCTCTTATTTTCTCTGTTAAAAACTTTTGCGCGTAGTTTACCGCCGTAGGCATCGCAAACCAATGTTAGATGAGCAAAAAGGTAATAAGTCTATAACACTTACTGAATAAAGCTTTTGCCGAAACTTTTGCCGCAACTTTGCCAAACGATACAAAAAAGTGTCTCAATTTTTGCCAATATAATATTATTTCCCAAAATTCACTTGGCAAAAATCGGCATGAGTGAGAAACCCATAGAAGGTAACGGTAAGGCTTTTCTCGTTCTACTTTTGCCCATCTCGTTTTTGATTATTTTCCTAGTTGCCACTTGGAGAATTTTACTGGCGGTAATTGTGCTGGTAATTGGCTTCAAGGTTTGGCAGGAATATCAATGGCAACAGTGGACTGTACGAGTTAACCCAATTTTTCATCAGTTAGTTCGCGAAAATCAGGGCAGACTTACGCCAATGGACTTGGCAATCAGGGGCAATTTTCCTGGAACAACGGCAAAACGCTACTTGGATAGTAAAGCCTCGGAATTTGGTGCGAGTATAGTCAACTCTGAAGAGGCAGGACAGTCTTATTACTTTATAACTGCCAGCATTCTCGGCAATATTCTTGACAGTAGTGAGCCTGTCAAAGAACTTCCGGCTCAACCAGTTACTAAAACTGCGCGATCGCTCTTAGCACCACCACCAACCCCACAGGAGGAAGAAATAGAAACCGAATCACTCTCACAGCAAACACATGAGGAAGCTAAACGATCGCTGGAAAAACAGTTAATTTTTGGCTCTCTGATTCAATCTGAACTTGCCAAAAGGCTAAATGTCTATTCCAGCACGGTTTATAAACGGCGAAACGATCCAGAGTTTCCTGAGTGGAGCCGCAGCAAAGACCCTGATGGTATTGCCTGGTCATACTCGGAAAAAACTAAAGAGTTTTTCCCAGTGGAGGAAGAAGGATGACAATATTAACAAGAAAGAATTCAGAAGTCAGGAGCCAGAAGGGGCTAAACGCCTCGCTACCGCTAACAGAATTGAATTATGTTTGACTGGCGGATAGCGAGTCCGCGAACGTCTGAATAAATGCCTTTAAGTTCCCACCAAAATGATAATGTAATGGTCTACTACAATTAGTGGCAAGTCTGAATCTTCCACTAATTGATTCTGAATTCTGAATTCTGTATTCTGTATTCTTCTTCAATTACTTTTGATTTTTGAATTCTAAACCCACAGCTTCGTTGATGGAATTTAATCCGCTTTGTTCTAGCTTGGAAAGTAAACCTGCTAAAATTCGGCGTACCATTAGCGGCCCTTCGTAAATCCAGCCTGTATAAACTTGGATCAAACTAGCACCAGCAGTAATTTTTTCCCAAGCATCTTCAGCAGAAAAGATGCCACCAACGCCAATAATCGGCATTTGTCCTTGGGTTTGCTGCCAAATAAAACGAATTACCTCAGTGGAACGATCGCGTAATGGTTCACCACTAATTCCGCCAGCTTCTTCCTGGGGTGATTTGCCTGTTTGGTCAATTACCTGGGTTTTCAGTCCATCACGGCTGATGGTTGTATTAGTGGCGATAATTCCTGCGAGTTGGTAGGTTTTAGCTAAAGAAATAATGTCAGCGATCGCTTCCCATGATAAATCTGGCGCTATCTTGACAAAAATTGGTTTTTGTATAGTATTTTCTTGTTGTAATAAATTCAAGATAGCACTGAGCATAGAAGCATCTTGGAGCGATCGCAACCCTGGTGTATTGGGAGAAGAGACATTAACAACAAAATAGTCTCCCAAATCCTTGAGTAAACGAAAACTATCGAGATAATCCTGTGCGGCTGCTTCTAGGGGAGTTATCTTAGATTTACCCAAATTTATCCCTATGGGTATTGCTTGGTTTAACTCATACTTTCCTTGTTCCAAACGTGTCGCCATTACTGCTGCACCACTGTTATTAAAACCCATCCGATTGAGAGCAGCTTTATCCAACGGTAGGCGAAACAAACGAGGACGGGGATTTCCGGGTTGTGCGTGAAAAGTTACAGTTCCTAGTTCTGCAAAGCCAAAACCCAGGTTAGACCAAATGCTAGCAGCGACTCCATCCTTGTCGAACCCAGCCGCTAACCCTACGGGATTTGGAAAGTTTAGCCCAAACAAATTTTGTTCTAGGCGTGAATCATACAGACATAAAGACTGCTTTAAGCGTTGGTTTGCCCAACTAGAAGGGGTTTGCGATAGCCAATTAAAACTGCGAATCGTCTGCTGGTGTAACCACTCTGAATCGGTTTTTAGCAGATTGAACAAAAGTGGACGAATCGCAAGTTGATAAATATCCATTTCAATCCTTAACACTACGGAATTCGGTAGACTGCCGCGTTTCCTCTTGAGCTTGCCGGAGTTCGTCTTTAGCTTGTCGGAGTTCCTCTTTAGTTTGCCGTGCTTCCTCTTTAGCTTGTCGGAGTTCTTCTTTAGATAGCCGCATTTGTTCAGCAATCTGCCGCATTTCTTCGGCAGAATTTCTCATTTCTTCAGCAATCTGCCGCATTTCTTCGGCAGAATTTCTCATTTCTTCAGCAATCTGCCGCATTTCTTCGGCAGAATTTCTCATTTCTTCAGCAATCTGCCGCATTTCTTCGGCAGAATTTCTCATTTCTTCAGCAATCTGCCGCTGCTCCTCTTGTGAAAGCCGGAAATCTTCACCAGACTCTCGCTGCTTCTCTTCTGAGAGCCTGGTATCTTCGGCAGATTCTCGTTTTTCCTCTGAGACTTGTCTTTGCTCCTCTTGGGCATCAGACGAAGTTTCGACCATTTCTCTAGCACTCCATAAATCTAATTTCAAGAACCCCTTCCCTAGAACTTTCAGCAAACACTCGTGACAATATTACTTAGGGTGCTTTTCTGGGCATCTTATATATTACAAGTTATGTTAGCCAATAAATCAGATGGGGCAGCCACAAAAATCTATAGCCGCCGAACAGCAGATCCTCTCTTTGGGGCGCGTCCTCCAAAGTCTCAGAGAAGAAGATGATGTTGACGTTCTGATTGAAACTACTATTTCTTATCTCAAAGAAGAGTTTGACTACAAACTGATTTGGATTGCTCTTTACGATCGCCTGAATCACATATTATTTGGCAAAGGGGGCATCACACCCGATCGTGACACGAGCTTTTTACGCCAAAGGGTTGTTCTCAGCCCTGGGGATTTATTAGAGCAAGTAGTGATTGAACAGCATCCTTTGGGTATAGCTGATTTGCAAACTGAAATCCGTGCCCCCGAATGGCGAAAAATGGCCGAAAAATTTCACATCCAAGGAACGATTATTTTACCAATTCGCTATAAAGACCGTTGCTTGGGCTTGCTGTTATTGGGTTCAGAACGCTGGGGCTATTTACTGACAGGAGAAACAAAAGCACGTTTGATGATGGTTTTAGGTGAACTGGGGGCAGTGCT
This sequence comes from Nostoc sp. JL31, assembly GCF_017114965.1. Taxonomy (NCBI): domain Bacteria; kingdom Bacillati; phylum Cyanobacteriota; class Cyanophyceae; order Nostocales; family Nostocaceae; genus Nostoc; species Nostoc sp. JL31. The sequence goes on from NZ_JABXKO010000098.1 coordinate 27,244, forward strand.
TTATCAAAATGAGATGCATAAGCAGCAGAAGCAAACCAGGCGAACCGAAGAGCCATTATTAGAATTGCTAGAAAATTTACGCACCCTCAGTAACCTGAATCAAAGACTTGAAGCAGCAGTGCAAGCAACTCATAAATTTGTCTCCCCCAACCGGACAAATGTTTACTGGTTTGAGCGAGAAGGGCGTTACTTTTGGTGTCGGACGAGCAATCAGTTAATCAAAACTGATCGCAATTCTAGTAGTCAGCAAGCAGCGGGAATGACTGTACAGGAGTTGAGCGATTTTTATTATGCTTTGGCAGTTAACCAAATAGTCTCCATCGGTGATGCACGCAGTTCTTTAAATAGTCATTTTACGGCAAAATTACTGCAACGGTTGAAGGTGCGATCGCTCTTGGCAGCACCGATTATTTGGCAAAAGAACTTAGTCGGTTTTCTGGCGGTAGAAAGCAATGAACCTCGCATTTGGACAGACACAGACAAAAATTTCGTTCAGGGTGTTGCTGGTTTAATTTCCCTAGTTGCATCTACCGAAAGCATGGAAAGCACTATTAAACAGATTCAAGAGGATGCCCAACTGACTAGCCAAGTTGCCCAAGGTATCTATAGCGAACATGACCTTCAGACAACTTTACATAGTTGTGCTAAAAGAGTTTTAACTCGATTAGGTGCCACCCGCTTTTTGCTGTTGCAGTATGACCCTGAGCAGAAGAATTATCAATTTACTTACCAAAGTCAGCCCCAAAATCGCCGACCGTTGACATTTACCCTTCATGCTCTCAAAGAATTAGATGGGCAGCTTTTGCAAAGTTCAACTCAAGCGGTGGAAATTGAGAACTTAGATGAAGATTTACGCTTTTTTAACTGGCGTCCCTCGCTGTTAGAGAATAATGTGCGATCGCTACTTGTTTGTAAATGTACTCACGAACATATACCAGCAGCACTTTTAGTTATTACTCATGAAAGCCATCGTTCTTGGACAACCCTAGAAAAAGAATTGCTGTGGGCCGTTAGTCAACAGATTGGTGTAATTGTTCGTCAGTGGCAATTACATAACCGCACCACCCAGCAACAAAAAACTTCCCAGGCATTTGAGCAATGCTTACGCATCCTGACACAATCTCAGAACAGAATTGAAGTCGAAAACAAGCATTTAGAACGTACAGCACTAGAACAAATAGCATCAATTTTGGCCTGTCCCCTAGCACTAATGCTATCCTGGGCACCTGGTGACAGTTGGGCAGAAATTATCGCTGGATTGATTGACAATAGCCAATTTGGGATTTTTTCTGATGTATCTATTTCTATCCAGGCTGAAGCCTTAATTCAATGGGCACTCGCTACAGAGAATTATCTGACTTTGAAGGTAGATAATTTACCTCCAGAAACTCGGAAATGGTTGAATATTCCAGACAAAAGTCAAATTTTGGTAATGGCATTACGTACAACTGCTGATTATGAAACCACTGGTGTAGTGTTGCTTGTAGACTATCAAGAGCGTCGCTGGTCAGAACAAAACCTCAGTGCAACAGCAACTCTAATTTCTCAATTAGCCTGGTGGCGTCGTGAAAAGCAAATTACCCGACTTCTAGAATCCACAACCGAAGAATTACGACAACTTAATTGGTACAAACATCGTCGTCTAGAGGAAATTCAAAGAATAACGGCGCACTCCCTTAAACAAATACATGATTTGGGCATTCCTGCGAATGAACTAACTCAGATGCGCTACCAGCTATTGCTGCGGCAGTTAGACCATACAGCCACCTCCATGAGTGGAATGCTAAAACTTGAGAACTGGCAACTACATATCAGTTGGGAAACGATGCCCATAGCCAGTTTACTGAAGCGATCGCTCGAACGGATCGAAAATTTACTCAAACAACAAAAGCTGTGGATTGGGGTACATGGTTTGGGACAACCGATTGACGAGCAAGAATCGCCCAAAAATTCTTCATTAGTCAGAGGCGTTCCTAGCTCTAGCGCTCAATCTGCAATGGCGATCGCTGGTGATATTGTCAAAATTGAATTAGTTATCCATGAATTATTGGTTACTGCCTGTAACCGTTCTCAAACTGGTAGCAGAATTGATATTTGGTGTCGCCGTTTAGATGCGTCAAAACCCTCAGATATAAAATATTCTTCTACAAGTACAGGGGCTGAACATCAGACATCGCTAGAATTATCGATCACATATAACGGTGCGATCGAACCACAGCTACTTACGGAACTACATGATAAGACACCTAAAGATGTGCTTGCTCCTTCCAAGCTCGACCAACCACCAGCTTTACATCTAGTGATCTGCCAAAACCTCATGCAAGAACTAGGAGGAGAATTGAATTTCTATCAGTTACCAGATAATCGGGTAGTCAGTCGCTTGTTGCTGCCGTTAGCTATTCATGATTCTTAGTGCAGCTTTGCCTGAAATCACGGCAAATTAAGGGCTGAAATTTAAACGCAGATGCGCTTCTCTACGAGACGCTACGCGAACGCATTCCCACAGGGAAGGTTAGCACAATGTGAGTTGGACGGTTAGAAAACGGCAAGAGTTAGGCTATTAAACATATTGATCTTTTTATTATTTGGAACTGCAAACGGAAGAAAACCGTTTTCGTTCACAGTATTTGATCGTTTATCCTATCCTGGTTACTGATGCTTTATTCGCCTTGCTGATTCTGACCGGAATTTTCAGTCAATCAACGCTATGGCTATAGACTATGCACCTTAAGCAAACCGCATTGATATCAATCTTGACTTCGACAATTGGTACAGGCGATCGTTGCTTGATTTTACAGTGAGTTGCTTGCTCATCAAAGGATGCTCTGGCACCAACATCACTTATGTGAACTCCTCCCTACTGAATTTGTGAACTTCTCCCTACGGAATCCTTACGTAAATTCCAATTAAAAAACGCTCTTTTTTACTCAAGCTTTACAAGAAACTAGTGGATGCACGACTAGTATGAGTATGTAACCAATTTACTTAACCACAGATTTAATAACTAAATTACTTATACGGTTATTACTTATCTCAAGGTGTAAATCTGGTAAATAAAAGTTCGTCCTTAAATAGAAGATTTCTTCTACATAAGACAAACATGGCTTGAAAAGTTCCCAAGCTGACCATCCTGCTTGCCTATGATTTGTTCTTACTCATTACTAAGGCAGTAGACAAGCATGACAAATTTGCAATCTTAACATCGTAAAATAAAAACAGAAAATTGTATGAAAAATTACACTAAAGTTGTAAAGCGTTTTTTGGCATTGGCTACTCCAGCGATCGCTACTTCGATATTGGCAACCTTACCGAGCCAAGCTGCCACCATTGCATATTCTGAGTCAAAATTCAACATCAACAACTTTAGTAGCAGCCCTTTAGATGTTAGGACTTTAACTGATAATGTGACCACAGCAATTAGCACAGGCGGTCAAGTAACTGCTGATTCTAACGCTGAGGCTAAGTTTAATGTCGATGCAAACAACTCTGCCTCTAATTTGTCCTTCAGCCAAGCTCAAGGTCAGGGTGATGGCTATACAGGGTCGGCGGAAAGCTTTGCTGGGATTATCGGTTATGATTTTATAGTAGATAAAGAGTTTTCTTTTGATTTCAGTGGCTTATTTAACCTTAAAACATCCATTGATGATGCAGTGAATGAACGTGCAAACGCTAGTGGAGAGTTCTTATATGAGTTATACGACAGCGATACTGGTAATCTTTTAGACTCTTTCAAGATTTCTGGAAATTTATCAACTATAGGTAACAATGATGCTTTTGTATTTGAACCGAGTAGTAGCATAATTCTTGATTCAAGTCAGACTTCTATTGATAAATCTTTTGGCGGAACACACGAATATGCTTTGACTAGCTTTAAGGGTAAATATTCCCGTACTTTCGATAAGTCAACTCGTTTATTATTAATAGAATCTAAAAGTAATCAAGTGAGCGTCTATACTATCCCAGAACCCTCAACAATTCTAGGTTCGCTGTTTAGTTGCGCTATGTTTGGTGCTGTCTCGATACGCAAGCGTAAAAGAGCTTCTTCGGTTGCGTTGTTGGTTAATCAGGATTTAAGGTCTGTTTAGTATGTTTGCACTAAGATAAGTTCAGGTCAGGGAAATGGCATTTATGGAAACCCCAAGTCATTAGGTATGCAGATAATTTTGTGATTTTGCACCCTGACAGACAAGCATTAAAACAATTCGCAATGGGCTAACGCCCCGCTCCGCTAACGCAATTACGTTTTGTAACGGTGATTTAGATTTAGGCTTCAATTCGGGCTGTTTGATAGAAGCTATGCTACTTTTACCCCAAACTTTGTTAGCGATAAAAATGAAGTTGTCATTTAGAAGGGATTAAAGTGCGAACTCAATCCTCATGGATTACTCTGTAGAGGCCAGTAATCCCCCGATTATTTGGTTTAGACTGAATGAATCGCACTTTATGGCTGCGTTTTTGTCCCTACCCATTACACGGCCACACTTACAAACGTGTGTTCTAGTGGATAGTGTAGGTCATTGACGCTTTCTTAATTTAATCGCCCAATGCTTTTTTGTTGCTAAAAGCTATAGATTTTCGATCGTCCACAAGTTTCTGCCCTGATTTTTTGTAATCAACAGGGCGACAATCTTGTTAGAACTGTGGATATCGTTTTAAACCCGAAGTACCCCTTTTACAGTTGTCATAAAACCAAGAGATAGAAGACTATGCTTGTCCTCCACTGGTAAGTCTTGCCATTGAGTTAAGTTCATTAGCAAAAGGAAAGTTAGCTGCAAATACAGCACAATCAATTCCATGATTTATGCAAATATTTTTTAGCTGTATTTTTAATATTCATCCATAGCCAAGCCCAGCTATTTTGAATGAATTTTACAGTCAGAATTGCATTATCTACTGCTGTTATCTGGGCTGACTTTTCATAAGCTTTGAACTCAAAAACAAGCATAGTCATTCAGCAACGCCGAAGTGTCGCTTTTACCTACTGTCTTATACTACTATATGTGGTACCAGATAGAGGTATAGAAATATTCCTAACAAACTTTTATGAACTATGTCCATAAAAGCTTCCTAGAATTGGGTTATGACAGCTTTAGGAAACTGTTGCCGATGTATTGACAGATGCAATAACCTTATCACCATCAGTAATAGCGGCAGCAACAGCGACAGCAATAGCAGCATCATAATTAGCTGTAATAGTGCCCTTGTCTTTGTCTACTTTATAACTGCTACTTTTAGCAATAGTATAACCACGTGCGTAAGTAGATGCAATTCCTCCTTGTACTTGACTAAGATCGGAAACTTCATCTTCACAAAAACTGAGATCGGAAATTATTAATCGTTCCATAAAAAAGCTCTCTTTGAAAAACGAATGTATTGCTGAAAGTTTTTGAGAACTTTCAGCAATTTTTCTATCTAAAATGCACTTTAGTCCACTGTAGGACTAAGGCATATTTAGTCGGCAGTAGAACTAGACGCACCGGCACTCAGAGAGAAGCTGTATTTGCCGGAGACAGCAACGGTCTTAGTAACAATACTGGTGATAGCGATGTTTTTACCACGAGCTTTTGCAATTGCTGAAGCATCTGAAAAAGCTGTTCCACCTTGAACATTTTCGGTTTCAAGAACGGTTTCTACATGAGAAAGATCGTTGATAATCATGATTTTCTTTCCTAAGAGTTAGTAAGGTAAACTTGTTTGTTGTCGTGCCACTACAACTTGTTTTTTAGCAGCATACAAAGAATAGCACTATTAGAATTCCATGAACAGTAGTTTTACGTAAATTTTCTTTCAACAAAGAAAAAACATTCTATTATCAAGTTAATGACACTTTCTAATATTTAGAGATTGCTTAAAAAGCATCTTGCTGTCTATTGTCAAGTTAGTGACACTTTCTAATATTTAGAGATTGCTTGAAAAGTGTTTCATTATGGCTTTAGGCACTTTTACATTCCCTAACTTCCAGGGCTATTTAATTCGATCTATTAGGAATATTACCAACAGCATAGGCAATAAATTTGGTGAAGTTAGTAATCGAAAAATTACTATCTTAAAGAGTCAATTTCAGTGCGTTAGCGTTGGCGTAGCCTCTCGTAGAGAAGCCTTGCCGCAGGCATCACCATTTTCTTGTGCAATCAGATTTTTTATTCATCTGATTTTTTTTGATTGAAACGCTTGTAAATCAGCACCTTTTAGGAAATGAAACACCCCTAACACGTCAGGGGTGTTTCATAGCCTTCATTGGTATCAGTGAACTTAAGCTAAAACTCCTTTGAAATCTCGTTTCCAGCCTCTGTCTGGAAATGCTGCCTCCCATTACGCATTCCCAGCCTCCGACAGAGAGCGAAATAATCTCCTAAAAGCTTTTTCTAGACTGGCTTTAACCTTAATTTGAAACCAATGCAAGTCCTTGCGCCCCTATAAATCTAGAAATAATTTGGGATAATTTATTTTTTGCAAGTCCCTAAAAGAGAAGGATAGTAAGATTCAAAGCTTCTCTCTTTTTAGAAAAAATGTTGCAAATAGGTCTAAGGATAGGTTGACAATATATTTGTTCGTCGAATTTATCCTGCCTTCTTAGCAAACTGGTTATAATTATCTTCCATCTCCCTCAGAAATCAAATTCTCATATACACAGTATTTATATGGGACGTGTTCGTTCTAAATCTGACCTACCTACAAAAATCTGTCCGGTATGTCAACGTCCTTTCACATGGCGTAAAAAGTGGCAAGATTGTTGGGACGATGTGAAATATTGCTCAGAACGTTGTCGTCGTCGCCGTTCTGAAGCTCCAAATGAAACCAACCGCAATACAGACGCAAATAGCGCAAGAGATTAATGGAGTTACAGGTGCAACCTAAATTAATTATTCATGGAGGGGCTGGTAGTTCTCTCCACGGTAAAGGCGGATTAGAGGCGGTGCGCCGATCGCTCCATACAGTAATAGAAGAAGTTTATTCTCTGCTATTGTCAGGAGCAACTGCCTCTGAGGCAGTGGTGCAGGGTTGCCTAATGCTCGAAGACAACCCCCGTTTTAATGCTGGTACTGGTTCAGTATTACAATCTGATGGACAAATCCGTATGAGTGCTTCCTTGATGGATGGTGCATCAGGGCGATTTAGTGGTGTGATTAATATCTCGCGGGTGAAAAATCCGATTGATTTAGCGCAATTTTTACAAAGCTCGCCAGACCGAGTGCTATCAGATTTCGGTTCGGCTGAGTTGGCGCGGGAAATGCAAATTCCCAGCTATAACGCTTTAACTGATTTGCGGTTACAAGAGTGGATACAAGAGCGCCAGGATAATTTTAAAAGCACAATGGCTGGCGTGGTAGCAGAACCCGAACTGTTAGAAACCAGTAATGCCGGACGCGGAACTATCGGTGTAGTAGCTTTAGATGCATCTGGTAAGCTAGCTGCTGGCACTTCTACTGGTGGTAAGGGATTTGAGCGGATTGGCAGGGTAAGTGATTCGGCGATGCCAGCAGGTAATTATGCGACTAGTAATGCTGGTGTTAGCTGTACTGGCATTGGCGAAGATATCATCGATGAGTGTTTAGCCGCACGGATTGTAGTGCGTGTCACTGATGGGATGTCATTGAAGGAGGCGATGCAGCGATCCTTTGGGGAAGCTCACGAGAACAAACGCGATTTAGGAGCGATCGCCTTAGATGCTAGTGGAGCGATCGCTTGGGGAAAAACTAGCGAAATCTTACTCGCCGCCTACCACGATGGCGAAAAAGTTGGTGACACCTTGGAATGGACTGGCAACGAACTGATCGGCTATTGTTGAATCAGTTTCAGGGCTTCGGCTAAAGTTTCTTGCTGGTCAACCATTGCGGCCAATTCTTGGGCTTCATAACGCCCCTCAAAAGCTTCTAGCGCCGCTCTTTTGAGTGCTACTTGATATCCTTGTTCCAGAATATCGATTAATTCTGCTTGATTCAAGTAAAAGCCACCGGATTTGCGGCGCTTGTTTATTTTGTTGATTTCCCGCACTGTATTTTCTATCGAAACATCCCAAGAGCGAGTAGAACGTTTTTCGGCCTTTTGTTTAATTAAATGGATGAGCAGAATCACACCATAACTATCAATTTTATTGATTTTGTCACTGAGGCTCATTTCTTCTAACTCATCCACCAACAGTAGCGCCTCATGGATTTTGCCTTGTTCTAGAAATTGCCTAAGTTCTAGCAGTTCTTCCATGCATGTTATATGTTGAGATTTTGGCTATAAACCACAGATTAACCGCAATTAACACCAATGAATTATTTATGTTGATCTGTGGTTTCATTTTCAACATTTTTCCTTCGCCAAGCTGGTTTCACCACCTGACGACTACGGGCAATTACCAGAGAGTCATCAGGCACATCTTCTGTCACAGTAGAACCAGCTGCAATATAGACATCATCTCCCAAGATGAGCGGAGCCACTAAAACGCTATTGGCGCCAGTTTTTGTCCGATCGCCTATTTTGGTGCGATGTTTTTTCACGCCGTCATAGTTGGCAGTAATTGTACCAGCACCAATATTCACCTGATTGCCGACAACTGTATCGCCTATATATGACAAATGTGCTACATTGGTGCGATCGCCTAATTGCGTATTTTTTAACTCCACAAAATTCCCCACACGGCAACCAGCACCCACCTGTACCTGACCACGCAAATGAGTATAAGGGCCAATTCTGCTTCCGGACTGCACGGTGCTATTTATGACTACTGAATATTGCACTGTGACATTTTCACTTAACTGACTATTTTCAATTAAACTTCCCGGTCCAATGTGACTTCCTGTTTGGATCGCCGTATTTCCCCGCAGGTGAGTTTGGGGTTCAATAATTACATCCGGCTGCAATTCCACTGTTTCATCAATAGTGATGCTTGTGGGGTCGATGAGGGTGACACCCGCCAGCATCCATTTTTCCTTGACTCGTTTTTGCAAAATTTCGGATGCTGTTGCCAGTTGCAAGCGATCGTTGATGCCGAGAATTTCTTGATAATCTTCCACATCCACTGCCATTACTTGTCCCACCTGAGTCACGGCATCGGTAAGATAGTATTCTTTTTGGGCATTGTTTGCCTGGAGGTGGGGAAGCACCTTTGCCAAATCTGGCCAGCGAAAGCAGTAAACTCCAGCGTTAATCCGCTGATTTTGTCTTTGAACAGCCGTACAATCCTTGTGTTCGACCATTTGCTGCACAATATTTTCATCGTTACAAAAAACGCGCCCGTAGCCTGTGGGGTCAGGTAGGTGCGAGGTGAGAATAGTGGCAGAGTTTTGATTTCGGACGTGAGTTTGTAACATCTGCTTAAGAGTTTCGCTGCGTATTAACGGTAAATCGCCGTTAAGTACCAGCAAATCTCCAGTGTAATTTTCCAAGTGAGGAAGTAATTGCTGGATAGCATGACCTGTCCCCAATTGCACAGTCTGTTCGACAAACTCCAAACAGGGAATTGAATGCATGGCGGCTTGCACCTCCTCGGATTGATATCCCACAATCACGATTCGCCGTGAGGGCGAAAGTGGTTCTACACTTTCGAGAACTCTCTCTACTAGCGATCGCCCACCCAAAGAATGTAAAACCTTGGGTAAGCGTGATTTCATCCGTGTGCCGCGTCCCGCCGCTAGAATTGCTACAACTACCATAATTAGCTATCAGCTATCAGTGAAATTGTGATTAATGCTGTTGGTACTTTAAAATCTCGGCTCAAATCATACCAGCTAATTATAGAAGACTGAAAATATTAAAGGAGTTGGAATTCAGGAGTCGGTATAACTTCACTCCTCAAAAGCAGAGATGATCGTAAATACCAATTAGCGTTCATGACGCAGCGACAAATCAATACTCCCTATTCCCCACTCCTCTCTTGTTCCTGACAAGAGCGAATAAACTCTGCAAACTGCTGCATTAATTTGGGGTTACGCCAACCGGAATCAGTTTCTTCTTGCATTACTAAAAGTGCTTCTGTTGAAGTAAAAGCTTTTTTGTAAGGTCGTTCACTGGTTAGGGCATCATAAATATCAATTAACTGAAACACTTGCGCCAGGTAGGGAATATCATCCTCCTTGAGTTGATCGGGGTAGCCTGAGCCATTCCAGCGTTCGTGGTGATGACGAATAATCGGAATTACACCCCGCATACTCCGTAGTGGCTGGCAGATTTTTTCTCCAATCAAAACGTGCTGCTGCATAATTTGCCAATCTTCAGGAGTGAGTTTGCCTTTTTTTAGCAGCACAGCATCGGGAATACCCACCTTACCGATATCGTGGAGATAACCACCCCACATCAAATCTCGAATTTGATAGCGTGAGAGGTTAAGGTATTCACCAAAAACTTGTCCCAGTTTTACTAGACGTTCGCAATGATTGCCTGTATTAGGATCGCGGCTTTCAATAGACATAGCAATGGAAAACAGTACTTGTTCGGCATGGTCTAAATCTTCATTAAGACGCTTTTGCCGCACCAAGGACTTTACACGCGCCGCCAGTTCTACCCGATCGAAGGGTTTAGTGAGAAAATCATCTGCCCCAACTTCAATTCCCCGAATGCGCGATCGCCTGTCATTTAACGCTGTAATAAAAATTACTGGGATTAGCCTAGTTTGCTCATCCTGTTTAAGCAATTGGCACACTTCAAATCCATCCATTCCTGGCATCATTACATCCAGCAAAATCAAATCTGGTTGTTTTTGAGTTACCAATCCCACAACAATAGAACCACAGTCCGCCTCAATCACTTCGTATCCTTCCATCCCCAAGAGGGCAACAGCAGTCATCCGACTGGCGGCATGATCGTCAACTACTAAAACCTTCGGCGGATCGAAATCAAACCCATTCACTTTAAAACCTTTGGCTTGTAGTGTTCTAGAGACCAATAAATCATCACCACAATTAACATCAGATTTTATCCAAGAAGACATTGCTTGCCTATCTTCAAGCATAAGGTCTCCTTGAGATAAGCCTAAAGAATAACTCTCCGCATTTTGCGATTCCACGGCATGATTTGAACCGATACTCTTCACTGTGCTAATGGGGTTTGACCCATTAACAATTTTTTCTGTAAAGCCTGTATGGTTGGATTTCCATTGAATCACAAAGGCACTCCAAGTTTTTGCACAAGTTAACAGTGTCAGATTTTAAAAACAAATTTAATATTCGACTGTATCTGAGTCTGAGTTCCGATATGGATTATGCATGATGTCAAGCTGCCGATCGGAATCTTTCGCAGCATGTATCTTTTATGTTACAAACAAGGTGTATCTTGTTGTCAAATTTTTTGCTTCTAATTCCAGTATGATAATTTCTCACAAATGTTAAATCAGGTTTTTTACGGAGATTTTTTAGCCTTGTGGCATCAGAAAGCGTTAAAATTGACTGCTTTATATCGAGATACCGGATTTTGAGTTTCAAGTCTTTATCAAGTCTTTATAATAATCATTAGATATAAATGTTTTTATTTTTATTCAGTTGTAACAATACCCAAGTACTGTTACATAGTATGTGATATTAAATACTAACACATAAATAAGCTATTTGGCTTGTAAAAACTCGTAGAATTAGCCTTGCAGTCCATAGGCGTAGCATATTGTATGATATTGTAATCAAACTACAAACTAGTGCCCATAAAATCCCTGCCTTGTGTCCCCAATAGCCACCTTTTTCGCCAATGAGAGGCAGGTTCTAGGCAAGAGGTTTGTTGCTCTTGTTGTCGCCGCCTAACTATGACTTCGGTTGGATCGCTCAATTGAGGATCGCGATAGGGAATAGCAGCACGAGTTAGCAAGTGTTCTTTTTCAACTTCTGAGAGGGTAGTGAGTGGGGAGTCCTCTTTAGACTCAGCATTTTTAGAATGTGTTGCCACAGTACCAGGCGATCGCCTTCCTACGGGTGGGGTAGAACCTATCACCAAGCCAGCAGCCAAAAGTGCTGTACGTACAGCAGGAGCACAAGAATAGGTGGCTAATAAACCATCTGGATGTAAACACAATGACAGCTGTTTAATAAATTCAACAGTCCATAATTGAGGACACTGTGGTGGTGAAAAGGGATCGAGGAAAATTGCATTTGCCCAGAAACCCGACTGACGTACTAGCGCAATCGTAGTTCTAGCATCGCCAATTAGTAGCTTCGCTTTCAGGCAAGGTGTTTGTACTTGATGCTCAAAAGCTAGCTTTTTCAAAATTTCAATATCAATATAGTTACAGTTCCAATTGTCAAACAACTGATGAGCGATCGCCGCTTGTGGAACTGCTGGATTCAGTTCTAAACCGATTACTTCAACACAACAACTAGGATTCACTGCCCAAATTGTTTGCAAAGCAGCAGCTGTGTTATATCCTAGACCATAACAAACATCCAATAGTCGCAAGATCGGTTTTTGCGCTGCTGTAGCCAGTTTAGTAGGTTCCACAAACTTGCAAAAACTTTCCTGCTGCGCTCCAGAATGGCTGTGAAAGGATTCACCAAACTCTTGAGAGACAAAGGTGAAAGAACCATCTGCTGTTAACTTAGGTGTAAAATTCTCTAAGTCTGACATCTTACAAAAAAATTAAATAATGACTAATGCCCAATTCCCAATTTGTTGTTTCGCCAGCTTGGCTGTTTAAACATCTAGAAGATCCGCAAGTCGTTATTGTGGATTGTCGCTTTTCTTTAGCCGATCCACAACTAGGACAACAACAGTATCAAACAAGTCATATAGAGGGGTCATATTACTTAGATTTGAATCAGGATCTTTCCAGTCCAGTGGGTAAGCATGGCGGGAGACATCCTTTACCTAACCCTAATGATATAGCTAACAAATTGGCAGCAATTGGCGTAAATTACCAAAAAAGTTTAGTTGTAGCTTATGATGATTCGCGCTTTGCCTTTGCAGCTCGTTTATGGTGGCTGTTGCGCTATCTAGGACATGAGCAAGTAGCAGTACTAGATGGCGGCTTGGCTGGATGGCAAAAAGCTGGATATTCTGTTACAGATGTTATTCCTCCCCCTCGAATGGGTACGTTTGTGCCTCAAGTACAAACAGAAAAGGTGGTAGATATTACAGCGGTGAAAAGCCGGAAAGATAGCCACGAGGTAGTATTGGTAGATTCAAGAGAGAGCGATCGCTACCGAGGCGAACGAGAGCCAATCGATCGAATTGCTGGACATATTCCCGGTGCAGTCAACTATCCCTGGCAAGAAGTTACAGACTCTTCCGGCTACCTACTTCCTCAAGAAGAACAACGGCGTCGGTGGGAAAAGCTAGAAACATCTGAAGAAATATTCGTATATTGCGGTTCTGGCGTTACTGCTTGTGTGAATTTACTTTCTTTAGAATTAGCTGGTATTAGCAAGGGGAAACTTTATGCTGGTAGCTGGAGTGATTGGATTTCCTATTTATAGTCATTAGTCACTTGTACTGAGCGTAGTCGAAGTATTGGTCATTGGTCATTAGTTTTTAATAAAGGATAAATCACAAAGGACAAATGACTAATGACAAAGGACAAATTTCAAAACTTACCTAATTGCAAACCATAATTAATACTGAAGAACCAGCCATCAAAATCAATGTTTTCGGCGGTTGAACTACCTAAACTTACTCCAGCCTGGACATTCATATAAATGGTATCGGATATTCGGTAATTTAAGTGTCCGAATAGCCGATAAAATTCGTCTTCTCGATCGCGCTGTGTAAAATCTGATAAACTCATTTGGTAGTCAATACCAACCTGGAGAGGCTTTTGCAAGTAGTAGTTCAGAGACACCCAAAAGGAATTGATTATCCGATTACGACTTTGGGGATCGGCAAAATTTACACTCAACTCGTAGAAGCTATCTAGGGTTAATCTTGAAGTTAAGGGATCTCGGCGTCCCAAAGACAGTTGTAGGGAATTTTCATTTAAAAAGCGATCGCCTGCTTTGAAGCTATCGAAGCGATCGCTGTTGTTGGCATAAAATAAATGTTGATTGCTCCAACTGATTTCTCCAAACATTCGTTGGGATAGCTGCTGGTAAATACCGAGATTGAATCTCACCTGATTGTAATGATATTCTGACTGATTTATATAACGAATCAGATTGCCATCAATTGAGCCATTTAAAAAAGTTTTAGATCCCAAAGGGAAATATGTAGAGGCTAGTGTCAGTCCAGAAATAATTAAACCATCTTCTATGGGACTATCATTTGAAGAAAAAATGTTATTTGTCTGGAAGTAGCCGACACGTCCTTGTAGATAGCCGATAGGTTTAAACTGAGGTACGGGTTGTTCTATCGGTGGTGGTAGCTGTTGTTCTAGGGGTCGTAACCGCACCCGTAACCCCAATTCGCGATCGCTATTAGATTCAAATGGTAGTTTTGGCGATCGTAGCAGTTCTATCAACCTCTCTCGCCTTTGAGAATACTCTCTCTTAGGTAAATTTAATAGTTGCTCCTTTGAGTCTGAAGGAGATATGGGCAAATTATTTGGCGGAGATTCTAGCTGTGGCGGGTCATTTTGCTTTTGAGTATCTATAGGTTCTTCGGTTTGATCTGGGATTTGAGTCGTTTCTGGTGTTTGCTGTGCCAGATTTAACGGCATCCGAGAGTCTAAAGTATGTGACTCACTCGACAGCTTGCACAAAGAGTTAATTGCTTTTTGCTCCAACTTATGAGATAACTGCTCATGAGTTACCTGTATACTTGCTAAATGATTAGGATGCAAAACATCTGTAATTGCAGATTCTGCCGCATCTACTTTAATGCAACACCAGCTTCCACCACTGGACGTTAACAAAATACAAAAAAACAAATTTTTCCAGTTCTTGAGTCGCATCTGGTTAGATCGCATTGATTGCGTTTGGCAAATGTAGACCCACTAGCTGTATCGGAAGTTCCGACTACAAAGATACAGTTGATTGCATCTATTTTAGCTTTGTAGGTATATACTGAAACTACAAACTAAAATTACTGCTTTTCGGATTTTTCCCAGATTTTTTTTGTAAAACTGAGATGCTCCGATAAAATTCCTGCTTAAATTTTAGTGAAATACAGCCAGTGGATAATTTCACAACAAATCTTAGCAAGTTATTGTCCCCCATAATTAATGACTCTCTGCCTGAAGTGATTATAAAGGATTATATGTAAGGTACTTCTCGTTTATTTTTTTATATCAAATACTAACTTCCCAATTTCCTACAGACTTGATTACATACAATTTCAGTTTCATAAGAAAAACTTAAATCAATTAAATACATATATTTCATTTATTATCTATTTGATGCATTAAATCTAAATTAAAATTTAAACTAATTTACCTAAACAACTCTTACAACAATTAGCATTAGCTTAAACTTTAATTTTTATGATATTAGTTGAAGGTCAAAATTTCTCAAACTATGTTTTATAAATCGTTTCCATTATTGGTGATTGGTTTATGGGGACTTATAGTACTGCCTTTGCAAAATCGGGTAAGTGCTATAACTCCTCTAACGCGAGCAGAGATTCAGAACCTCCGCAACATCGTACAACTAATACCCAAAGATAAATTGAAGCAACGTGCTGCGCGCAAATTAGATGCAATGACTCCTGGTGACGGGCTGTCAACTGGCCGAGCTTCTCTAGCAGATTTGCGTTTTAATGATGGCTCTTTGGCACGAGTTGGAGAACAGGCGTTATTTCAATTTTTGCCGAAGACTCGTGACTTTAAACTGACAAACGGGACTGTGTTGTTGCTCATCCCACCAGGAAAGGGGCAAACACGTATACAAACACCAAATGCAGCAGCAGCAATTCGTGGTTCAGCATTATTTGTACGCTACGACCAACAAACAGACACTACGATTGTGGGTGCGCTGACAAATAGCGGTATTGAAGTTTCTAACAAGAAAGCTTCTCAAACTCAGGTGTTGGAAGCAGGGCAAATGGTGATTATAGTTAAAGGCGAATTTCAGAGGTTATATGATTTTGATCTCAGAAATTTTTATGAAACGAGCCAGATGGTTCGGGAACTTGATTTGAACAGGCAGAGTCCTGTGCCTACACCCGATCCTGCAATCACCAGTGTTCAAGCCGAAACTACTGCGGCTTTGAAAGCACAGCCACCTATAAAAGGCGAGGGAGTAATTGAAAACCCCTCTTTTGTGCAGTTAACTCCACCAGTTGGCCAAACTGAGAAATCACCCAACACCTCAACTGCAACTGAGAAATCACCCAACACCTCAACTACAACTGAGAAATTACCCAACACCTCAACTACAACTGAGAAATTACCCAACACCTCAACTACAACTGAGAAATTACCCAACACCTCAACTACAACTGAGAAATTACTCAACGCCCCAACAGATCCAACACCCGTAACTCCAGTAACTCCAACACCTGTAACCTCAACAGATCCAACACCCGTAACTCCAGTAACTCCAACACCCGTAACTCCAGTAACTCCAACACCTGTAACCTCAACAGATCCAACACCCGTAACTCCAGTAACTCCAACACCCGTAACTCCAGTAACTCCAACACCTGTAACTCCAGTAACTCCAACACCTGTAACCCCAACTGACTCTCCAAGTACATAAAAATTGCTAATGGGGGTAAAAAATGCTATGCAAACGCCGAAGGCAGTACGTTTTGTCATAATTTTGCGTAATTCCTGTGGAACTTAGCTGCTTCAATGCAGTAGCACAGACTTATGCTTGATTAGGGGCAGAACTATACAACTGTTAACTACTGCCTTTACTGCCACCAAAGCAAAAAGTGATATTCCCTACGACCAGATAGCATCTGCTAACGCTAGATTAAATCAAGGACAGGACTTACACAGCATTCACCGGATATCCTTATATAGTTCAATCACGTTCTGTGTGTAAGTTCCCAGGAACTCACTTGTTGCTAAAGAGAACATAAACTTATGACTTTTGATTACGACCTGTTTGTAATTGGTGCGGGTTCTGGAGGTTTGGCGGCTTCCAAACGAGCGGCTAGCTACGGCGCAAAAGTGGCGATCGCTGAATATGATTTAGTTGGTGGCACTTGTGTGATTCGCGGTTGCGTTCCCAAAAAACTCATGGTCTATGGCTCTCACTTTCCCGAACTGTTCAGTGACGCTTCAGGCTATGGCTGGAAAGTAGGTAAGGCTGAGTTTGATTGGGAATATTTCATTACATCTATAGATAAGGAAGTTCGGCGGCTGTCGCAGCTACACATCAACTTCTTAGAAAAAGCTGGAGTGGCACTAATTTCTGGTCGCGCCACATTGGTAGATCCCCACACTGTAGAAGTTAATGGACGTAAAATTACAGCAGACAAAATTTTAATTGCTGTTGGTGGGCGTCCTGTCAAGCCAGATTTACCAGGGATGGAACATGGCATTACCTCTAACGAAATCTTTCATCTAAAAGAACAACCAAAACACATCGTCATTATTGGCGCTGGTTATATCGGCACGGAATTTGCTTGTATTATGCGCGGTTTGGGTTCTGAGGTGACACAAATTACCAGAGGTGAAAAGATTTTAAATGGTTTTGATGAAGATGTCCGCATAGAAATTGAAGAGGGTATGACGAACCACGGAATTCGCTTGATTAAGAATAATGTGGTGAAAGCAATTGAACGTATCCCAGAAAGGTTGAAACTGACTTTATCAGGGGATGACCAAGAACCACTGATTGCCGATGTGTTTTTAGTAGCGACCGGTCGAACTCCCAATGTAGATGAATTAGGTTTAGAAAACGCTGGGATTGATGTTGTGGCTAGTTCTATCGAAGGGCCTGGATACCCAACCACAAATGCGATCGCAGTCAATGAATATAGTCAAACTAGTCAACCGAATATTTTTGCTGTTGGCGATGTCACCGACCGAATCAATTTAACTCCCGTGGCCATTGGCGAAGGTCGCGCCTTTGCTGATACTGAATTTGGGAATAATCGCCGCGAATTCAGTCACGAAACTGTGCCCACAGCCATATTTTCTAACCCAGAAGCGGCAACAGTCGGCTGGACAGAAGCCGAAGCACGGGAAAAACTTGGTGATGCCGTCAAAATTTTTCGCACTCGCTTTCGCCCCATGTACCACAGTTTAACTGGTAAGCAAGAAAAGACAATGATGAAGTTGGTAGTTGATGGCAACACCGACAAAGTTCTAGGCGCTCACATGGTAGGTGAAAGTGCCGCTGAGATTATCCAAGGTGTAGCGATCGCAGTCAAGATGGGCGCAACCAAAAAAGACTTTGATGCTACTGTGGGTGTCCATCCCTCAGCCGCAGAGGAATTTGTCACAATGCGCTAATAAAACTTAGGAGTGAGGAGTTCTGAGTTATGAATTATAAGTGAGCCACAACAATTGATAAATCTTTATTTATCAACACTCAATAATTTTTAACTCCTAACTATTGACAACTTTGGACTACATATATCTTCACGGATTTGCTTCTAGCCCTAAATCTGCCAAAGCGCAGGATATAGGCGATAGCTTTACCCAAATTCAAACAAATCTGAAAATTCCCGATCTCAATGCTGGCGATTTTTCCCAATTGACAATCACTCGTCAGCTCACTCAAGTGGCCGCAGAATTCAGCAATGATTCTACACCAGTAACACTCATTGGCTCAAGTTTGGGTGGTTTGACTGCTGCCCACTTGGCACAACAAAGTTTGCAAGTGCAACGCTTAGTTTTGCTAGCACCAGCTTTCGGGTTTTTATCCCATTGGTTGCCTAAGCTAGGGGATGAAGAAGTACAGCGTTGGCAACAGGAAAAATATATCATGGTCTACCACTATGGGGAGCAGCGCCCACTTCCCTTAAGTTACGATTTCGTTACAGATGCTGCCCAATACCAAGAAAAGCTTTTGCAACGCCCTATCTCCACGCTGATTTTGCATGGGAAAAAGGATGAAGTCATTCCCATAGAAGCTAGTCAGGACTTTGCGCAATCGCGTCCTTGGGTGGAGTTAGTTGAACTCGACAGCGATCACGCCTTGAATAATGTTATGGAAGAAATTTGGCAGTCAATTCGCCTCTTTTGCCAATTACCTTGAAGTTGTAAAATATTAGACTCACACATAACTAATGTCCTTAGTCATTTGTCCTTTGTTAGTTACTAATGACCAATGACTAATGACCAATGACTAATGACTAAAACTATGCTTCCCTTCATTCGGTCAGATTTAGCCCAATTCACTGCTTATAAACCTCACCCCAGTAGCGATACAGCCGATTCTGTCGCCACACAGTTCGATCGGCTAGATACAAATGAAAGCCCTTACGATTTACCACCTGAGTTAAAAGAGAAGCTGGCGTGGACGTATCAGCAAGTAATTGAAACAAATCGTTATCCCGATGGTGGACATGAAACACTTAAGGATGCGATCACTGAGTACGTTAATCAGTCAGCGGCCCTCTCATCATCTTTGTTTACTGCTGCCAATATTTCTGTTGGTAATGGTTCAGATGAACTAATCCGCTCTTTATTAATCGCCACCTGTCTAGGAGGAGAAGGGTCAATTCTCGTTGCCAATCCCACTTTCTCGATGTACGGGATTTTGGCGCAAACTTTGGGCATTCCTGTGGTTGCGGTGGGGAGAAATGAAACAAATTTTGAAATTGACATAAGCGCCGCACAGTCTGCGATCGAACAAACTCAAAATCCCTCCATTCGCGTAGTTTTCGTAGTACATCCCAATTCGCCGACTGCTAACAGCTTAACTGAGGCAGAGTTGGCGTGGTTAAGAAGCTTGCCACAGGATATTTTAGTAATAATTGATGAAGCTTACTTTGAATTCAGTCAAACTACCCTAGTAGGTGAATTAGCACAGCATCCTAATTGGGTAATGTTACGCACTTTTTCTAAAGCTTTCCGATTGGCGTCTCTCCGTATAGGTTATTGCGTCGCTCATCCCGAAGCGATCGCCATTTTAGAAAAAGTTCGCTTACCCTATAATCTCCCCAGTTTTTCCATAGCAGCAGCATTAGTTGGTTTACAAAATCGTACACTTTTGCTGGAATCAATTCCCCAGACCCTGAGTGAACGAGCCAAACTCATCGAAATTTTATCCCAGCAACCAGAACTACAAGTTACCCCAAGTGCTGCCAACTTTATTTACCTGCGTCTTAAACCAAATAGCTTTAATTCACAAGATGCTGCTTTAAAAACTTTCCACCAGAAACTTAGAACACTCGGCACTCTTGTACGGCACATTAGCGGAGGATTGCGAATTACTGTCGGAACGATAGAGGAGAATGGTCGCACCGTTAATCGAGTAAAAGCTGCTTTGGCAAATTTGTCATCTTAGCAATTTACTCAGTAATTAAACCTGCTATTCACCTCACTGCCCAAACGGCGTACTACTCCAACTGTTTGTGGCAGCACACCCACTAAAAGAGCAAAGGCAACATCCGGCAAAAGAGACACTATTTCTGGTGGAAAGTATTGTTCAAATTGATCGAGAATTTTCTGGACTCGCTGCCCAGGCAGTGGGTTTTCTGTAATTTGTTTGATCAATCGAATCCACTGTCGCCTAATCAAGTAAGCCTTCTGGCGTTCTTCATTAGATTCAGGAGTTAATAAAGACAGATTACCTATGGGCAGTGCCCTTTGGCAATCACAATCATAATCCCCACCGACAGCAGCCCCAGGCCCAGCAAACTCTGCATGGTAGCGTTTAAAGAGTATTAATCCATTTCGCCTACGACTATTGACGATGAAAACTTCTCCACTGTGCAAACGTGTAAGGATATCCGAGCCTTGCGATTGCTCAGTTCCGTCTGACATGACAACAGAGTCAAGGAAAGTAGTTTCAGGGTAATAAGTTGATACCATAGAGGTCTGATAGCGTCGATGCTGTTCGCTATCCATGTTTTTTAAACTTTTAATGAATGTTGTTGTAGTATGCACTTCAAAACGGAACTAGCTGTTATATCAAATCAAGTTTTTGAATTCTTTTATTATCAAGACCTTTTTAGTCAATCTCACTAAAAATAGCAATATATAGGCGTTGTTTCAGTAATTAAGTGATTATATTTTATGAGATATAACTAGATTTGTCTGTAAACTATACTAGTGTTTTCTTAAAGTTTTTATAAAGATGAATATATGAATTACAAAGTTATTATGAGGAAGTAATGATTTATTTCAACGCGATTTAGCGTATGTTCCCATTATAGTCCATTTTCATCTATATCGATTGCTTTAAAAAATTTGTTAAGCATAAATCCCAAAAGCTAAATTTAACATTTTTTAATATTAAAAATATTTGCCAAAAAGATAATTTGTTTATAGCGAAGAGGGCATTTTTCGTAAAAAGTTAAAATAAAATATTCTTTTGATAAAAAATTATCAAAAGCTTTTTACTCGCTTCGTAAATTAACAAACATGTTTGAGTTTTGATTTATTAAGACTCCTATTTGATTGCGTGAAAAAACTTAGTATAACTCAAAGAGCCTTCTTTATCGTTAGCTCTTGCCTGCTAAATCAAGTAAGTCCTGGAAATCAAAGCGGATTTATATGGATATTTAGCTAATATTGGCTAAATTTCTAATTAAACCCCGTTAATTTGAAAACCTAGAGTTCTTAATAAGAGTATATTATCTAGTCCTGGCTTGAGTTTTGAGCTTTCTCTGAGTCAAAATAATTGTGGTTATAAAGGTATACGTGGTTTAGCTTATTTTGTGTTTGATTACCGCTATGAGTTACAGATTTTATCGAATTAATTGGAATGGAATACAAAACTTGACAATTGCCAAAACAAAACTCAGAGAATGGAATCAGCACTCAGGTGCTTATGCAATAACATCTGGCTTGAGCGTCTTAGAAGAAGTGTATTCCAATTAGATTCGACTTTATGCACTCGATATCCCAGCTTGAAATAAAGCTGTCGTGCTTGATGGTTATTTTCTAAAACATGGAGATATAAGTCTTGAAATCCCCACTCGCGAGAGACTTTTTCACAGCTAGTAAGTAATCCTGAAGCCACACCATGTCTACGGTATTTTGGGTGAACCGCTAAATTAGATAAGTAAGGAAAACCTACACCAATTTGGCTCCATGAATCACTACTGTAGCGTACACCCATTTCCACACTTCCTACTAAGTTATTAGCCTCACCAGTAGTAGCTTCAAGGGCAACTAAGCACAGATGACGGGGCGCAGGTGATGCCATCCGATGCCTTAAGTCTTCGTAAATACCCAGACGTAGCAACGGAAAAGCCCATCCCCATATACCCTTGTGGGAGTGAAAGCTTTCAGTAATAATTTGGGCAACACCAATCAAATCAGCAGGTGTAGCTGTACGAATTTGGAATTGGCAGGATGCTGGATCGATTGGCTGTTGGTGGTATGGGTGAAAAAACCGATATTTCAAGGCTAGTTTAGTATTGATTTTATTCAACAAAAATTTTCTCAAATATCCTAAAACAAGATTTAAACTAAATCAGAACTTAAGAGTTGCCCAGGAGATTTAACTGAACCAATATTGCTAATTCGCTTTTGCTTGTCGATTAAACAAATTTTTACACTTTAGTTTTGAGTTTTATAACCTGCATTTTTGAAAGAGTATTAGGAGTTACAACTTCATAAATCTATAACCTTAAATTCAGTATATTCATTGCATACCTTGTTTTAGGTGGACAGAATATCAAACTGATTGCCACAAAAACATCTGTAAAGTGATAGAGCTTTGAGCGAGTGGGCAGAGGAATAGCATAACTTGTCTGTAAGCAGCATCTCCAAAATTGTTAAGTAAGTACACTATTGGCAAACTCTGGTTTCAAACCACCCTTGGTTACAGTACTGAACTTGTTTTTTGCAGTTACCGCTACACTTATACTACTTTGCTACCAAGTTATCCAAATAGGCTGTACAGGTACTGGGATAAGAATCTGTAAGGTTTCCTAAACCCTAATTTCTAACTCCTCAACCACTATCACTTGTCTTAATGATAGTTCTGATTGCTAAATTAGAAAGAGGTATTTGTCTAATAGTATACTTTGGCTTTAAATCTTATTGTTCTAATTTCACTGACTCTACCATGACTACCATAAATAAAATTTACCTGCAAGTGTTATTACAACAGCTGTGGAGGGAAAACTTAATATGCAGCTTTATCTGGATTTTTCAGATGGCTATGAGCGCTGTATGTATTATCAGACATTGCTCACAGGAAGTGAAAAAAGATTTGGCAAGCAAGCGTCGACTCTGTAACACTAAAACTGGCAATGAAAGTAATTACACTGCACCAACGCAAATGGTAATCGGCACAAGCAATTGAGACGAATTACTGTGAGTAAACGCTCCTACACTCAGCAGTCATGTAGCCAAATAGCCCTATTGGTCAAAATGCTCTGCTCTTACCTGACTCAGAAAAATTCTTACCTGATCAGATTATTCTTTATCCGACTGCCGTTGCAGCAGGAAAGCGGTGCATGAAATCCCAAGCAAACAGTAAGCCTAAAATTTTGGTTGTCGATGATGAACCAGACAACCTTGACTTGCTTTACCGCACTTTCTATCGTGATTATAAGGTGCTAAGGGCAACCTCTGGCCCTGCGGCCCTCGATCTGCTGGCTCAAGAGGGAGAGATCGCGGTGATCATCTCCGATCAGCGGATGCCGATGATGAGCGGTACAGAATTTTTGAGCCTAACAGCAACTCAATATCCAGATATTATCCGGATTATTTTAACTGGCTACACCGATGTCGAAGACTTGGTGGAAGCAATTAATGCTGGCAAGGTATTTAAATATGTAACCAAACCGTGGGAAGCGGAGGAACTAAAAGCAGTGGTACGTCAAGCTTTGGATACCCACAATGTCCTCAAAGCTAGAACCCGCGAACTTACCCGCACACTCCGTCAAGAATCGCTGCTGAATACCGTTACCAATACGATTCGCAGTGCTTTAGACTACAGACAAATTTTGCAAGCAATTGTAGATACAGTGGGTCACATGTTGGAGGTGGATGTTTGTCTGCTACGTTCCTTTCAAGATGAGCAGTTGGCGGATAAAGGGTTTATTTATCAAAAGCCTGTTTCTGAAGAAGCAGAGGTGCAGGAGAGCAAAGAGGAAGTAGCAGTAAGTCTTTCCACTCTGCCCGCTATATCCTCTGCAACTCCTCTGCCTCTTTTGGCTCAGACGGTGTGGGAAACCCGCGAAGTTCAGGTGATTCACGATGTGATTGATGATGAGCGCATTCACGGTAACACTCCCGAACTGCGTGAGCGTGGGCAAGCTTTTGCTGCTGCTAACATTTGTTCTAGTTTGGTTGTGCCATTGATCTGCCAACAAGAACTGATGGCAGTGTTAGCACTGCACCAGTGTTCTGTTCCTCGGTTCTGGGGGGATGATGAGGTGCAGCTAGTTTTGATGGTAGCGGATCAGGCAGCCTTGGCTTTGTCTCAAGCTTATGCTTACGAACAAGTACGTGCCCTTGCCAAGCGAGAGAGCTTGATTAATACGATTACTAGCGCGATTCGCTCTAGCCTAGATCCTCAAGATATCTTTGCGGCGATCACTCAGCAATTGGGACAAGCTTTACAAGTCGATGGCTGTGTCTTGTCTTTGTGGACTGAGGAAGATGAGTTTGTTGAGTGTGTGGCCTTGTATGACAGTTTTCAACATCTAGAAAATTTAAGTAGGCACAGCCCGTCGCAGGCATCGCCAACCCCAGACAATAGCTCAAGTAGCAATAATCATCTACCAAGCCAGAGATTACCCTATTCTCAAGCATCTATACAGGAGAATCCCATCCTCCAACAAATGCTACAGACACATGAACCTGTGGTAATTGGTAATGTGAGCCATGCTCCCTCGGATGTGCGGGGTTTTGATTTGCCTTTAAAAATGCCAGCGCGATCGCTAATGTTTGTGCCATTATTGGCTGATGGCAAATGTATTGGTAGTATTACTTTGCATGAAGGTAAAAAAGTGCATCAGTGGTTGCCATCTGATATCGATTTGGCGAAAGCAGTAGCAGCGCAAGCCGCGATCGCCGTGCAGCAGTCACACTTGTATCAAAAAACTCGCCAACAAGCTGAACGCCTACTGGAATTAGACAAACAAAAAACCGAATTTTTCCAAAATATTTCCCATGAGTTTCGCACACCGATTACCTTGATTCAAGGGCCTTTAGAGTCGGCGGTGGCCGCTGGTGAGGGATTATCTTACTCTCAATGTGCGATCGCCCTGCGTAACTCCCGCCGCCTCCTGCGACTGGTAAATCAACTCCTGGATTTACAACGCCTGAATGCGGGGAGAATGCAGCCTAGCTTCCATCCCTGCGATTTAGTCGAATTTGTCAGCCAAATAGTGGAATCTTTTCGTCCCTACTGCGAGAAAAAGAGACTGCATCTCGTCACCCAGCTAGATGAATGTTCTACGGTGTACTTGGACATGGAAAAATTTGACAAGGTGGTTTATAACCTTCTGTCAAATGCCATGAAGTTTACTCCTGAAGGTGGGACGATCAGTGTCAGACTAAAATCTGAGCGCGATCGTTGCATATTGCAAGTACAAGATACTGGAATTGGTATTGTTAAAGAACAAATTCCTCACCTATTTGAGCGCTTTCGCCAAGCTGAAGGTTCAGCAAACCGTTCCTATGAAGGCAGTGGTTTGGGTTTAGCTTTAGTTAAAGAATTAGTAGAATTACATGGTGGTCAAGTCACTGTGGAATCAGTTTATGGTAAAGGCACTACCTTTAGTTTATGGCTGGTGACTGGGAATGCTCATTTACCTGCACAGCAAGTACTAGAAACGCCTACCGAACTGAATACGAGCCGTGCTAGCGTAGAATTGGCTGATTTAGAATTAGTAGAGTCAACAACAGAGAATATTGAAGATATTACAATAAATCTCTCCTCCAGTGTTGATACTAAAGACTCAGCACTTAAGACTCAGCACTCAATTTTAGTTGTAGATGACAATCCCGATTTGCGAACCTATGTATCTGAGATTTTCCGCCGCAATGGCTATCATGTACAGACAGCTCGTAACGGTCATGAAGGGCACAGTAAAGCTAAAGAAATTATACCCAGTTTGATTGTGACTGACTTAATGATGCCCTTAGTGAGCGGACTTGAGATGATTCAGATGATCCGCCATGAGGAGACGTTGAAAGGAACACCAATCATTCTCCTGACAGCGAAAGTAGATGAGGAAACCCGCATTGAAGGTACAGAACATGGCGCGGACGCTTATTTAGCAAAACCATTCAACGATCGGGAACTTTTGGCAGAAGTTCGCAATCTTTTAGCATTAAAAGAAAATGAACGGCGAATCGTGGAGCTAAATACTTATTTAACAGAATCGGTGCTAAAGCGCTTTTTACCGGCTGTATTGGTGCAAAAAGCCGCAACCGGAGATTTAACGTTAGATTTGCGCCCAGAACCACGCTTAATTACAGTTTTGTTTAGTGATATCGTAGGTTTTACACAGCTATCAAATACTCTCAGATCCCGACGAGTCGCAGAATTGCTAAATGAATATTTAGAAGCTATGACCAAGGTTGTATTTGGCAATGGCGGCACTGTAGATAAATTTATGGGAGATGCTATTTTAGCTTTATATGGAGCGCCAGAAGAACTAACCCCCAATGAACAAGTGCGTCGTGCCATCAATACAGCAAGAGCAATGCACCGCTCACTGGCTGACTTGAATCAGCGCTGGCGAGACCAAGGTGTATTCGATGGTGACAGACTTACTAGCGTACAGTTCCGATGTGGTATCCACCAAGGGACTGCTGTTGTGGGGATGTTTGGTAGCGCTGAACGTGCGGATTATACTGCTATTGGCCCAAGTGTGAATATTGCTGCCAGGTTGCAAGCTGCTGCACTTCCCGGTACAATCCTGGTTTCTGCTGCCGTAGCAGATTATTTACAGGAAGGAGAAATTACTAAAGGTAGTCCGCTAGAACTTAAAGGAGTAGATGAAACAGTTTTGACTTTCGCTGTTTCACCAGAGGTAATGGTTAATCGCTAAAATTTAGACTGGTATTTTAAAGCATTACCAATGAGTAACAGTGCCTAATCATATCCAGTTTATATAATATGACACCATCGGTTGCAGATAAAACTCCAATTCCAGCCAAGGTCTGGAGACGACACACCGATCCACCAGGTTTGTGGATTTTTGTCGTTGTCAGTTCAGTCTCTCTGCACTTGCTGGTGTTCTGGTTGATGCGCTCATCTAATGCATTTAGTCTGTGGTTTCCCCAGCAAAATCAATCTGCTGTTCCCATCGAATTGATAGAAATTGCTCCTAAAACAAAATCAATAATCAAATCAAAATCAACAGCCAAAATAGTTTCGTCAAAACCACTATCCTCAACTCAAAAGTCTGTACCAGCACGTTCATCACAAACAGCACCAACTACGCCTATAAATCAGGATTTTGGCGCAATAAATACCCCTAAGAATTTCCAGAAAAAGAGCCGAATTTACGCCTCTCAACCTAATAGCGAACCTTCTAGACAGCAGATAGTCCCCACGCCAGCACCTACACCTAAAACCACGCCAGCACCTACACCTAAAGTCACACCCGCACCGATACCTAAAGCCACACCGACACCTACAGTTTCAGTCGGTAATTTACCTTGGAACCGTCGTCAAGAAATTAAACTGGGAAAGGGAACGCAACTACCAACAGGTATTCCATCAAATCGACCAGTTTCAGAACCTGAAAATAGAGAAACTCCACCAACTTCAACTAGAGAAACTCCGCCAATTCCTACCGGAGGAGCATCGGTAGCAATAGTAGCTCCCTTATCTAGAGATGAAGTGATTAGCTTGATACAATCAAAAGGATTCCGACAAGATGCTTTACCCGACGTTATCGCTTTATACAAAGGAAGCAACACAAAACAATTAGACCCAAGTTTTCTTGTCCACAATTCGGGACTTGAGCCAGCACAACTCTTGGCTAGCTTAATAATTGATAACAATGGTAATTTTAAACAAGCCGTAGTTCTAGAAATAGAACCAGTAGCACTGCAAAGTGAAAAAAGCATATACGAGCAAGCCCTCAATGAAGTTTTCAAAACAGAAAACTTTCTTGCTGCCCACAATAACAATGGCACAAAACCAGAATTAAGCAATCTGTATGTCAGGATTACAATCCAATCCGCCAATTCCAAGTAAATACTTGAATTTTGGCAGAAGCTGTGTTATATTGATAGAGTTGGAAATTTGCGGGCGTAGTTTAGTGGTAAAACTATAGCCTTCCAAGCTATTAATGCGGGTTCGATTCCCGCCGCCCGCTTAGAAAAAACTCTCAAATATGTGAGAGCAAGAAATCAGTCTGAATCTTGGTAAAATAACTAATTAAACAGCAATTCTAGATTTTGCAGTGTGCAGAATTAGCCTGACACTGAAAGTAGGCAAATTCAAGACGGGATGAGGAATCAGGAAGACTTTCTTCAATGACATCCGCATCCTGGCTATTTAGCTATTTGTTGTTTGATAGTTGGCAGTACCCTGGAAATATCCCAATAAGTTTTGATTCTTTGAATTTAGAATTGCTGCTAATTGAGATTTTCTAGGCGAATGCGTGGATCGGCTGCTTTGAGCATCAAATCGGCGATTAAATTGCCAACAATCAGCAGTACTGCGCCCATTATCAAGCTTGCCATTAATAAATATAAATCTTGAGCTTGTAAAGCCTGTAAAGCCAATCTCCCTAAACCAGGCCAGTTAAAGAAAAATTCGGCTATGAAAGCACCATTTAATAAACCAGCTAATTCAAAACCCAATAACGTAATTAAGGGATTTATGGCGTTGCGGAGTGCATGAACGTAGATGACACGGTTTTCTGGCAAACCTTTGGCACGAGCTGTTTGGATGTAGTCTTGACGCAGAACATCCAATAATTCGCCTCGAGTGATGCGTTGCAAACCAGCAAAACTAGTAATTGAGAGTGCGATCGTTGGTAAAATCATGTGCCAGCCGATATCTAAGATTCTGCCAAACCACGACAGTTCTGAGTGGTTAATGCTAGTCATACTACCCACTGGGAAAAATGGTGAGGTGATTTGGGCTAAAACCAGCAGCGCTAAAGCAGTGATGAAACTCGGAAAGCCTTGTCCTGCGTAACTAATCACCTGTAAAATCCGGTCTGCTGGCTTATTTTGTTTGACAGCGGCAAAGATCCCTAGAGGGATGGCGATCGCCCATGTGACAATTAAAGATGCGATCGCTAATAGCAAAGTCGCTGGTACTCGTTCCCACAACAGCGATGCCACTGAACGTTGATAAATAAAACTCGTGCCAAAATCCCCTTTGGTCAAGATTCGCCATAGCCACAGCCCAAATTGCTCTGGCCAAGACTTATCCAGACCAAACTGCCGTTTGATTTCCTCAATTCTTTCTGGAGATATTTTCGGATTTTGCCGCAGCGTATCTACATAATCACCGGGAGCGAGTTGAATGATGAAAAATGACAACGCTGACGCCAACAACAAAGTTAGCAGTGCCTGCAATAGCCGCTTTGCCACATAAACAAAAGTTTCGCTCGTGACTAGCCCGATTAGCCAATCCCGACCTGTCTCCAAGGAAATTTTCGTAGATGTCATTTATATTTTGTCCTTTGTCATTTATATTTTGTCCTTCGTCATTTGTCTTTCGTCATTTGCCAGTTGTTTTGCTATTGACCAATGATTAATGACTAATGACCAATGACTAATGACTAATATTCAATTAAAGAGATAATCGGCACATCCGGCAAATATCTACGCCCTTGTAAATCCCGTAGCTCGATAATAAACCCAAATCCTACTAGTTCGCAGCCAATTTTCTGCACCAACTTTGCTGTAGCACTCGCAGTTCCACCTGTGGCAATCAAATCGTCCACAATCAAAACTCGGCTACCTTGGTGTAAAGCGTCTTGATGCACTTCTAGGCAGTCTGTACCATACTCTAATTCATATTCAATTGAGTGAACGGCTGCTGGTAACTTCCCTTTTTTACGGATGGGAATAAAACCAGCTCCTAATTTATAAGCCAGAGGTGCACCAAAAATAAATCCCCTCGACTCCATACCAATGACATAATCAGCTGTTATTTCAGCTTCATTGCATTTTTGTGTTAAAAAGTCAATAGTATAGCGCAGTCCCTCTGGATCGCGCAGTAACGTAGTAATATCCCGAAATAAAATTCCGGGTTTCGGGAAATCTGGAATGTCACGAACGAGAGACTTTAAATCCATAAAATGGGGAATAAAGGAGTAGGGAATGGGGAATGGGGCATGGGAAATGAGGTAGAAAAATTAATAAGCAATGCCCAATACTTCTCTACGAGAGGCTGCGCCAACGACTTCGCTCAGTACAAGTGCCCAATGCTCAATACCCAATTTCAGATACCTGAAAAATCGTACACTATAATGTCATACGCTGGGGGTCAAGTGGGGATAAAGGCTAAAGCTTCGCTCTTCATTGACGATAATTAGAATCTAAACCAAGCTATAAAAGGTATTTCACTAATAAATGAGGTGAATTTAGTTATGTTTTAAAATTTTGATTTCGATATAGGGAAAACTTTGAGTAGAAAGAGTTAAGTAATGTATATATCAGGTAGTCATGTTACTGCCACAAGTCTAAGGCTCAAGTCTTGGCTACCGATCTTAAATTTGTTTTATCTAGTCTGTTGGAACCGCACAAGGTATTTATAGAATGAATGTTTCAGCAAGTTTAACGCCGTTCAACAGTTCAACCCAAGACTCACTGCCGATGATTCTGGACACTTTACCAGATCCTGCGATCGCTTCCAAAACGTGTCCTCGAAGAACCAGGCTGCAAATTGACCTGATTTTATTGGCAATTGAAGCTTTAGAGCTTGGTGGTTCAGAAGCAATCCTGGCTTTTGCTCAAGAGTTGGATCTGAAAGGAATTGTTAAAGACAGAGTGAATTTATGGCGGATGCGTAGCTCTAACCCGCTACGAAGAGCGCACATGCGCCGTCCCTTAACTATTATGGAAGCAAAAGCTTTGGTGGTCATTGCTTGCTATATAGCACGGCGTTTAACTGTTGTCATCCGCCAGTTATTAATGATATGTCAACAAATGGAAGAAAAACAGATTCCATTAGAACAGAATTTGCGGCTATCTAATTACCTAGAGCGGTTTAGAGCGCATTTTAAAAGCCGGATGAATGCTCGGCGTTCTGGTGTACTAGCATTAACTTCTGATGAAAAATTAGATGCGCTAGCAATAAATTTGTTAGGACAATTACTATTTTGTACTGGTACTGCTGGAATGCAACGGTTCTGGATTAGTCTTTTTGACGGTGAAGTGGAATGAATATTCAACGTAAGTACAGTCTACCTAATTGTACTCTTCTTTTAGAAGGGTTAAGTGATGTCACTAGGGCTGCACAGTTTCAGGAAATGCGCCCAGAATTATCAATATTGGTAAATGCAGAATGCTATTTATCTGGTTACAATCAACCCCTAACGGGAGGGCGGGAATTTTTTGAAAGTTTGGTAAGGGCTGTTAGTGGTTACGCTCAAGAATTTCTGAGTACTGTACCCAATCCGCAAGCACACAACCAGGAATCGGAGCTAGTAGAGTTTCAAAAAATTGACGGCAACCGCCATAGATTAATCATACATTCAGAGAATGCTCCAGAGGGGTTCGAGTCTCACTCTAATAATTCTAAACGTCCGCCTATTGAAATAGATTTGAATACGGTACAGTTGTTTGATTTAGTAGAAGCAGTAGATCAGTTTTTTGCTGATACCCAGACTTTACCAGAATTATCCCTAGAACTACAACCAGTTACTAGACGCTATGGTGGTGCTAGTCAGGCTGTAATTAGGCAAGCTGTTCCTGCGGCTGTAGGAATATCAAGTTTAGCAGTAGCAGCGATCGCATTTAACCTGATTCCACCTCCCCAAATTCGTCCACCGCAGCCTAAACCAGATGAGCAAACTAGCTCTACAACAAAGAGCCTTAATCTTCCAGCATCAGCAGCTGCAACACCCATCGAGGCTGCAACACCTACAGCAACACCCATAGCTAATGAAAAGCCAGTAGTCAAAGATTTAGAAGCACTTTTAAATACAGTTCCAGAAATTACCGATCCATCCCAGCTGCGTGCATTGAATCGTCAAGTGTATAACCAAGTTCATCCAGCTTGGACTAAACGCTCAGGATTGCAACAGGATTTGATCTATCGTTTGGGTGTAGCTGCGGATGGAGCGATCGTTGGTTATAAAGCGGTGAATAAAGAGGCCAATCAAGGAGTCGGGCAAACTCCTCTACCTAACCTACTTTACAATCCTGCTAATCGCGCTCCTATTTCTAATGAACCGATAGCCCAATTCCGAATAGTGTTTACTACAAATGGTGTGCTGCAAGTTAGCCCTTGGCGAGGATATGCTAAGACACCAGAGGTAGTTGGTGCAAAAATTACTGACTCTAATATCACTAAAGGTTTAAATAAAAAACTTTATAATACAGTTCGTCAAACCTGGAGTGGCACCCCCACCTTTACGCGAGATTTGAAATATCGGGTAGCAGTCAACAAAGAGGGTGTAATTGCTGACTATGAACCACTTAATCAAGTCGCCTTTGATTATTTCCGAGAAACACCTCTTCCTAAGATGTTTAACGCCATCTATGGTTCTAATGTAGCTGCTCCCAATGACAAAGAACCTCTAGCCCACTTTCAAGTGATATTTAAGCCTAACGGCAAGCTGGAAGTCACTCCTTGGAAGGGATATCAGTAATTGGGTATGGGGCATTGGGCATGGGGCATGGGGTATGGGGCATGGGGCATGGGGCAAGAGAATTAAGTTGCTATTCCCTATTCCCTATGGCTTTTAGATAAGCATTGAGCTTGGGTAATAGTTCATCAAGAATTGGTTTAAATTTGTTTACCTGTTCATTTGCCAATAAATGTCTGGCGTAGGCTAACCTCAACCAACTGATAGTTTCATACAAAGACCCTCTCGCAATCTTGACAAAATGCCGATTGTCTTGGTCGTTGTACCTACCTCTACCTTCTGCGATATTCGCACAAATACTATCAGCAGACCGAACAATTTGCTTGCCCAATGTATCTTTAGTGAAATTGTCCCATCCTTTAGCAATACGCCAAATTTCATTAGCAAGCTTTTCAGAAAGTTGATAAACTTCTAATTCCTCAAAATCAGGTCTTCTCACAAAAGTCCATTGATCATTTTCATTTATTGATCAATAGTTCCCAATTCTCAATGCCCAATTCCCAATCCCCAATTCCCAATCCCCAATGCCCAATTCCCAATCCCCAATTACCGTGTAATTCTCCGCATATAATTTCCCCACAACTGAGCTGCTTGAGCGCTGCTACCAGATGTCGGGGAATTATTGTCGTTTCCCAGCCAAACGCCAGTTACAAGTCGCTGACTGGGGATAAAACCAATAAACCACAAGTCAACGTTTTTATCAGTCGTGCCAGTTTTACCAGCTTCCCCTAGCCCAATGGCAGCACTACGACCAGTACCTCTTGCGATTACACCACGCATCAAACTAGTCATTTCATCGGCGACATTAGTTGTCAACACTCGTTTGTTGGCACCTGGATCTTGGTCGAAGGAGTAGATTACACGACAGGTTTTGATATCATTGCGATCGCTGCAATCACCACTGTCTAAAATTCGGTTAATGGCATGGGGAGGATTTGACACACCGCGATTGCCAATAGCGCCAAAAGCACCAGTCATTTCTAAAACATTGACCACGCTTTGACCTAGTACCAAGCCGGGAACCGGATCGAGATTTGATTTTATCCCCAAACGTTGCGCCATTGCCACAACTTTATCCAGCCCAACTTCTTTAGCAACTCGCAAGGCGATAGGATTTTCTGAAAGCGCCAGCCCAGTGGCAATATCGAAGCTAGTATCAGCACCTGCACGACAGGGTTTATAAGTAAAGCCTTGCCAAGTTAAAGGGGCGCAAGAATAACTTTTAGATGGTGAAATTCCCTGTTGAATAGCAGCAGTGTAAGCAAAGATTTTGAAGGTGGAACCTGGCTGTCTTTTGGCTTGAACAGCACGATTGAACTGACTTTTTTTGTAATCAGTCCCGCCTACCATTGCGAGAATACTGCCTGTACTAGAGTCAAGAGTGACTAATGCCCCTTGAGAAAAATTAAAAGTTCTACCAGAGTTGTTGACCGAATTACTTAATGCTGCTTCTGCTTGTCTCTGTATCGCTGGATCGAGTTTGGTTTCAATGATATAGTTTCCTTCTCTTGCTGCTCCCTCTCCCAAGATTGATTCGAGTTCAGAGAAGACGTAACTGTAAAAATAAGGTGCGATCGTTTTAGCTTGCTGTTCGCAGACTTTAGGACTAATTTGGACAGTGGAGCGTCTAGCTCGGTTCGCATCCTCTGCTTTAATTTTGCCCATCTCTAGCAACCGCTTAATAACACGATTTCGGTATTCAGCCGCTTCTAGCTTATTTGGCCCATCCCCACAAAAATCGAAGGCGTTGGGAGCAGGTAAAATTCCTACCAATGTTGCTGCTTCTGCCAAAGTTAATTCTTTAGCCGACTTCTCAAAGTAATATCGGGCTGCATCCTCAAAGCCAGAGGTATCCCCTCCCAAAAAAACCCGATTTAAGTACATCAGCAAAATATCATCTTTGCTGTAAAAGGTTTCAAGCTTGAGGGCGACAACCGCCTCTCGCAATTTGCGACCAAGGGTATCCTGTCTTCCTACATACTCGCGGAACAAACTGCGGGCAACTTGCTGGGTGACAGTGCTGGCTCCTTGTTGCACATCTCCGCTGCGGCTATTAATCAACACAGCTCGTAAAATCCCTAGAGGATCAACCCCAAAGTGCCAGTAATAACGACTATCCTCTGAAGCCACTACCGCAGCAGGCAAATAAGGGCCAAATTCCTCTAATCGCTTCATATCTACATGAGAGGTAGTCCGAGGCTCTCTCAGAGGAGTGGCTCCATCACGGGCGTAAACAACTACTGGGGCGCGTGTCGCTGTCGGTAGAGGTTTGACTGAAAATTTCAGCCATTCGACGCCAATCACTAAAGTTAATAGGGCACTAACACCACCAACTCCATAAGCTGTCCAACTTGCAGCTTTGACATACCATGCTGGTGGATCGACGTATTGCAATCGTACAGAAGCAGCGAGTTCTGGGGGACCGAGAGTCAGAATATCGCCATGACGCAGTTCTAGAGAACTAACACGACGTTTGCCACGATAAATGCCATTGGTGGAGTTTTCGTCTTTGATCGTGAAAACTGGTGTGCGCTGAGTAGAATTCCGCGATAATGAGAGGTGAATTTGGCTGACAACAGGGTTACGGATGACGATATCGCTGGATTTGGAACTACGACCGAGAATATAGCGATCGCCCAACAGTGGATATACCTCTGCTTTATCCGCCCCCGCATCCTGCACCCAAAGTTCTGGTACTTTGGCATTAGGCTTGAGCGCCAATTTTGAAAAATCGACCCTAGCTTGAATCGTATGTACTGCTTGAGTCAGTTGACCTAGTAACGTTTGTGGCTTGTGAGGGGGTTGGGGAGAACTCATCGGCTATTCACATCACAGTTTTTAATGAAGAATCGGGCGAATTACAATCAATTTTAGATGTTAATCTTTCATCATTTTACTCATAAGCCAAAGCATAAATTAGTCATACGGGACTTTATTGATTTAATTTATACTTAATCTTAACATTATGGCTAGAACTTATTTGTGATTTTAGTCACTTCTTTATATAAGAAAAATTTCTTCTATATTCTCAAAGGCTTATCAATAGCTAGCATTATTTGTTCAATAACTACAAGTATAATTTTAAATTTTGTCTTTTTAAACACTAGCTAGTAACAAACAACTGATTTAATTGTTACCAATTTTACATATCCACATATTCTGAAACAAACCTAAATATCTTCATTTAGGAGGATTTTCTAAATCTTAGTTATCTGCTTTAATAGGGCGAGTGTTCTGTTGAGGTTAATTTCAGAATGATGGGAAAATCTCTGACCCTGATTGGTACAGCTTTATCTTTGGCACTTACCACTAATATTGCTGTAGCCCAATCCAGTAAATCCCCCATAGCCCAATCTAGTAGCGACTCCACTAGTGCACCAGCGGAAATTAAAATGTCGCCAGAAGGGATGAAAATTCTGTGCGAGCATTTTCCGCTCAACTCGCGCTGTTCCGGCGGCACAGCAGCCACCCCTAGCGCTCCTGGTAGCACTACAGTACCAGCAGAAACAACACCAGCAGAAACAACAACGCCTGATAGCACAACTGCCCCAGGAACCACTCCTCCTGAATCTGGCACTCCCGAAACCACTCCAGCACCAGGAAGCGTAACCCCACCGGCACCTGGCGCACCTAGCAACTTAACTCCAGCACCAGGAAGCGTTACTCCAACCACTCCTGAAGGCGCACCTAGCAACTTAACTCCAGCACCAGGAAGCTCAACCACTCCTGAAGGCGCACCTAGTAACCTAACTCCAGCACCAGGAAGCGTTACTCCAACCACTCCTGAAAGCGCACCTACTACTCCTGGCAGCACTACCGAACCAGGTAGCTCAACTACACCTGACCAACCTGGCACTCCTAGCACTCCTGGCAGCAGTATCGAACCAGGTAGCTCTCCCAGTACTCCCGGCTCTAGTTCACCAAAAACTCCTACCACAGGTAACTAAATTTAAAGCTGGGCGTAATCTAAATACTAGTTTGCCATCAGCGATCGTCGGTGCATCTTTCTTGAACTCTTGCATCAGTTATGTAAACTGGTGTTAGGTGACAAATAAAAATTGATAAAACCTTATACGTCAAGTCTTCGCATATAAGACTAAGCAAAGGTTTCACTAAGTCAATAGCCTGGGATTAATCATCCCAGGCTTAATAGTTTAATGGGATCTGCCAGTTGAAGTCGGTGTTTTTTGCAAGGAAGCAATTAACAGGCAAACAATACCGATACTAATAAATGAATCTGCCACATTAAATACAGCAAAGTTAATCAGGCGAAAATCAAGAAAATCAACGACGTAGCCTAAAACAAAACGATCGATACCGTTGCCCATAGCTCCACCTAAAATCAACCCATAGCCTAACTGATCCCACAAATTTAATGTTGGGCCAATTAACGCCAACGCTATCAATACTAGACTCACTCCTAAAGATAGCCAGCGCAACCACTCTACTTTCCCACTCAATAGACTAAAAGCCGCACCAGTGTTAGTGACATAGGTGAAGTGAAATATCCCAGGTAAGAGTGGTAGTGTCTGCCCCAGGCTAAAGCTTTGTACTACCCAGTACTTTGTTATTTGGTCTAAGAAAAAAGCGATGAAGGCAGCGATCCAGAAAAGACGATTTTTTAAATGCATGGCGAATTAGTCATTGGTCGTTGGTCGTTGGTCATTAGTCATTGGTCATTGGTCATGAGCTTTTGACAAATGACAAAGGACGAAAGGCAATGAACTAATAAAACATTAAGTGACGCAATATATATGCTATTACAGTAACTGCACAGACCACGGTTAGTTGACCTGGTAGTGCAAACCAAGAATATCTAAGGATTGCTTGCATCAAGGGTAGATTTTCTGTGCCTTTCCACTGAAAAAAATAGCTGATAATCAAATAAGTAATACCGCAGATGTGGAGAGTTAACAAGCCACAGAGACAACTAAAGGCAAGAGTTTCTAGTCGAGGTCTCGCTTTAAAAGCCACTAAGCCACAAATCCAAGCTCCAGGAATAAAACCTAGTAGATAGCCAAACTGAGACAGCTTGACATAACCAATACCGCCGCCATCGGCAAATACTGGTAATAAGGTTAACCCCATGACTAAATAGGCAATTTGCGAGAGCGCACCCGCATTTTTGCCTCCTAAACAACCCACCAACAATACTGCGCCAATTTGAAAAGTGACACCTAAAGAAAAAGTCTGAATTCCGTGCTGACTCCAAGTCCAAGGAAAGGTGATGCCATAAACTTCTAAGAAGGTACCACCCATTGTCAGGAGTAAGCCAATCATAGACCATAGTAATTGATTGGAAGCAGCAAACATTTATCAGGCAACCAAGGAAAAGCAAAAGGGAAAACCAACAGCAACTAGTATATTCATTAATATTGAAATGAAATTTGTGCTTACATCTTAAGAACTAGCATATTTTCTTTTGCCTTTTTGGTATGTAATTTTTCAGTTCTACGAATTGTAGCTGAGGTGTCTATTATCTGATTTTCTTGGCTGAGGCGTGCTGTGAATTCTGGTATGTAACCTAAAATATTGGTAAATTAAGATTATTTATATTAGTATTTATACTAGTTTTGCAGAGCAGTACCTAAATTTGGCTACAAAGTGTTTAATGCTTAATCTTAATTAATATTTATATATTTATATATTTTTTTATGACTTGACCAACAAAATTACACTACCAATAAATTTTTGTAAATAAAATACGTATAAAAAACTTACGGTAGTAATATTTCTATCTTAAACTTAAACCAAGGTATAAAATTTATCAATAAAAACTAAAAACAAGGGTTTGCTCTTCATCAAAAAAACAAGTATCTTTTTGCTTTGTTAACCTTTCGTTAATCTCTATTGTTGTGCTTTGGGAGTATCTTAGAAACGCTCACCTGAAAAGTTACTAAAAATTTGATAGCGATGCTCTCACGTCTTAGTGCAATAAAAACTCATCGCCTCACAGGTTCAATTTCAGTGTTAGCACTGACAATCAGCCTAGCAGCTTGTGGCGGACAACAAACACCAGATGGTACAGCCAGCAAGGATACGCCTTCTGGCACTGCTACCGATACTACTGCCTCTAGCCCAGCTAAATTAGACCTTGGCGGAACCGTAAAGTTAAGCGGGGCTGGTGCGACTTTTCCGGCACCACTTTACGATACCTGGTTCAC
Organism: Nostoc sp. JL31; assembly: GCF_017114965.1. Classification (NCBI taxonomy): domain Bacteria; kingdom Bacillati; phylum Cyanobacteriota; class Cyanophyceae; order Nostocales; family Nostocaceae; genus Nostoc; species Nostoc sp. JL31. The sequence goes on from NZ_JABXKO010000098.1 coordinate 66,069, forward strand.
TGATTTAAACAAAAAATATCCAAATCTGCAAGTTGACTACGCATCAGTTGGTAGCGGTTCTGGAGTTGAGCAATTTATCAAAGGCACTGTAGATTTTGGGGCCAGCGATGTTGCGATGAAGGATGAAGAAATTCAGAAAGTACCAGCAGATAGGGGTGTTATTTTACTGCCTGTGACTGCTGGTAGCATCGTACTGGCTTACAACTTGCCTGATGTTCCAGAACTTAAGCTGCCAAGAGCCGTTTATGCTGATATTCTACTAGGCAAAATCAAATCTTGGGATGATGCCCAAATTGCCAAGGCTAACCCAGGTGCAAAACTTCCTAAAGAAGCAATAACGGTTGTTTATCGTTCTGATGGTAGCGGAACCACTGGTGTGTTTACAAAACACGTCAGTGCTATCAGCCCGGAGTGGAAAAGCAAGGTTGGCGAAGGAAAAAGTGTCAATTGGCCTGTAGGAGTTGGTGCGAAGGGTAATGAGGGTGTTACAGCCCAAATCCAACAAACTCAAGGTTCTATTGGTTACATTGAATACGGCTACGCCAAACAAAACAATCTCAAGTTTGCTGCTTTGGAAAATAAAGCAGGAAAATTCATTGTTGATAACGATCAGTCAACCGCTAAAACTTTAGAAGCAGTAACCTTACCAGAAAATCTTCGGGCCTTTATTGCAGATCCCGAAGGGGCTGATTCATATCCTATCGTGAGCTATACCTGGCTCTTAGTTTACAAAAAATATCCTAATGCAGCAAAAGCTAAGGCAATAGAAGCCGCCATCGAATACGCTTTAACTGAAGGTCAGAAACAGGCTATTCCATTAGGGTATGTTCCTCTACCCTCAAGTGTGATCGCAAAAGTAGCTGCTGCTGCTGACCAAATCAGTCCAGAGTACAAAATTTCTGTTGCCAGTGGTACTAGCGCTAGCAAGTAAGCAAGCAATAAAACATGCCTATCCAGTAGTAACTTTGGACACAGAGTTACTATTGTATAAGTCAGTTTAAATAGATGATGAGGCGACAATTTTACTAATCTAGTTGCTTCCCATATTTTTCTCTGATTTAATCTTGAAAGTCGGTATTCATGACTACAAATTCTCAAAATCTGTCATCAGCGATGAAAAATCGCTCTGACGCCGAAAAATCCCTAGATTTGGGTTTTATTTGGCTGACTAAAATTTTCGCTTTTGCGGTTGCTGGTACTTTATTATGGATCGGGTCGCAGGTTGCAATTGGTGCTTGGCCTGCCATTCAACAGTTTGGTGTCAGCTTTTTAGCCAATACCACTTGGAATCCGGTTAATGATACCTATGGGGTGCTACCTCAAATTTATGGAACTCTTGTGAGTTCTTTTATTGGTCTGCTGATAGCAGTCCCAATTGGCGTTGGTACTGCTATTGTATTGAGCGAGGATTTTTTACCTGCAAAAGTGAAACTGGTACTGGTTTTTGCAGTAGAACTACTCGCAGCTATTCCCAGCGTTGTCTATGGCGTGTGGGGTATTTTCGTTTTGGTGCCAATATTAACCAGCTTGGGAAAATGGCTAAATGGTTATTTTAGCTGGCTGCCATTTTTTAGCACTTCTCCTACAGGACCAGGAATGTTGCCGGCGGGAGTCATATTAGCGATTATGACTTTGCCCATCATCACAGCTTTATCCCGCGATGCCTTGATTTCTGTACCCCCCAGTTTGCGTCAAGCCTCTATAGGACTAGGAGCAACCCGCTGGGAAACGATTTTGCAAGTTCTTATCCCAGCAGCCTTTTCGGGCATAGTTAGTGCTGTGATGTTGGGACTTGGCCGCGCAATGGGAGAAACAATGGCTGTAACGATGTTAATTGGCAACTCCAACAACATCAGTCTCTCTCTTTTTGCACCAGCCAATACGATTTCTTCTCTACTGGCAAATCAGTTCTCAGAAGCTAGTGGTTTGCAAGTTTCGGCTTTAATGTATGCGGCTTTAATTCTATTTTTCTTGACACTAGTAGTCAACATTCTGGCAGAGTTGATCGTTCTGAGAGTCAAGCGAATATAGCTTAGTTTTGGGTTAAATTATGACTTCTAATTTTCCAGAGCGCAGTTTAACTCGCTCCGCCATGTCTCAAAGAACACTGTTTAATACAGTGATGACCGTAATCGCTTTTACCTGCGGAGTATTGGCACTTGTTCCTTTGCTAGCAGTACTTTCTTATGTGATTATTAAAGGCTTTAGCAGTCTGAATCTGGCCGTGTTTGTTGAATTGCCACCCAAAGCTCTCCAAAAAGGAGGAGGCTTTGGTAATGCCATTTTAGGCACGCTGTTGATGGTAGGAATTGCTGCCTTGATTAGTATCCCCTTTGGAGTTTTAGGGGCGATTTACATCACAGAATTTAGTTCGGCAAAAGTAGCTAGATGGGTGCGTTTTGCGGCTAACGTCCTTAGTGGAGTCCCCTCAATTATTGCTGGGGTATTCGCCTATGGGATTGTAGTTTTGACAATGGTAAAGTTGAACTTAGGATCGTATTCAGCTCTAGCTGGAGGGTTTGCACTGGCAATTTTGATGTTGCCAATTATTTTGCGAACTACTGATGAAGCGTTACAGTTAGTATCGCAAGATTTGCGACAAGCATCTGTAGGGTTGGGAGCGACTAACTTTCAAACTGTAAGTCAAGTAGTCTTACCAGCAGCTTTACCAGCTATTGTAACTGGGGCAACGCTAGCGATCGCCAGAGCATCTGGAGAAACCGCACCTTTGCTATTTACTGCTCTATTTTCTAACTTTTGGCCAGATGGTTTATTCCAACCAACAGCTTCTCTGGCTGTTTTAGTTTACAAATACGCCATTTCTCCGTTTAAAAATTGGCAATCTCTAGCTTGGGCAGCATCTTTGATTTTGGTATTGATGGTTCTAATCACAAGTATCATCGCTCGCTGGGTAACTCGCAAAAAAGCTTAGTCAGCAACCATCCACAGTGCATATCCCCATCGCTTAAACAAACACTAGATTTAATTTATGGCTACCAATACTAGGACAGTGAATGACACTGAAACCGTTTTACGGGCTGAAAATCTCAACATTTACTACGGCAAGTTTTTAGCCTTACAGAATATTTGGCTAGATATACCGAAAAATCAGGTGACTGCTTTTATCGGCCCTTCCGGTTGTGGTAAAAGTACGTTGTTGCGATGCTATAACCGTCTCAATGACCTGATTGAGTCATTTCGGGCAGAAGGTAAAATACTTTTTTACGATAAAAACTTGTATGCAGCCGATATCGACCCTGTAGAAGTGCGCCGGAGAATTGGGATGGTGTTTCAAAGACCAAACCCATTTCCCAAGTCAATTCATGACAATATTACTTTTGGAGCTAAAATCAACGGCTACAAAGGTGATTTGGATGAATTGGTAGAAAGCAGTCTCAGAAAAGCAGCTTTGTGGGATGAAGTCAAGGATAAACTACATCAAAGTGGCTCGTCTTTATCTGGTGGACAACAACAGCGGTTATGTATTGCTCGCGCGATCGCAGTCCAACCTGAAATTATACTGATGGATGAGCCTTGCTCCGCTCTTGACCCCATTTCCACCTTGCGTGTTGAAGAACTGATTCACGAACTTAAAGAGCAATATACTATTGTTATCGTCACTCATAACATGCAGCAAGCAGCGCGTGTTTCTGATAAGACAGCCTTTTTTAATGTTCGGACTTCAGAGAAAGGAACCCGTAGCGGCTACATGGTAGAGTACGATGCAACAGAATTAATTTTCAACAATCCTCAGCAGGAAGAAACCAGAGATTACGTTAGCGGCAAATTTGGATAAATATTTATTTTACATTGTTGATATTAAAGCAATGAGGGATACTCGGAAATCAAAGCAGTGCGATATTCCTCTATGTTTTTTATTTGAAGGGCTTTTTTTCCTCCCCAACAAACTTCATCTCCATGCTGTCCGATGTCTATTACTTAGTGCGTTCAAAAACTGACGGGAATTATCTTATAGCTCGTCCTGATGCTGAAACATCGGGTTATTTATTGCTGTTTCAAGAAAACTTTGACGCTCTTAGCTATCTCAACACCCACGCAGCAGAAGTGGCAAATCGCTTTGCGGTGGAATCTATTGCGCGTACACAGTTGGGAAACTTGCTCAAACGCTGGGGTTTTAGCGGTGTGGGTATTGTGACTGACCCGTTGTTGCCCAAAATTGAGTTTTTACAGCACAATTAACTAATTCGTAATTCGTAATTCGTAATTTTATTAATTAAATAGTTGTGCGATCGCACAAATAAAATCAGGTAATATGGGTGAACTCAATTCATCACCATTGAATAACGTAGCAACTAACTTTAAACTCGCTTGTTCGCGTCGATATACTTCCACTTGTTGCTTGCGCCAATCTACAATCCAATATTCTCTGACACCTCGTGATGAGTAGAGCTTAAGTTTTAGTTCTCTGTCCCGCTTTTCATTTTCACTACCAGCAGATAGTACTTCTACAACCAGTTCTGGCGCACCAGTCAAATGCCCCGCCTCGTCTAAAAGTAGGGGTAATCTCTCGTTGCTAGCCCAGACAACATCGGGAATAACATTATCATTATCGCCAAAAACTATTCCTGGAGCAGGTACGACCTGTCCCAAAGAAGTAGCTTGTGACCAAATATGCAATGGAGTAATAATTCTGACACACGTTTTTTGATGATTCCAGTGGGGCGCTCTGGTCACAAATAATTCTCCGTCAATAATTTCATAGCGATTCCCGTTATCTGGAAACAACTCTAAATCGGCGGTAGTCCAGCGCACTCTCTCAGATATCGGCTGGTTCATAAATCGTATCTGTTAGGGGATTTACCTATTTTAGCCTGAGTGCAAATGGAACGTTATAGCGTTTTTTGTTTGTATGCAATACAGTTTGACCTCTTTCCTTTTAGGCTTTGAATCTTACTCCTCAACGCTAGTAGGGAAGGGCTGGGGGTGAACTCAACTCAGAAGCGCTATATGGCTTTGTATAACGCACTTACCATTTTTATTACTCAATGTTTTATTATCTTAGTTGCACTCCCGTAATCTATATGATATTCCTTTAAAAGAATAATACAATTGACATTCTTTGTAAGGAATATTATACTCTGAGGTAGCAAGTGAATTGGACTTGGGAACTTTATCAAGATGTCAATGGGGAAATCCCCAAAGATTTGCTTGCTTTTTTCATTAGGATGATTCCTGAACAGGAGCAACCAGAAAATCCACCAAAGCCATTACTGAGTCCTTCCGAAACCAGGCGTTTGCAAGTTAACCTGGGCTACCTGTGTAATAAAGGACTCGCATCACTCACCAGTGGCATTTTTGAGAAACTCGAAGATGACCTGTATGAGTTACGCATGACTAAAAGCGAACATAATCCAAGGTTTATATTAACGGCTGCGACTCCTCAACGGTTTGTAGTGCTGCACGCCTTTATGAAGAAATACGACAACGCTATCAAAGAGAGAGACAAAGAACCTGCAAGAGTGAGATTACGTGAATTGCAGCAGAGGGAAAATTGATGAAAAAACCTAATTTTCAAGCTTGGTTACAGCAGAAGGTAAGCGACGAACCAGAGGTGATTCTGGCGGGAAAGTTAGAGTATCTGCGCCTATATCTTACTGATGCTATGCGGGAAATACGTAATAAAGCAGGATTGACTCAGGCAGAGCTAGCCCAAAAACTGGGAGTAAAGCAGGCGGCTGTGTCCAAGTTGGAGTCGGCGTTAAAGGAACATGAATTGGAATCGGTGTTGCACTATTTACATACTTTGGGTGCAGATTTGCTGGTAGCCGTCAAACAAGGGGATGACTTATATCAAGCTAGTGATAACGAAGGTGTGTTGCTGGTAGATGTACCAGATGTAGTTTTCCAAAAAGCATTGGCGGCAAACATGAGCGTCCGGGAATATGTGCGTGTCGCCGTTGAGAAGTTTTCTGGCGAGAATGATGGACTGAGAACAGCTTTGGTAAAACTGCTGGAAGGTGACGATTCGGTAGCAGTGAAAGTAAGAGCGCGTTTAGGTTCAAGGACAATCGGAGAAATTGCTGTAGAGTTGGAAAAATGTTTGAGTCTATCTGAAGAAGATAAGATTTTTGCTGTAAAAAATGTTTTGGCTGCTAATGTGGCGTATAGAGAAAGTAATCGTGGAAGTAGTGATGAAGTTGATGAAATTGAGTTGTTGGATTTAGCTGAAGAATTGCTAGAGAAGTTAAAGGAATTTTTTGAGCGGTATAAATAAATTTATAAACTAAGCTCATAAGCAGGAATTTATTGGTGATAGAAGAAAAACGCCTTAATGCTTATTTAAAGTTAATACATGAACTTGTCCAATCTTCTAAGGGACAAGAACCGGGAATTTTAGAGGTTCATAAAAACCTGATAGATGCTGGTTTGGTAGAGACAATGAAGCAGGTAGCTGTAACACTAGCGGAGCAGGGAGACGAAGAAAATGCCACTTTCATACGTAGGGTTGCTGTTACAATTTCCGCTACTATAGGTAAGCCATCGTCAGCAGAAAATTATGTGGAACTTATTCTAATGCTGTTACAAGCAGTTAGTAGTAGTCATGCTGATCCACAAGTGGTTTACCCATTTTTGCAAGCTAACCTAGACAAAATTGATGATAAATTTTCTTGCTGATTGAAGGCTTGGGCTATAGATATGTTAATAGAAGAAAACCCAATTTCAGCAGAAATCTTAGCAACTGACACTTTTAATTTCAGTAACCTGATCGCTGAGTTTCCTTTAGGAAGTAAAGCATCAAATATAGAAATTGCCATTGCTGGCTATGAGGTAGCTCAAACTGTCTTTACTCCAGAAGCCTTTTCCCAAGAATGTGCTATGACTCAAAACAGTTTAGCCGCTGCCTATATACAGCGTATCCGAGGATATAAAGCCGAAAATATAGAAATTGCTATTACTGCTTTGCAAGAAGCTTTGCAAGTCTTTAATAAACAAGACTTCCCTACAGAATGGGCTATAACCCAAAACAGTTTAGCTGGTGCCTATATCAAGCGTATCCAAGGAGACAAAGCTGAGAATCTGGAAATAGCTATAACTGTTTTGCAAGCAGCTTTAGAAATCATTACCGAAAAAGCATTTGTTCAAAAATGGGCTACTATTCAAAATAATCTAGCAGTTGCGTTGCTTACCGTGACCGAATCCGAGGGAACAAAGTAGAGAATCTAGAATTAGCTATAGCCGCTTGCAAATCTGCTTTACAAGTTTTTACTAAAGAAGCTTTTCCACAGGAGTGGGCTGAAACCCAAAATAATTTAGGAAATAGCTATCGCTATCGTATTAAAGGAGACGAAGCAGAAAATATAGAATTAGCGATTGCCTGTTATCAAGCAGCAGCAAAAGTTTTTAGCCAGACAGATTATCCTCAAGGATGGGCTGATGTAAAAAACAATTTGGGGCTTGCTTACTTAGAACGTATTCAAAAAGACAAAGAGCAAAATATAGAATTGGCTATATTTGCTTTTGAAGAAGCTTACCAAATTTTTACTAAAGAAGCCTTTCCTAACGAATGGGCAAGAACTCAAAATAACTTAGGTATTACTTATTTGGATAGAATCTGTGGTACTAGATCAGAAAATTTGGATTTAGCTATTATTTCTCTACAAAAAAGCTTACAAATTTTTACCAAAGAATTTTATCCTATAAACTGGGCTATGACACAAATGAATTTGGGAATTTGCTATGGTGAGCATTTTAAAGAAGATTACACAAACGACTTAGAACTGGCTATGACTGCTTTTCAATTTGCTTTACAAATTCGTACTCAAGAAGCTTTCCCGGAAGACTGGGCATTAACTCATAGTAATATTGGTCATATTTATAACTTGCATGGATATTTTACGAAAGCAATTGAATCTTTCCAGTTAGCCTTAACCATCTATCAACACAACATATTTCCGCTTGATTGCTTTATAACAGGACGTAACTTGGGTAACACAGCTTTCTCCAATGATAATTGGGATAAAGCTATCCAAGGCTATGAAGCAGCTATTGACGCAGTAGAAACTAGCCGTAATTGGGTAACTTCTGAATCCCGCCGTCAAGAAATTATAGAAGAATCCATTGATGTTTATCAAAACATGGTGCAAGCCTGCATCAATGCTGGACAAATAGAAAAAGCCTTTGAATACTCAGAGCGATCGCGTTCTAAACTTCTTGTAGACTTAATGGCAAGCTACAACCTCTCTCAAGGCGAAGAAATCCCTCCAAAAGTCCAAGAATTATTGCAGCAATATGAAGAACTGCAACGGCAAATTAATCAAGAACGCCAAAGCCATAAATCTGAAAATAACCATAGTGACACTCGCGCTATTTGGAAAGAACGCAATCAAAAAATCGCATCTTTAGAAACCCAAAAACACCAAGTTTGGGAAAATCTTAGACGCGAAGATCCCGTATTTGCTGGCGAAATTCAAGTTAACCCTCTCAGCTTGTCAGAAATTCAAAAGCTAATTGACCAATCCAATACAGCTATCCTCAGTTTCTACACTACCAACAGTGACACCCATATTTTTGTCGTGCAGAAAAACCAAATTACTCTCCACACTTGCACAGAACAAGGGTTAGATACGTTACAAGGCTGGATTAGCCAGAATTGGTTATTGCCTTATATGAATGATTCCCAAAAATGGCAAACTCAAATTAATAGTATTCTCCGCGAATTAGCTGAACGCCTACAAATATCTGAACTCATTTACCAACATCTTGAAGGAATAAAAGAGTTAATTTTAGTACCTCACCTATTACTACATCAGATTCCGTTCGCTGCTTTGCCTACAGGAGAATATCAAGAATATTTAGGAGATAAATTTCTCATTCGTTACACCCCAAGCTGCCAAATTTTAGAATTTTGTCAACAACGCGACAATGTAGGGGCATTTAATGAAATATCTCTACAATATGGAACTGTGGAAGATGGTGAAGATAACCTTCCCTGTGCCAGATTTGAAGGCGAACAACTCGCCAAAATGTACAACATTCCACCAGAAAACAGATTAATTGGCAGCAGTCAAGCCACTTCCAAGAACTATCGACAATTAGTACAACAAGTTCAAGTACTTCATTCCTGCCACCATGCCCTATCTCGCCTCGATAATGCCTTAGAATCACAGTTAAAATTAGCTGATGGTAGCATCACCTTGGGGCAATTGATGACACCAAGCTGGCGTTTACCTCAACTTGTAGAAGTGTTTCTGTCTTGCTGCGAGACGAATCGCGGTATTCCATCCTTAACTGATGATATTCTTACTCTTGCCACAGGTTTTTTATGTGCAGGTGCTAGAAGCGTTGTTAGTAGTTTATGGTTAATAGATGACTTAGCAACAGCATTATTTTCTATCTTTTATTACCAACATCGACAAAAAGGCAACAGCCGTCCTGAAGCTTTACAGCAAGCCCAAATCAAACTGCGCGAACTTCAGAAAGAGGCACTGCTAAGTAGAGAGGATATACAAGAATTTTATAATCAAGTTATCAAAATGTCGAAAGAAGCGAAAACTCATAGAAACCAGTATTCCAAAGGTTCAGCCACCTATTTAGAGTGGGACTGTGAATATAAAAAGTACCGTAAAGTGTTAAGTCAAATTTATGACATAAAAAATTCGACAGAGAAATTTCCCTTTTCACATCCTCATTACTGGGCTGCTTTTATTTGCCACGGTTTACGGTGAGAAAATAATAGTATTGGGGTAATTACTCGCCCTGTTCATCAACCTGATTAAAATTTGGTAAGAATTTAGAATTCAAAGTTTGGTCTAAAGTGTAGGGACAGATTTCTGGAAAAACATTTTCACCCAACTCAGTTTCTCGAATCGCTAAAGCCAAACCTAGTTCATAAACACTGAAGAAAACTTCATCGAGATAGGGTTTCAAACTAGGGCTATCTTGCAGAAGCAGCTTAATTTGAACACGTTGCTCTCGAATTGTACCCAACCAGCTATTGCTACGTTTTTCAGGTTGAAATTGCCATTTCAGTAGATGTCCTAGCAATACTCCGAGCCGATTTCGCAATTCTTGCCGTTCTCTTCTGCCCAAAGTTTCAATTTCTTCAATCAGGTTAACTGTATCTAATTGTTCCCACTGTTGAGTTTTGAGCAAGCTAACCTGCTTTTGCGTCCAATCATAGAAATCTGTTTTATATAGGTGAGATGTGTGCATTTTTTCCACTTTATTTACACCTATTTACTTACCTACCCCTGCGGTAACACTTGCACCAAAATCCAAAACTTGTACTGAACGAAGTCGAAGTATCTAAAATCCAAAATCTAAAAATAAATATTGGGTTTAGCGATGCCTACGGTAGCAAGCTACGCCAAACCCAACCTCAAATAATCTAAAACCTCAGAACTAATTCGCTACCTCAGCTACCTCAATAACGCGCCCTTCATAGTCCTTGACTAAAAAGTTCAGAGGTTTGTGATTACGAATCTTCAATTTCAAACCGCGCATTTCGACTCGCATTAAAATCATTTCCAGGCAGTCGTGGTCAAAACAAACGTGGCGTTGCTGATTTTTGCTACCTAAACTCGCACCAGTAATCACGTGTAGCTGGGTGTTTTTCTTCAATTGATACCACAGCCCATCGTTAGCATTATTCATCATTTTGCTAGACAAGCTCGGTCCTGTAGACATATATAACGGATCGATGCCAGTTGCGCCTATAGTTTGTTCGTAGTTGTAGTAGTAGTGCAATGGCACCTCAGCTGCTGGCAAATCTAGCAGTCCTTCATACAACTGTCGGGCAATCTCCAAATCTGACACCATTACAGTGTGTACTTTTGGGGCACTGGTGAGAAACATCCACATGGCACCAGCGTAGGCTGCTAGCAGCATTACCATAATGCCTTGGGTGGAGAACAGGCTATCTAACGGCAGGGAAGGCAGAAAGGAGCCTAAAGTAAGGGGACTGAGCAGGAACGAGATCACACTAACTGCTATAACCATGAACAAATAAGGATTCTTTAAGAGAGTTGATTTTATGATTGTCGATTAAGACTAAAATTAAGTCCTTGTTTTTAGTTTATCAATACTCAACTAGTCTGAGTCTTATCTACAAACTGAGCAACACCAAGATATTATGCGATTAACTAGGGGAGTGCAATTCCCAAAACTATTTTAACAATTATCAACTCCAAGACTTGTGCAAATTCCTCATTTTCCCGAAGCTAATCACCCACTGGTGAAGTCGCTGTTCCATCACAGTGACCATGAACTACTGACTCTGTTTCAGCGCTATCCAGATGCCGGAAAGTACTTTACGGTGATTTTTTGCCGCTATAGCCCCATAGTCTACACCTTAATTCGGCATTCGGCGCGATCGCCTGTGCAAGCAGATTATCTGTTTGCCCTCACCTGGCGACATATCTATTACGAACTCGGTGGACTAAAGTTAACTGACTCTGAATCAGGTGAGGAAGCTTTAACCATGCAGAATTGGTTAATTAATATGACAGCTTTCTGTATAAATGAGATTAAACTACCACCCACAGAAGCAATTCATTATTCTCTGCAAGCGACTTCACCGCCGCTATGGTGCTATGTACAACAGGCGTTAGACCAACTGCCGCCAGTTTTACGATTAATTGTATTAATGGCGCAAACTTTCCACTGGAGTGAAACTAGAATCGCTGCTTATCTACAAGCTGAAGGAGAAGCGATCGCTCCTTATGAAGTAGCCAATTTTCTCCAGGAAGGCTATCGTATGCTAGAGGACAAATTGCCCACAGATATTCGCACCATATACTTTGGGGAAGATTTAGCTCAATCACAACTTAAGTATAAATGCGTATATTACTTGTCTTCAATTTAAAACTTAAAACTTCTTCTTAGACCTTCTACTTAAACCCGCAACTTTACGGGTAATTTTTATGAAACAACGACTTGTATTTCCCTACCAAAAGGTAGGCTTAATTTGTGTCGGTGCGATTTATCGTCCCCAGGTTCTTTTACACAGCTTTTTACTGTTTGCTTTTTTGCTGAGTCCTGTAGCGGGTGCGGTTGATATTTCAGAACAACTCCATCGCCCTTTAAATAATTCCGTTGGGCGACAATCAAGAGATGAAGCAGACAGCTTGTTGCGTATTGGTCAACAAGAATACGCTTCAGGACATGCCGACAAAACAATTACGTCTTGTTTGCAAGCATTAGAACTATATCATTCCATTGGCGACCTGAAAGCACAAGGTCTGACGTACAATTTGCTTGCTAAGGCTTATGTGCAGCTTGGTAGTTCTAAAGAGGCAGAAGATGCTTTCAGGAGAGGATTAGCGATCGCTCGTGATACTAAAGACTTTCAATCTCAGATTTTTGTGCTGAATAATATTGGTACATTTCTGCTGCAAAAAGGCGAATTTGCTGCTGCTGGTAAAACAGTTGAAGATGCCCTTGCAATTGCTCACGGGGTGAAAAATATTGAAGGTGAAGGACTGTCTTTGAGTAATTTGGGCTTGGTAAGTGCCAGGTTGGGAGATTATAACAAGGCGATTAAACTGTACGAAAATGCTTTAACTTTCCGCCGTCAGAATGGCGATGCCATCGGTGAAGCAAATACCTTGAATAATTTAGGAGATGCTTATTTAGCATCTGGAAATTATCAAGATACCATTGCTACTTATGGTGAAGCAATGCGCACAGCTAAAACCAACCGCGATCGCACTAATGAATTACGGGCAATTGACGGTTTAGTTACGGCTCACACTGCTGTAGGGCGTTACGAACGCGCCTTTGACTTACTAGAGCAGCGTTTAGCACTCGCTAAAGAATTACAAAATTTACACGAAGAATTAAAATCTTTTGAATCTTATGCCCAGCTATATAAGCAACAAGGTAACTACCTAACTGCCCGCAATTTTTACGAAAGGGCAATTATACTGGCGCGGACATTGCAAGATAGTAGGCAAGAAGTGCAATTGCGGGATCAATTAACTAAAATGCTTCAGCGAAAGTAGCAGTCAATTTAATATTACAAGGGATTACAAGGGCGGTTGGAAACCGCGTCTACACAGGCAAAACCCAACTACGTGGGTTATAAAAGTAGCCGCGAATTACCTTCGCCCTAGCTCTAAATTAATTAATTTAAGAACACTGAACCGTTTCGTTCAATTCTCATCGCACTTCTACCTTGTGCTGCATTGGTGGCTTCCTTAAATGTGACTTCCAAGCTTCCTGGTTCTGAAGAACCTTGTGGAGTCACTATTAATTGTCCGCCATCTTGTCGTTCAAATGTTACTGTTACTGGTGCTTTTAAAGCTTGCAGCGTTACATCTGACTTCCCTTCTAGGGAGCGCGGTGCCGTATCGCCAATCACTTGGAAAGTTATCTTAGCCGCAGTATTATTAACCAACCTGATATTAACCATCCCATTAGTGAGTGCGATCGTCGCACTGGGGGTTTGCCGTGGTTCTACCAGTGGTTGTTGGTCATTGGAAACCGCAGGTGGTGAAGGCTGTTGAGTTCGATCGCCAGGAATTGGGCGTAGTGGTCTAGCACCTGGTTGTGGTGGTAAAGGAGACACTTGCCCCTCAGCCGGAGGAACTGGTTGTGGTGGTACGGGAGACAGTTGCCCTTCAGTCGGCGGAACTGGGCGTGCTGGTCTAGCTCCTGGCTCTGGTGACACGGGAGCCTGAGAGCGGTTGTAGGGTGGTTCGCTAAAAATACTGGGTCTTGGGTTAACCTTGACAGTAGATTCTTGTGCTAATGCTTGAGGAATTGCTGGCAGACTAATTAGTAATCCCCCACAAAGAGCGCCAAATAATTTGCTAGACTTGCGAAAATTTTGAGACTTCATATTCATTCTTGACTCCTAGAAAAGCTTCATTTTTTTTCTTACTAAAGATTTCTCCAGCCGGAAATTAAATTAGGTTTTATAGGTCGTTGAGTACATCTAAACATTTAGCAAACTAATTGATTTGTCGCATCTAGCTAAGGATACGGAAATAATCTAAAAAACTTGAAATATCTCATTCTCAAGATTTACAATCTTAACCATTGTCATTAAGTAGATTTTTGTAACAGTCAAATTCAATATCCCGCTAGAAAATAAGTTTATTCACTAAGAATTAAAGTCCACTTGAATGGACTAGTACAGCAAGGCGGAATTAAAAATTAAAAATGAATACAGCATTAGAGTTTCGTTGATTTGGAATGATTGTTTTATTTCCGCCGTATTGTACTAGAATCTTACATCTATCACAGGAAATAAAAATTTATTAGCAAATTAAGACTCAAGAGTTATTGGTAAAGTGATAGTAAAGGTAGTGCCAATGCCTTGGGTACTTTCAACTTGAATATGACCGTGATGATGTTCAACAATAGCTTGGGCGATCGCTAATCCCAATCCTGAACCTGTAGCGCTGGCTGTAGCTGTATTCCCCGTCCTATGAGTACGTGCCGGATCTACTCGATAAAAGCGGTCAAACAAGCGTGGTAGTGCTTCCGCTGGAATTCCAACTCCGGTATCACTCACCTTAACTTGCAACTGGGCACTGGTGTTACGTAGTCCAGAAACACGATTTATTCCTTCTATCCGCGCCAATTCCACTTTCACCCGTCCACCTGCTGGAGTGTAATGCAAAGCGTTAGCAATTAAATTTGTGAACAGCCGCACCAATTGATCCCAATTACCTACAAGAGTAAACCAATTCTCCAGTAATTCGGGGCTAGTTTCAGAGGCCGGAGGGTCAACTAAGTCTAGAGAAAGGGTGATTTCTTTCTCCGGGACTAACAATTGTTGTTCTTCAACCACCTCTATTAGCAAAGCATCCAATGGAGAAGGTGAAAAAGTATCTTTGCTAATACCACTATCCTGTCGTGCGAGGAAGAGTAAGTCATTGACTAACTTACCTAAACGCTGTGTTAACCGTTCCACTACCTTTAACTGTTGTCGATATTGCAAAGAACTAGTCGTTTCTGTCTCTGCTAAATCCAAGTCAGCAAGGGCAACTTGCACATTAGTTTGAATCAAAGTGATCGGACTTCTAAGTTCGTGGGAAGCATCAGCAGTGAATTGTTTAAGACGTTGATAAGATTCACCTACAGGTTCCATCGCTTTACCCGAAAGAAACCAACCACTCGCGCCTACGGAAAGCACCATTAACCCAATACCTAAAGCCAAATCAAATATTAACTGGCGACTAGGTTTAGTAACTTCAAACCAGGGATGACTAACGCGCAGATATCCTAATACTTGGCGTCTCACTTCTACTCGTTCGGTGACTTGTCGCAATAAGAGTGGGGAGTTAGGAATTTTAAATTTTGAATTTTCATTCTCTCTCTTGACTACGCGCACAGTTTCACCAGTGCGATTGGCACGAATGGGAATATTTAGTGGTTCAGATAGCGTTGACCAAAGTAATTTACCAGTTGGACTAAACCATTCTAGGTCAATGTGGTCATCTTCTACAGTGTCGCTATTATCGCCAAAACTGGCTTCTACGTTAATGCGAAATTTATCTGCATCAGCATTAATTGGCTCAAATATGAGCGTAGATGCACAACCACTGGTTGTCAGGCAACGCTCTACTATTTCTACTACATGGTTAAGGGTGTCATCAATCCGCTCAATCAACGTACTGCGGACGTATAAATAAACGCCACTGGCAAACATTAGTAGTAATACAGCAGTGACGGCAGTGTACCAAATTGCAAGACGGCGGCGAGTAGCTTGAAACATATTTTCACCTACTTCGTGTTAAGAATAATTGTAAAGTGCTTTTTATGATTAACAATTTTGCTCAAAACAACACTAGTTTAATTGTTTGCGATCACATCAAATTTTAACGCTCAAAAAAATATTACTTTGTCTGCAAAAATAATATAAATATAATTTTGATTAAATTTGCTGAGGGGTTAAATAAAAATTTAATCTTTGTATGCGGTTAGTTTCTACAAGTCTTATACAACAAAGGGTAAGGGCTTTTAAAACCTAGTTTTTAACCAAAAGTTATACCAATTTGAAAAAAGAATGCAACAAATAGACCATTTGTAGAGACGCGATTCATCGCGTCTTTACCCAAGGATATGTTGCAATCATTAATTGAATTGGTATAACAATTGAGTATTTTTTATCTGCAAGTCACTTGAATACGAGACGCTGTAAAAACGAATTGTGCAGCGTTAGTTAGGAACGAGCAAAGAAGCGTTATTACGAATTACATGATATTAAACCTCTACCAAAACGGCCTCGCGCAGCTTGCTAATCACATCACTCAGATTACCCGTATTCAGGCGGTAACTCAGAGGATGGGCAATCAACCGCGCCGTGCTTTGATACAGAATAGCAATTTCAATCAAACCATTTTCGCGCAAAGTCCGCCCTGTAGAAACCAAATCTACGATCGCTTCTGACATGCCAGTAATTGGGCCTAGCTCTACTGAACCATACAATGGCACTATTTCCACAGGTAAATCCAGACTATGGAAATATTCACGAGCGCAATTCACATATTTTGAAGCAACTCTACCATGCGGTGGTAAATCTAAAGGCGATCGGTAAGCACTTGATGCTTTTACCGCCACTGACATCCGACAATGCCCAAACTGTAAATCTACCAAGTGGGCAACTTGCGGCTGCTTCTCCCGCAACACATCGTAACCGACAACGCCCAGTTGTGCCTGACCATATTCCACATAAACGGGCACATCTTGCGCCCGCACCAGTAAAGCTTTCGCAACTCCCTTAGTGTCAGGAATTTGAAGTTGGCGAGTTCCTGAATCTAAAAAAGCACTAAAATCTAATCCGACAGCTTGTAGCAAGCGGATGCTATTTTTAAGTAGTTCCCCTTTTGGCAATGCAACAGTCAGCATTTTTTTTATTGGTATCCTTAGCGTCTTGGCAGTTGAATAATATTGAGAATATCTCTATATGCTTACCACAAGCAGCATGAGAATTTTATTAGTTGATGATGAAGTTGAACTAACTCAACCCTTGAGCCGCTTGTTAACTCGTGAGGGTTATGCTGTAGACGCTGTTTATGATGGGACATCTGGCAGCGAACTTGCACAAGCAGGAAGTTATGACCTACTTATTTTAGATTGGATGCTACCAGGAAAAACGGGGTTAGAGATTTGTCAGGAATTGCGACGCCAAAGCAAAACCACTCCCGTTCTGTTTCTCACAGCTAAAGATACTCTCGATGACCGCGTACAAGGTTTAGATGCTGGTGCTGATGACTATTTGGTTAAACCTTTTGAACTGCGGGAGTTATTAGCAAGAGTCCGTGCTTTATTGCGTCGTTCCGGTTCTCAAATTTATGAAACCACCAGCGGACGTTTAACCGTTGCTGATTTAGAACTCGATTGTGAAAATCAAGTAGCCTATCGCCAAGGACGAATAATTGAGCTATCGCAAAAAGAAAGCCAGTTGTTGCAATACTTTATGGAACACACTGGACAACTTCTGACTCATGCGCAAATTATGCAAAATTTGTGGCAAGAGTCAGAACAACCCAGTAGTAATGTAATTGCGGCATTAATTCGTTTGCTGCGCCGTAAGATTGAGGTAGGTAGAGAAACTGCGCTGATTCACACAGTTTATGGCAAAGGCTATCGTTTCGGTGCTTCTTCAATGGAGTCAGTTACTAACGGATAAGCATTGGTAACGAAACAGGTTATGTTAGTAACAAACGGGCAATCTGTCGTTACTAACGAATAAGTGTTGGTAACAAAACAGGTTATGTTAGTAACAAACGGACAATCTGTCGTTACTAACGAATAAGCATTCGTAACAAAACAAGTTGTGTTGGTAACGAACGGACAAGCTGTGGTGGGAACTAAAACTTTATTGCTAACAACACGTCTATACAGTATTACCAATATTTGCAACGATTTTCTCTAGTACTGTACAGTGACTTTTTCTTTGTCGTGATGCCAAATTACTGTCATCAGGGCTGTAAAGCTTGAACTCAAAGAGCGTTAAGCTTAAAAGTAACAGGGAAAGTTACAAGCTATATCAACAGCAATAGTTACAAGTTTAAAGTGGGCAAGGCTTGCATTGATGACGTAAATTTGTCTCAACGCCATTTAATTTGTCACTGTACACCCAATTTCTCGGGGGATTTAGGGGGATCTAAAACTTTTTATTACCCAGAAGAGGACTTTTCAAACAACCTCTTAAGATTTACCCAAAAAATGATTAATTTGGAGTTGCAGTTTTTCTCGTAATTGTTGCGCCTGTTGATAGGCTACTGTACGCCCTTTGTTTGAGTGCTTGTCCAATTCTACTGGTTCCAAAGGTTGAATAAAGTAACGCAGACGAGTTCTAATTGCCCAAATTCCCATTGACGGAAATAGAAGTAAGGCAAACATCAAAGGCGAAAAAGGCAAGAATGGTAATTTGACTAGTTGTTGTAATTTAGTAAAATTAATAGCCCAAGGATGCAGAGATTCACTGCCGATGCAAACTACTGGCAGAATCGGAATATGATAGCGATCGCTCAACTGAATAAAACTTACATGAAACTTTTCTAGTTGATAGCGTCTTCTCCAACCTTTCAAAGGGCCGCGAATACCTTCGGGTGCATATAAAAGAATTTTACCTTGGGCAAGCGCGCCCTCAAAATCATCTAATTCGGCTCGCACACCACCTAAAACCTGCGACCATTGAGACGGTAGCCACCAAATCACCCAAGGATGCTCAAATAATGCTGGATTTGCTATTGGTTGGACTACCCATCCTTTGGCTTCACTCAATAAATAAGCCAAGGTTAAAAAGTCCCAAGGAAAACACATCCCTGCATGATTCATTGCCACAATCAATGGCCCTGTTGGCGGCAAGTTTTCAACTTGTTGCAACTCTCCACGAAAATAGTATTTAACGATAGGGGCCAGAATTTCTTTGCCAAAAGCTTGTTGATATTTAGGATCGAATTCACCAACTTCTTTTCGAGGTGAACGAAAACCCAGACGCAACCATCGACTCAGCAACGCTAGATAAAATCCGCCAGGAATTAAAAATAATCCATATTCTAGGCAATTCCAACCATCTGGCTCTGGGTGATAGTGCTGCCAATGCCGATTGAATAAAATTAGCCACCCTGGAGGATACCAAAGACAAAACCAATCAAACCAGTTAAATATATAGCCTTCACCTGGTGCATTTTCTTGTTGACTGTTTAATAAATTTTCGGAGTGTTGATTAATCAAAACAGTTAAAGATTAGGATTAGGCAAAATTTCTATTAAATAGCGAATTGTAACTTACTGGTTTTTTGAATGACATCTTACCATAGAAGTAAAACTAACTAGCATATTTGGGAATCTATTTTATACTTAGTTGTTAAACTAACGATGCTTTAAAAGTTTTTATCAAAATATAGAGAGATACTTTACTTTATATATAAAAAATTAATTTTCATATAAATAATTAAATTAAAACATGACACACCTCCAATTATTTGGTTGGGTGCGATCGCTGATAATAATTAATTAAATTGCCTTAGATAATACTCTTGGGAATCTCATATCAGGCAAAACTTAATGTTTATTTTAGATATAGCTTCGACAGCGAGCAGTAAGCGGTGAACACTGATAACTGAAATATTGGTGTTTCGCCAAAAGATGAAATTGATAACGACTGATGATTATTCAAATTCATCCTCAAGCTGGAGACGAATGGCGAGACATCTGTCCTACTCTTCCTACTATGGAACTAAGAATGCCACTCAAAATTTCAGATTTGATCCGTGAACTTCGGCAGCAACTCGATCTATCTCAAGAAAAGTTTGCAGCCAAGTTAGGAGTTTCCCTAAGAACAATCAATCGCTGGGAGAACGGATCTACAGTGCCTTCACCGATGGCACTAAAGCTGATTGAAGAAATGTTAGAGAAGATGGGCGAAGCAGACAAAAGATTAGTGAACGAGTATCTCCCAAAATCGGAGCAACGGGAGGACTCTTAGGATGACGGTGAAAGTACCTGAAAAAATTTTGATAATGCGTTATCGGTTCATAGCTTTTAGTGTGATGATTTTGGCAGTCATAACGGCACTACTTTTAACAAAAGTCTTACTGCCAGTTTTTGATCCGAGCGTATTCACTTTATTTTATGCTGCTGTGGCAGTCAGCGCTTGGTATGGCGGTATGAGGCTTGGAGTACTAGCGATCGCTTTATCTGTGACAACTGCGCTCTATTTTTTGATCGATCCAGTCTACTCTTTCGATTTCCTCAGCCTGAAAGTTCTGGTACGATTAACTACATTCTCACTAGTATCCTTCTTAATTACTGCGCTCTCTTCAGAGTTGCGAACTGCTAGACGCAAGGCAGAGACAAGCCTTAAGTTGTTGCAAAATAGCGAAATGCGGTTTAGCCGACTGGCAGAATCCAACATCATTGGGGTAATTGTAACTGATATGAACAACGGCTTCATTATCGAAGCCAATGATGCTTTTCTGAAGATGATCGGCTATACGCAAGAAGATTTCTCTGCTAACCAAATCAACTGGCGCCAGATTACTCCGCCTGAGTATCTTCTTTTGAGCGAACGTTCAGTGGAAGAAGTAAGAACTACTGGAATATGTAAGCCTTTTGAAAAAGAATACATTCGTAAAGATGGCGATCGCATTCCTGTTCTGCTCGGTTCTGTGATGCTGGGAGACACTCAAGAAACGGTCATTGCCTTTGTTATTGATTTGAGCCAACAGCAAGCAGCGCTACACGATCGCAAACAAGCAGAAGCGGCATTACAGCAAGCTAATCAGCGGAACACACGCACTCTAGAAAACATGAGTGATGCATTTATTACTCTAGACCGGGACTGGCGAATCATCTACCAAAATGCCGAAGCAGAGCGAATTAACGGTAAATCCCGGACAGAGGTCATTGGTAAGTCGCACTGGGAGGAGTGGCCTATATCATTAGGTACGAATGTCGAGCGTCAGTACCGACGGGCGATGGCAGAGCAAATTCCCGTCCATTTCGAGCATCACTACTACTTACCACCCAAGTATGACTTGTGGCTGGAGATTCACGCCTACCCTAGTGAAGATGGTCTTGACATTTTCTACCGCGACATCAGCGATCGCAAACAAATAGAACGAGCTTTGCGACAGAAAGAGGAACGTCTCAAGTTAGCTAACGAACGGTTTGAGTTAGCAGCATCTGCGGTCAACTGTCTGATTTATGACTGGAATATAAAACAGGATAGCGTTGAAAGAACTGATGGGTTAACCCGAATTTTGGGCTATTCCCTCCCAGAAGCTGAAGCAACTGGTAATTGGTGGTGTGAGCTTGTCCATCCAGAAGATTTGCCAAGCGTACAAGAGGCGATACTTGCTTTGGTAAATAGCGATCGCTATGCTGCCGAGTACCGAATTCGCCACAAAAATAATCAGTATATCTATGTATTAGATCAAGGGATAGTGGTGCAACGGGATGCTGATGGAAACCCGTTACGTTTAGTTGGCAGCACTACAGATATCAGCAAACGCAAACAGGCAGAGAAGGCAGTCCAAGCAAGTGAGGAACGGCTCAGGAGTTTTGTGAAAGCGAATATAGTTGGCATTCTCTTTGGTGATGTGAATGGTAGCATCACTGAAGCCAACGACGAGTTTTTGCGAATTGTCGGCTATACCCAAGAGGATATTCAAGCAGGTAGATTACGGTGGGCTGATATCACGCCATCGGAGTACCAATATTTAGACGAACTGGCTATTGCCGAGGCAACAGCGAAGGGAACCTGTACTCCTTACGAGAAGGAATTTATTCGCAAAGATGGTTCTAGCGTACCAGTTGTAGTTGGCTACTCACTTTTAGGAGAATCTCGGCACAAATCAGTTGCATTCATTCTGGATATTAGCGATCTCAAACAAGCTAAAAAAGCGCTGAGTCAGAGTCAAGAACAATTTCAAGCTTTTATGGATAATATTCCCGCTGCTGCATGGATTACGAATGCAGAGGGACGTGTACTTTACCTCAGTCCAACTTATTTCAGCACATTCAATGTGCCAATAAATAAAGCGATCAATAAAAACATTTTTGACTTATACCCAGTCCAAATTGCTCAACCCCTCTTGGATAACATTAGAATAGTTGCCGGGACTAATCAGGTTGTTCAAACGATTGAGTCTGCCTCACGCACAGATGGCACTCTTGGCGAATTTTTGGTCTATAAGTTTCCCATTGCCGATGCGTCTGGGCAATGCCTGGTAGGAGGGGTTGCAATTGACATTACCGAACGCGAACGCGCCCTTCGCGAACGTCAGCTTGCAGAACAAGCCTTACAAGAGCGCAGTGAAAGACTTAAACTACTTTCGGAAACGACCAGTGATTTGCTTTCAACCGAGCGCCCCTTGGATCTAATGAACAGCTTGTTTAGCAAACTCTCGGCGCAAATGGATTTGCATTGTTACTTTCACTATTTAATCGATACACACGAAAATAAGCAGAAACTTCGGTTAGTAGCTTGGAACGGCATTACTGATGAAGTATTTCAAGCAATTGAATACCTGGAATTTAATGAAGGGCTATGCGGACTAGTGGTACAAGAACGCCGTCAAATTGTCGTCAATAATCTGCCGCACTCTACCCATTCCCATGCTCACATCCTCCATGCTTTAGGAATTACAGCCTATGCAGGTCAACCGTTAATTGCTCAGGGAAAGCTGCTTGGTGTCCTCTCCTTTGCCAGTCGCACCCGTACCCATTTTACTTCTGGAGAAATAGCTTTATTACAAGCAACCTCCGATCAGGTAGCGGTTGCTCTAGAACGCGCTCAGTTAATGGCTTCGTTACAGCGACGGAAAGAAGAATTAATCCAAGCTAATCGAATCAAAGATGAGTTTTTGGCGGTGCTTTCCCACGAACTTCGCACGCCGCTAAACCCGATCTTGGGATGGTCGAAGTTACTGCAAACGAAAAAGTATGATGAAGCAACCACCACTCGCGCTCTCGAAACCATTGAGCGCAATGCCAAGCTGCAAACCCAATTAATCGAAGATTTACTGGATGTCTCTCGTATTCTGCAAGGTAAGCTGAGTCTGAATATTGCTACTGTGAATCTAGAAACTGCGATCGCCGCAGCAATAGAAACTGTACGTTTAGCCGCTGAAGCCAAATCTATCAATTTGCGATTTACGATTTTAGACTTAGGCTTAGAAAATTCTCACAGAAATTTAGAATCTATCGATTTTGACAAGCAACCAGACAACCTCAAATCCCGAATTCAAGTTGCGCTAGAAGCGTACCAAAATAGCAACTCTAAATTTTTAGTAACAGGTGATTCTGGTCGCTTGCAGCAAGTTATTTGGAATTTAGTTTCCAATGCAATTAAGTTTACACCCCAAGGTGGACAGGTAGAAATTAGTTTAGAATCTGTTGGTTCTCAAGTTAAACTTCGAGTCAGTGATACAGGTAAGGGAATTAGCCCTGACTTTTTACCATTCGTCTTTGACTACTTTCGACAAGCTGATGGTGCAACCACTAGAAAATTCGGGGGACTGGGATTAGGATTAGCTATTGTGCGTCACATTGTCGAGCTACATGGCGGCACAGTGAATGCAGAAAGTTTAGGTGAAGAACAGGGAGCAACCTTTACAGTCATGCTACCGCTGATCCAGGTCGATCTAAATAGCCAGCAGATTACCTCTCTACCTGATGATTTGCCCGATTTCAATGGGTTGAAAGTTCTGCTTGTAGATGATGAGCGTGATACGCGAGAGTTAATTGCTTTCATTTTGGAGCAATCTGGTGCAGTAGTCATTCAGTCCGGATCTGCGATGGAAGCACTACGAATTATGCCTCAGTTTCAGCCAAATCTGCTGTTAAGCGACATTGGAATGCCAGAAGTAGATGGTTATATGCTGATTCGTCAAATTAGAGCGATGTCACCAGAACTGGGAGGGAAAATTCCTGCGATCGCCCTTACAGCTTATGCTGGTGAGGTTGATTATCAACAGGCAATTGCCGCCGGATTTGGGCAGCATATCACCAAACCAGTGGAGCCAGCTAAATTACTTCGAGCGATCGCTAACTTAATTTATAGTTCTAGCAATTTTTCCTCTAACCACAACATGGCTTATTAACAGTCTTGACTACCTCAGCCGAATTAACTGTAGCCACCAAATTATTTTCGGGTGCTGTATCTGCCACTTAGACTGGCAGTCACCATATTTATGAAAACCCCGAAGTATAGAAAATCCTGTCAATTCCTGTTCATCGCAATCAAGATTTGAAAGTTGGAACCTTGAAAGCCTTGATGAAAATAGCCCAGCTATTTGAAGAAGATTTACTTTAATTTAAAATTACTGCTCTGATTCATCTAGTAACTTGCTCGGTTCACCGGGGTAGAAATCATAGTCTACAATCTCTACCAAACTGTAAGGACACTCTACCGGAAAAGTCCGTTTGGGCAAATCTGTTTCTCCAACAGCTAATTCGACACCTTTAAGGTAGGCTTTGCGAAGTGCTTCTTCAAGGTAGGGCTTTAGGCTAGGATTGTCTTCAAGCAGTTCAGCAATATCTAAGCGTTGAATACGAAGTGTTGCTAACCAGCTACGGCTACGGCGTTGGGACTGATACTGCCATTTTAGTAAATGACAAATTAACACACTCAGACGGTTCCGCAGTTCTTGACGTTGCTGTTTACCCAAAGATTGAATCTCCTCAATCAGATTTTGCAGATCAATCTGACTCCACTGCTCATTGCGAAGTAAAGTTACTTGTTCCTGTGTCCAAGCGTAAAAATCAGTTTCGTAGAGGCTTGGTGAAAACATTTCTATCTTTGGGTTTGCTTCAGGTACACCCATTAGGTTAGTTCAACCTCAACGTCTTTGCTTTTATTGTAGAACTGTCTCAATTACTAGTTCTGCTATTGAGAGCGATCGCGCTTTGCTCTCACCCCAAGGATCGCACCCTAACAACCCCAACAGAGTGCAAGCAGAGATAATTTATAGTATGACTTTCGTAACGATTAACAGCTATGACTGAGTTACTTGAACAAGCGATCGCTAAACTAAAAAAATTGCCTGCCAATGAACAAGATGCGTAGGTGTAGCCCGCCGCAGGCATCGCGGCAATGATTTTAGAAGAACTAGAAGATGAGCGCTCTTGTGATGAAGCTTTCGCCCGTTCCCCTGATGTACTCGCTTTCCTGGCAACTGAGGCAATGGCTGAATACCGCGCAGGAAAGGTGGCAAAATCTAAAGCAGAATTAACGTAGATTGCTGTTAATTATAGCGATCGCTTTTTTACATCTTAATTTTTTGATACTATATATAGTATCATCTCTCAATGAGCAAATTAAGAAAATTAGTAGATCAGTTCCTAAAGCGACCTCCAGAAGTGCGGTTTCAGGAAGTTTACTATCTATTGGAAGCTTTTGGATTTGAAGAGAAAAGGTCTAAGGGTAGCCATCATAGCTTCCGAGACTCCCAAGGTAAAACCATCACTGTACCGAAAACAGGAGGACAAAAAGTTAAGGGAATCTACGTGCAGCAAATAGTTGAACTATTAAATTTAGAAGAGTGGATTGATGAAGACACTGAACCAGAAGAACCAGCAGATTGAGAAACCGTCCTTAGAATATTATTTAAATCTTCAGTACCCTGTAACACTTTACCCCGACCCAGAGGGGGGATATGTAGCTCAAATTAAAGATTTACCTGGATGTCTTACCCAAGCTGAAACCCTTGAAGAGACAGTGGCAAATCTCAATGAAGCGCGAGAATTGTGGATTGAAACAGCTTATGAAGCTGGCGATGATATTCCTTTACCAAGTAGTAATGATAACTATAGTGGTAAACTGCTACTACGGATGCCGAAATCTTTACATCGACGTTTAGCTGAGACTTCTGAACGGGAAGGTGTTAGTCTCAATCAGTATATTGTGTCTTTGTTGAGTGCGATTTCCAGATAATTTATAAATATTCAAAAAATACTTCAGGTACTAATCGGAATTCCCCAGATTTCAAGCGAGAGATATCTATCCATAACGCTCTATGTTTATGATGTGGTGATTCGGAAAAGACTAAACTTTCTAGTTGATAAAATTTTGAATCAGCAAAGTCACATTGATAAAGCTGAATAATTTCATGACCTTGCCTACCATTAAATGTAAACAGGTTTTCTATACAACCTAAATATTTAATATTTTTTAACTCTGCTTGAATTTCCTCTTGAAATTCCCGTTTTAAGGCGGCGTAGCTGGTTTCACCAAAATCAACACCACCGCCTAAAGCCCGATAAAATGTTTCTTGTTTTACGGGGTCGTAGCCTTCAGAAAGAAATATGCGATCGCCATTCCGAATTAGCCCCAATGCTATTACCCGAATTTCACCTGCTTTACTCATTTTTATAACTAATTATCATAGATAGACTGAGGACGACTTTCGCTATCCTCAATAGGCCAATCTGGATTTTCACCACCAACGTACAATTCTTCAATGGTGACATATTCCTGACTTAGCTGGGTGAGAGCGTTGATTAAAATATCCAGAGCGATCGCATCACTGGTTCCTAAGTCAAACCAACAACGTCCCCACTGTCCCTCATATTCAAACTCACCGATGTTATGCATCAGTGCTAGTAGGCTTTTGTCATAGCCTTGCTCATCATAATTCATGTAGCTGATATCGAGTCCAGTGTCCTGCACCTGAAGATTCTCTGCATTAAATGCACCCAATTTACCTAAATAAAACCAGGAATTGAAAACTTCTTCTACATACTGCTTTTCACGCGCAGAAGGATTTGTACTGAATTTCAGCCAAATCCACATATCAAAAGGATTAATTTCGCGGAACTGAATCTCCATTTTGGTCTAATATCTCAATTACTCTTCTGCAAATAAGCATATCAAAGTAGGGAGTGGAGAGTGGGGAATGAGGGTTAAGGATTCTTCAAGCTAACAGCACTTCTGCGTTCACGCTCAATTTGTTTGACTAAATCGCCTGGGAGTTGGGATTTTTTAGTTAATGCTTTGTCAAAATTAGCGATCGCTTCCTGGATTATCTGCTGGCTTTTTTCTTTTTGCCCCAGTTGTTTAAGGATTTGGGCTTTGAGATAATAAATTTCTGGATTATCCGATGTGGTTTTAATCGCCCGGTTGACATACTCTAGTGACTGTGGATACCGTTTTAAATCCCGATAAGCAAGAGCAATACCCCGATCCACTAAATACCCAGGAGCAGCATTTTGTTCTAAACGCCGAATTGCCTGATCTGGGCTAGCAAAAGGCAAATTAACCGCCAATAATAAATCCATATAACCCTTGATTAAATTCAGTTCTGGATCGTTGGCAGAAATTACTTCAGCTTTGTCTAAATATTCATAAACTTGCCGCAGCCGGCCCAAGGCTTGGGGTACACCGTTGACTGTACCTTGACGGGTAATAACTACTGCACCTTCTAAAAAATGACCAACAGCAGTGTATAAATTACCACGCAATGGATCAGTAGGAATCAGTTTTTGTCCTGTTTCTAGAGTTTTCTGACTGTATGTATCGAGTTTAGCCCAATCCTTATTTCCGTATGCTAAAGATGCTTTCATCGCATAAGCTAGAGGTTCATTTGGCTCTTTGGATAGTGCTTGTTCCAGATAACGATCTGCTGCTGGATAGTTGCCCTGTTGGAAAATCGCTTTAAAAGCTGCTTCTGTTTGGTCGCCAATTTGATGAGGTTCGCGATCGCGAAACGGATCGCCGGCCAGGGAGGGATTTACCCAGACATTAAGTGCGATTGCAACTGCAAAAGCAGTCTGAGCAAAGGCAGTGAGTTTAGCAGACACTACTAATCGAGGCGAAGAAAACCTTTTAGTCATTTTAACCCTCAGAATAATTGCGGTTGAAATAGTTGTATGTGTTACTTAGAATGCAAAAATGGTTAATTTCAACTTGCCTCTGCTTCAACCAAAATTTTTTATATATTGGTAATCTTTCCATGTTTCCAGGCTTGCTCTAGCCATTATTTCAGGCTTAGTCTGCCACAATGGAGAAAAAGTGGATAATTCTTGCTGCTAAATTAAGGTGTTAATCCAGGTAAGGCGCTATAAATTGTTTTTCCAGAATTTTCCAGACATTCTCAGTGTAAGTAATCAGTAATTTGCTGACTTTTTGGTAATCTTAACAAATGCTTTATCTCCGAAATGTAAATTATCATCCTACAGCGTGCCCAACAGCGATTCTCAAATCGATCAATTTAGAATTAGCACCCCAGCAGCTAGGTCTGATTATTGGCCCGAGTGGTTCCGGTAAAAGTACCTTACTAGAAATTTTGTCGGGACTAGCCGAACCCACTACTGGCGCACTCTTCTGGCGAGAACAAGAACTTCTAGCCGAACAGCTACAACAATTAGCCGGGTTAGTATTTCAGTTTCCAGAGCGACACTTTTGTGGTGGTTCGATTTTAGAAGAATTACGTTTAGGACATCCTGAGTTAGGGTCAGAACGAGTCAGACAGGCCCTAACTGAGGTGGGATTAGAGCATTTATCGCTTTCCGCTGCCCCTCATGCTTTGAGTGGTGGTCAGCAACGACGTTTAGCTTTGGCAGTGCAATTAATTCGCCAGCCAAATTTACTGTTATTAGATGAACCCACAGCTGGTTTAGATTGGTCAATGCGTCGGCAACTGGTAAATTTATTAGCGAAACTGAAACAAGATTGGACATTGTTAATAGTGACACACGATGCTGGGGATCTGTTAGCGATCGCAGACCGTTGCTGGACACTCAATCACGGCGAACTAGAATCAGTAGACCCAAAGACACTAGAATCCAAAGCTAAAGAACCTCTACCAACGGTGTGAGAGCAGGGGGAGCAGAAGGAGATGAGGGGCAAGGGGAGAAGGAGAATAACTATGCTCCATGCCCCATGCCCCATGCCCCATGACAAATGACAAATGCCCCATGACAAATGACAAATGACAAACCTATTGCCTGAGATGGCAGAAATCTGGCAGAAAACTCTCAATTGGCAACCAACTTTTCAACAAAAAGGGCAATTCCAAAAGCTTTATGAGTTAATCCTAGAAGGTAATCGCCAACTCAATTTAACTCGGATTGTTGACCCCCAAGAGTTTTGGGAAAAACATCTCTGGGATTCTCTACGAGGAATTGCACCCTTGTTATCAGCAAATTTCTCCCCTGTTTCCCCTACTATCATCGATATTGGTACAGGTGCGGGTTTTCCGGGTGTTCCCGTAGCAATTACAGTACCTAATTGCACAATTACTCTTCTCGATTCCACTCGGAAAAAAATTACTTTTATCGACAAGATATTAAGTGAACTTGCCCTTACCAATGCCAAAACTCTTGTTGATAGGGCGGAAGAAATCGGTCAGCACAGCCAACATCGACTAGCTTATGATATTGCATTGATCCGTGCTGTAGGGGCAGTTTCTGTCTGTGCAGAATATACCCTACCACTTCTCAAACAGGGAGGTTTAGCTATAATTTATCGCGGTAATTGGACAGAGGATGAAACAGTTGCTTTAAAGAATGCTGTGAACCAATTGGGTGGCGTTATTGAATCAATCGAACAATTTACAACACCTCTGAGTCACAGCATCCGCCACTGTGTGTATTTGCGTAAGGTAACTACCACTCCAGCTAATTTTCCTCGTGCTGTAGGTGTACCGACTCAAAAGCCTCTTTGAGCCGCAAGTGCGAGAAAAAGGACATAAATAATCCAAGCGATTAGAAATCGCGGCTACACAAACTCTCGTCCGCCTGCGCCGACTAACGCCAAAATAGGGTTTCAAATTTAATCTGACGACAGTAATAAAAGAGCGTTAGATTATCACATCATACAACTGGCAACAGAAACAATATTCTGTCGCCAATTTTTAAGCGCCTATAACTCTAAATTATTGTCTGGTTTCAGGCAAATTTACTTGCTGTTGCAAACCGCTTGTTAATCTCATCCCAATTAACCACGTTCCACCAAGCATCTAAATAATCAGCGCGGCGGTTTTGGTAGTTGAGATAATATGCGTGTTCCCATACGTCATTACCCAGGATGGGATATTTACCTGCACTTAAGGGAGTATCTTGATTAGCTGTAGTTGTCACTTCTAACTTGCCACCTTTGTTACGTACTAGCCAAACCCAGCCACTACCAAAACGACCAGCGCCAGCTTCGTTAAACTGTTTTTTGAAAGCTGCAAAAGAGCCAAAACTTTGATTAATTGCGGAGGCTATATTTCCTGTTGGTTCTCCACCACCTTTCGGCTTCATAATTTGCCAGAACATTGAGTGGTTGACATGACCACCGCCATTATTGCGTACTGTTCTACGAATATCTTGTGGCACATTGTCAAGTTTTTGCAATAGTTCTTCAACAGTTTTACCTTTTAGTTCTGGGTGTTTTTCTAACGCTGCATTCAGGTTTTTCACATAAGTTGCGTGGTGTTTATCGTGGTGAAATTGCATCGTTTTGGCATCAATGTGTGGTTCCAGTGCTTCGTAGGCATAAGGTAAAGGTGGTAGTTGGATAGCACCTGTTGTATTTGCTGTTATATTGGGTGTTGTATTTGCTGTTGCGTTGGGAGTTACAGTATTTCCATTAGGAGATTTCTCTGCCAATGCACAAGCATCTAATGCAAAAGCACCCGCACCTGCTGTGAGTAAAAACAAGAAATGGCGTCGATTAATAGTCATAGAAGTTTTTGCAGCGAATCAATTATGTCTCTATTGCAGTTTTTATTTTCTTAGATTTTGGCTACAAAAAATTGGGAATTGGCGATTATTTCTGGCAGTTTAAGAAACTATTTACAAAACTTGTAATATTAAGTACTAACATTCAAAACATTGTGTATTTTTACTTAAACTATCTTTTTACAACTAATCATAGGTTCGCACCCAACCACCAAAAATAAACCCCGTCGCCACAAGAGACACTACGGGGTGTTCAGGGAATTATCGGAAAGATAACAGTTATCTGTTTCCCGGTCGCAGTGATGGACACATCAGCGAAGACTCAGCCGCGAGGATTTTGAGAAAAGCTAAGAGCAGATTATTCAATATTTATGGGACGCAACGCCCCGCGCGAGG
Source organism: Nostoc sp. JL31 (assembly GCF_017114965.1). Lineage (NCBI taxonomy): Bacteria > Bacillati > Cyanobacteriota > Cyanophyceae > Nostocales > Nostocaceae > Nostoc > Nostoc sp. JL31. The sequence continues at coordinate 97,055 of NZ_JABXKO010000098.1, forward strand.
AAGAAATACCAAAGTGCGATCGCAGAGCTTGATGAGCTAACAAAATTGTAGTTTTATGGGTGGCAGTGTCCACCTATTTTGATAATAATAATTAGTCAGCAATAACATATATATTCTCAATCATGGTTACAATACCTCAATTAATAAAAATCAAAGTGTCCATTATCAACAACCCTTATTTAATCCCTGAAATTAATCTTAATTTAAAGCAGGAAGAAAATTTTTTAGGTAACTATCGGCGCTATTGTTCATCTCACGAAATTGATTCAAAAAAGTCAAGCGTTGGCTTGAGCGAGTTTTCTACATATATTGATGTTGGGATGATTGCGCCAAAACGAGATTACCGCAAGAAATACATGATTACAGATTTTGAGGATCATTTGTATCAGGCTTTCAGAACACTTTATCGAGCCGAGAACAAATCATGCCCTTGAATCTAACATCTGTGGCATAACAGGTGGTCATGAGGGGCATGATCGCGAATGGCTAGTTGAGGTTTACATTGCAAACCCTATTCTCTCAGAGAAATATCTAATTGTCGGGTGGAGTTCATGGTGTGACATTGAATCGGTATGGAGTATGAGCGTAATTTGGATACATCCATTTTTACGGCGTGGGTTTGTCAAACGAAACTGGGAACGCTGGCAAGCACTGTATGGAGATTTTCGTGTGCAAGCACCTTTTTCTGTGCCTATGAAAAAAGCGTTAGAGCAAGTAGGGTATTTTACTTGTTCTGGCAAGTAGCACTCGCTTGATTACTTGTCAGGTACAGTGAAAATGCCTATAACCCTTGCACACCAGTATTATTGGACTACTTTATCCTTCATTAGCTGTTACGTCAGTTTTGTGCCGAATTTTGGTATTTTAAAAAACGCTGTATGCTTTACCCAGTAAGAATCACGCCTTGCCTTAGTTATGCACTTTTTCCTATAAAAGAATACAAGAACACCTGCAACTTTAGGGAAGAATGAAGACATGGAGCAGCAACTGTCTTGAGATTGGCGATCGCCTTACTCATCACCAAGTGATTAAAGGGTTCCCGAAATCAGGTTAGCGCCCGTGAGTAGCATTGGTCAAATCGTTGTAGTCTGTGGATCACAGGGTTCTACAGACTTGCGGCGATTACGGTCTAATTCATCAATAACGCACTGAAAAAATTTGTTCAACAGTTAGATTTAAATCTGGAAATGTTGGAGACTCTATACGATCGTCTCCTCTAAACTGTTTCCCACGATATTCACCCTCATCACTTAAAGAGTAAATTGTGATTGTTGGCTGTTTGGGGTCGCCTATCAATTCTTTGCTACCCAAAGCAGCATAATCCACAATCCAATATTCTTGAATACCCATTTCTTCATAGTCAGCCAACTTTTTATGATAATCATCTCTCCAGTTAGTACTGACCACTTCAATCACTAATGGAATTGAATCTGGTTTACTAAGAATAGATTGTTTCTCCCATAATGGTTCATTACCCAAGTTAGAAAAATTCATTAATAAAACATCAGGATAGTACCCTGACATTTTATTTTCTGGCTTCACCGTTGCGGTTTTAGGTATACCGTAATAGAGTTTAAGACGAAGACACTCATACCCTAACATCATTGTTAAAAATGCTACTATTTGCTCGTGTTTGCCTGATGGTGGCGGCATTTGAATAATATCTCCATCGTGTAATTCATAACGAATGTTTTCCGGTTGTGTTTCTAAAAACTCTAAATATTCATCAAATGTAAATAGTTTTTGTAGTGATTGAATCATTATTTCATCCTGATTATGAATATAAACAGTTCAAACTGCTGTAACCTGAAAATTAAGAGTTAACGGGGTGTAGCGGCCAAAGGTGAAAGTAAATCGGCATGGACGCGCCAAGATTCTTACTCAGCAAGAGATACAGCAAATTTTCGCTATTGGGTTAACAAATGACCACGATCGCACGACGCAAGGGCAAGGTCATTACGGTCAAAAATTGGATTAACGGCGGTGTGGTGATGATTCTAGATGCGATCGCTAACCTATCCCTTGCCACCAATTACAGCGATTGCCCCTACACCCCATCACAGCGATCGCACACAAAACAATTATATTTTACACTCCGAAGCGCTTATAATATTCTGTCCCCAGTTTTGGGATCAAACACAAACAATTGATTTAAATCGAGTTGTAGAGAAAGCCTATCGCCTGGACGAAGACGCACATCACCGCCTACCTGAATATTCAACATCACCGCCGAACCAGGTAAACCAGCGCGAATCAAAGTTTCTCTTCCCAAAGGTTCTACAACTTTCACTTCAACTAATAATAATTCTGAGTTTTGAGTGCTGTTATCGGTAGCGGGGCGTTCAGCCTGTTCTGAGTCAGTGTTTATGTTTATATGCTCTGGACGAATCCCCAAATCATAACTGTGTCCTTGACGTAACTGTAATTTTTCTTTCACGTCTGCTGGAATTGCTAATAACTGCCCACTCACATCAAAACTATTATTTTGATAAATTGCAGGCAAAATATTCATTGGTGGACTGCCTAAAAAAGTTGCCACCATCTGATTAGCAGGACTTGCATAAATAGTTTGGGGATCGCCGATTTGTTGAATCCGCCCGCGATTTAATACGACAATTTTATCAGCCAAAGTCATCGCTTCAACTTGATCGTGGGTGACATAAATAGTTGTAATGCCTAATTCTTGATGTAACTGTTTCAATTCTGCCCTGGTATCATCGCGCAGTTGGGCATCTAAATTAGATAAAGGTTCATCAAGTAAAAACACTTGGGGTTCACGAGCGATCGCTCTTCCTAATGCTACTCGTTGCTGCTGTCCCCCAGAAAGTTGTTTGGGCTTACGATCTAGCAGATGATCCAGAGAAAGCGATCGCGCCACATTCATCACCCGTTCTTGAATGATTTTTCGGTCAACCTTCCGCATTTCCAAGCCAAAGCCGATGTTTTGCGCCACACTCATGTGAGGATAGAGAGCGTAGTTTTGGAATACCATCGCCACATCTCGTTGTCTGGCTGGGATATTATTCACCAAGCGATCGCCAATAAAGAGTTTGCCAGATGTAGCGGTTTCTAAACCAGCGATCGTTCGCAAAATTGTAGACTTACCACAACCCGATGGCCCGACTAAAACCCAAAATTCGCCATCAGGAATTTCAAAAGTAATATCCTCAATAGCGGTGACATTATTAAACCTACGCTTAATATCTTCTAGACGAACGTTTGCCATTATCTGATTTGATATTTTCAGTTTGGGATCTGCGGTTAAGTAACCTCCAATTCAGCACTAGGGGATTTTATCAGCCCCTTTAGAGGAACTGTGAGGCTGCTTTGTAAGTGCAGAAACTTGGTTGTCCTGCACAACTCTAATCAGAAATATTAGAGCCTCATTCACGGCATCGGTATTAGAAAAAACCTCTGCAACATCAGGTTCTAAAAAAATTGTTGTCTTACCAAAGCTATTTCGTTCAAGTCCGAACTTTCTCACCTTTAGGTTCTTTAAGTCATACTCCGATCGCAGACTACAGCATGACATTTCTGACTCCTCAGACATCCTCTAAACAGAGTTCAATTACTTGTTTCATATTAGCTATCAACTCATCAATTGTTTCTCCCTGACTGTAACAGGCTTGTAGCTGAGGAACTTCTCCGACATAGTAGCCATCTTCATCCCGTTCAATGATGACGTAGAATTCTCGGTTGGTGGGATTAATTATAATCTGTTTGTCCGTAGGCTCAAAATCATTTTTCTGGATTCTTCGACCAAGCTGGGTGAGAAAGTAAAGAAGCAAAAACTCGTACTCCCCGAAGTTGATTAGAAAGAGGTAAGTGACCTTTAGGCGCACTCAAATCCCAGGTAAACTCGTTAGGGTATCGCGTCCAGGTGTTACCTGCTTTCCAGCCAATTTTCGGCCAGAAATTCTCCCAGTTTTTACCCAAACTTAGCCAGATTTCTCGCTGCACTGAAAAACCAAATTTACCTTCCGAGTGGACTAACCAGAGGTTGTTGATGGTTTGCAAGTCAACAGCCGAGGTATTTTCTACCTCAGTAAAGTACAACCATTTTCGTTGTACAGCCGTTGGCCCTGATAGTTCGCACATTTTTTCAATTGTGACGCGATCGGCTGCTTGAAAGTCTTGAACAGCCAATAGCTGTTGCAAAGAATTGTAGTTAATCCCGCACTCTGATTTTAGAGGTACAATTCCTTCAGGAAAAGAGGAGCGCAGAAATTCTTTGACTTGAGGTGCGTCAGAGTTGTATAGGACTTGGTAAGCTTTGCCATCAACCCAAGTCGCTGGGTTTTCACGTCGTTTCAGTAAAAATTCCATCAACACGTCTAATCCCTCATTACCCAACTCAGCTAACTGTGGGATTATCTGTTGTTGGACTTTTTCAGACCCAGCGATTAACGGTTGTCGGAGGGAGTCGATGTCATTTGCAGGGCCTGATAAAATCATTGGGTCTGTCATGCCATTCTTGTGTTAACGGTCAGTGAAAGAGTGGTAAGCTATCGGGCATTCTCTAAAGTGAAGCATTGATAGCGAAAAGTAGTTTACTATTTTTGATCGTACAAAATTGCGATCGCTTCACTGAAATCCCACACTTAATCCCCAAATAATGTACAAGGGGAATAGGGGGAAAATCTGTGCCTTATGGCTTGGTGAACAAAAGACATAGCAAAATATACAAGCCTGCCACATAAAGATTTTTTGAATAGCAGCGTATCGATTAGGAGTGTGTGAACGATGTACGAAAAGATTACCCCCCCCGCAGCCGGAGCCAAAATCACCTTCAAAAATGGTGAACCAATCGTACCGGACAATCCAATTATCCCCTTTATTCGTGGCGACGGCACAGGTATAGACATTTGGCCTGCTACCCAAAAAGTTCTCGATGCTGCGGTAGCCAAAGCATACAAGGGTCAGCGTCAAATTAGCTGGTTCAAGGTTTACGCTGGTGATGAAGCTTGTGATTTATACGGAACTTACCAGTATTTACCTCAAGACACTCTCACAGCAATTGAAGAATATGGTGTAGCTATTAAAGGGCCTTTGACTACTCCCATTGGGGGAGGAATTCGTTCTTTAAATGTGGCATTACGGCAAATTTTTGACTTGTATGCTTGCGTGCGTCCTTGCCGTTACTATGCAGGTACGCCCTCACCCCACAAAAATCCCGAAAAGCTGGATGTAATTGTTTATCGGGAAAATACAGAAGATATTTATTTAGGCATTGAGTGGCGACAAGGTAGCGAAATCGGCGATCGCTTAATTAAAATTCTCAATGAAGAATTAATCCCCGCCACCCCAGAACATGGGAAAAAACGCATTCCTCTTGATTCTGGTATTGGCATCAAACCCATCAGCAAAACTGGTTCCCAGCGCCTAGTTAGACGTGCCATCAAACACGCCTTGCTATTGCCCAAAAACAAGCAACAAGTGACTTTGGTGCATAAGGGCAACATCATGAAGTACACCGAAGGGGCTTTCCGCGATTGGGGTTATGAACTAGCAACCAGTGAATTTCGCCAAGAAACTGTCACTGAACAGGAATCTTGGATTTTGAGTAACAAGGAAAAAAATCCGAATATTTCCTTGGAAGAAAACGCCCGCCAGATTGAGCCTGGGTTTGATAATCTTACCCCAGACAAAAAAGCGCAAGTTGTCAAGGAAGTTGAAACTGTTCTTAACACAATTTGGGCAACCCACGGCGATGGCAAATGGAAAGAGAAAGTTTTGGTGAACGACCGGATTGCTGACAGTATTTTTCAACAAATCCAAACCAGACCGGATGAGTATTCGATTTTGGCGACAATGAACTTAAACGGCGATTATTTGTCTGATGCCGCCGCCGCCATTGTTGGGGGATTGGGAATGGGACCAGGGGCAAATATTGGCGATTCTAGTGCCATATTTGAAGCTACCCACGGCACTGCACCCAAACACGCCGGCTTAGATCGGATTAATCCTGGTTCAGTGATTTTGTCTGGTGTGATGATGCTGGAATTTATGGGCTGGCAAGAAGCCGCAGACCTAATTAAGAAAGGTTTAAGCGATGCGATCGCAAATAGTCAAGTCACCTACGATTTAGCCAGGTTGCTAGAACCGCCAGTTGAACCCTTAAAATGTTCTGAATTTGCCGACGCAATTATTCAACATTTTGGTTAATTCTATTAGGGTTAATTAGTCACAATTCGAATTACCCCACCCTAACCCTCCCCGTATGTATTGGGGAGGGAACTGGATTTCTTGTTTCCCCCCTTTACAAGGGGGGATTAAGGGGGGTAATTTGACTTGTGTATACACGCTTTTTTTAGAGGGGTTAGGGGGGATCAACAAATATTTAATACTTCTCAGACATCCTCTGATAAATCTAGAACTAGCCCTTTCAAGGTGAGTAAAAATTTTGCTCAAAAAATTCCTCTTTAATCTCTTAACTCTGTGTTCTCTGCGTCTCTGTGGTTAAATAAATTACTTTTAAACCGCAGAGGCACAGAGAGCGCAGAGAGAAAAATAGAGATTTTACGAGTCACCTTGAAAGGGCTGGTTCTAAAATCAACCATTTTAAACTAGCGAAATAGCATTTTATTTGCAAAAACACCAAAATCAGAAAGCGAACTGGGGTTTGAGTAAGTCAAATGGCATTTTGAGAAAGCAAAAGCTTATTTTACTTGCGGAAAACACCGAAATGAGAAGGCAAACTGGGGTTTGAGTAAGTCAAAGCTTCTTTTGCTTGCGGAAAACACCAAAATGAGAAAGCAAACTGGGGTTTGAATAAGTCAAAGCAGCTTTTGCTTGCGGAAAACACCAAAATGAGAAAGCAAACTGGGGTTTGAGAAAGCAAAAGCTTCTTTTGAGAAAGTAATTGCGGATTTTGCTTATTGAATTTAGTCAAAATATGAAGTTTAGATAAAATTATTGAAAAAATTGCTGATAAATTTTGAACCGTCAGATTTTAATACGGTTTGGATAAGGTTTTTTGATGACATGCCCTAGATCGCAAAGACGCGATAAATCGCCGTCTTTACAAGAATCAGTCCTTTGTAGAGACGGCGATTTATCGCGTCTCTTGCCTTAACCAAACCGTATTGCGTCAGATTTAAAACTAGTAAAAAAACAAAATCCCCGGCTTTTCTAAAAAGTCGGAGATTTTTTTGGGGCAATCCCCTATAAAGTTTCCCTTATTCGGATTTAGAGTGATCGAGAACTTGGCGCAAGTTCTCCATTAATTCGGATTTAACCCAATCGTTAATTGCTTTAACTGTGATTTTGCTAATTTATCAGGTGCGATCGCTCCATTCTCTGTAATGATGGCTGTAATTAACTCAGCCGGAGTCACATCAAAAGCTGGGTTGTAAAAATCTACACCTTCAGGTGTGAGAATAGTATCGCCAACTTGATAAATTTCTGTTGGTTCGCGTTCTTCAATGGGAATTTGGCTGCCATCGGCTAATTCAAAATCAACGGTGGAAAGGGGTGCAGCGACAAAGAAAGGGATATTATGAGCTTTAGCTGCGATCGCCACACTATACGTACCAATTTTATTAGCAGTGTCGCCATTAGCAGCAATGCGATCGGCACCCACAACTACAGCATGAATCAAACCCTGTTTCATGCAATGGGCTGCCATATTATCAGTAATTAATGTAACTGGAATACCTTCTTGCACACATTCCCAAGTGGTGAGTTTTGCGCCTTGTAAGCGAGGACGGGTTTCATCGGCAAATAAACGTTCTAAACGTCCTTCCCTCCAAGCAGAACGCACCACACCTAAAGCAGTGCCATATCCAGCAGTAGCTAGCGCCCCAGCGTTGCAGTGAGTAAGCAAAGTCAGCTTTTCTGGAGTATTGGGCAAAACTGCCAAACCATGATCACCGATCGCTTGACAGGTTTGCAAATCTTCAGCGTTAATTGCTTGGGCTGTTTGGAAAAGGGTTTGCTTAATCTCTTCTACCGTTCCCAGCGTTTCGTAGGCAGCTTTTAGCATCCGGCTAATTGCCCAAAATAAATTTACTGCCGTCGGACGAGTAGAACGCAACAACTGGGCTACTTTATCCAAGTGTTGCAAAAATTCGGTGCGATCGCTTGTTGTAATTTCCTTTGCACCAAGATACATTCCATAAGCCGCAGCCACTCCAATTGCTGGCGCACCTCGCACAATCATAGTTTTAATCGCCCGCGCCATATCTTCACTGCGGTGAATTTCCACAAATGTATATTCGTTGGGTAAGCGAGTTTGGTCAATTAGTGACACTGAGTCATTGTGCCAAATAACGGGATAAACCTGGTTTGTGGAAGGTGTCATAGAAAAATGTCGTTAGTAAAGGGTCAATATTTTTTACTTTAATGCACTTAGATGATTTCATTTTAAAAAACAAAATTCAATTAATTATTTTTAGCTATTGATAATTTTGCGGCGCGGGTGATTACTTAATATTTATTTATTTAATTTCCTGCTTAACTGTCTTAACTGTCCTTGCATTCTCACTAGAAAAGTGAGAGGATATTTCGCTAAAGCATTTATAAAATATCAGCGTTTCTGAGTTGATATATAAAATGCTTTTGTCCTAACTAAATGGCGAATTTACACTTTGATAAAAGTTTAACTAATTATTCAAAGCCTTTGAAATAGAACTATGAAACGTCTTGTTATTTGCTGTGATGGAACTTGGCAACAGTTAACCAGTCGTTATCCAAGCAATGTGGTAAAGCTAGCTCAATCTGTGAAATCGATTGCCAGTGATGGGGTTACACAAATCGTCTTTTATGACGAGGGCATTGGAACCGAGGGTCAAAAGGTTTTAGGCGGAGCTACCGGACTAGGAATCGATAGAAATATAGAAGATTGCTACCGATTTCTTAGTCTCAACTATGTTTCTGGTGACGAAATCTATTTGTTCGGCTTCAGTCGCGGTGCTTACACAGTTAGAAGTTTAGCCGGCATGATCTATTGCTCTGGTCTTCTAGATCGCCCCCATATTACTAAAGCACATGAAGCCTACGAGCTTTACCGTAACCGGGGTATTAAACCCAAGGATAAGACAGCAGTAGAATACCGTCAAGCTTATGGCGATCGCGTCCCGATCACCTTACTCGGTTGTTTTGACACCGTTGGTGCCCTTGGTATTCCTGGGATACCAGCCTTTAGTAGGTTAAGCAAACAGCTTAATATGCGCTACAGATTCCATGACACTACTTTAAACAAATGTGTTCAGAATGCATTGCACGCAATGGCGATTGACGAAATCCGTGAAATCTTTGATGTCACTCCCATGCAAAAGCATCCTGATGCTGAAAACCAGCGGGTGATTCAAAAGTGGTTTCCAGGCGTACACGGTTGCGTTGGTGGTGGAACCGAAGAACACAGTGGGTTATCAGATGCTGCCTTACAGTGGATGATTGATTCCATCAGTGTACTCGAATTAGGGCTTGACTTAGATCCAAATGTGATTCCGACAGGCATCAACCCTAATTATAAATGTGACTTTAAGAACGATGCTGGATTCTTTAAATTAGCAGGAATTAAGTTTCGTGAGGTCAGCGATGTCATTGAAGACCTTCATGAAAGTGCGATCTACCGTTTGAAAAGTCGCAAAGACTATCGACCAAAAAATCTACAAAAGATTATTTCCAAACTGAAATAAGTTGAATGAATTTGGCTAATCGAAGCAGAGAAAATCCGAGTGTATTGAATCCAAAACTGAAAAAAAGTAAAAACAATTATGGCTGGAAAAAGAGATACATCTAAAGACGGGTTAGGTAACAAAATTCAAACATTAGTTTTAACAAACTTTAAACCGATTTGGAAACTTCTACAAAGTAACGAATCTATAAAGCGTAAAGTTAACAAAACTCTACTCAATAGTCTCATCTATAAAATTCCGACTCGTCCTAATGCCTACAGTATGATGACTCTAGATGAGTATATTCCTGATACTAAAATTCCTAAGAAAACTGATACTTATACTTCCTGGGAATCACTCAACGATCGCACTTATACAGGACGACATTTACCACCCGATCCCAAGTTAAACGCTGAGGGCAACTTACCAAAAGTAGAAGACCTAGCTATCTTATTTCGTAAAAGAGATGGTAAAACCATTTATTCTACCAAATCAACTATGCTGTTTCCCTATTGGGTGCAGTGGTTTACTGATAGTTTTCTTCGCCTCGATCACTATAATAAATTAAAAAATACTTCCAACCATGAGATTGATTTGTGTAATGTTTATGGTTTAACCAGAAAACAAACACACCTTTTAAGAAGCTTTGAAGGAGGTAAACTAAAATCTCAAAAACTTAAGCGCCAAGATGGTGTAGAAGAAGAATATCCCTTGTTTTATTATGCCGATCCAGCGCAGGGTAAAGTTGACGCTCAATTTGAGGGTCTTTATGAACCTGTCAATGATGAAAAAAGGCAGCCCGTAGAAAAAAAACAATATCTGTTTGCGATGGGAGTAGAACGAGCAAATGTGCAAATTGGCTATGTCATGCTCAATACTCTATGTTTCCGTGAGCATAATCGTCTTTGCGATGAATTAGCAAGCAATTATCCAGATTGGGATGATGAACGCCTCTTCCAAACCGCGAGAAATATTCTCATGGCGATTATTCTCAAAATCATTATGGAGGAGTACATTAACCACATAACTCCTTATCACTTTAAGTTGTTTGCTGATCCTGAAGCTTTTACTAAGGAAAGTTGGCATCGTCCTAATTACATGGCAATTGAGTTTGACTTTGTTTATCGCTGGCATAGCGCGATTCCAGAAACTTTTAAATATAACGGGAAACCGACCCATATTGCTGCATCTCTCTGGAACAACAAGATGTTCATCGATCAAGGTTTGGGCGCATTGATGGAAGAAACTTGTTCTCAAGCAGGTACAAAAATTGGTTTATTCAACACGCCTGATATATTGGTTGAGTTAACCGAGTTACCCGCGATTAAACTAGGACGGCAACTGCAATTAGCAAGCTACAACGATTATCGCCAATTGTGTGGTTTCCCCAGAGTGACGAGATTTGAGCAAATTAGCGGCGATGAATTTGTTCAAGAGAAACTCAAAGAATTATATGGTCATGTTGATAATATTGAATTCTTTGTGGGGCTTTACGCCGAGGATGGGCGGAAAAATTCAACTATTCCTTCCCTAGTAGCACGCTTAATTGGGATTGATGCCTTTTCTCAAGCGCTAACTAATCCTTTACTATCACCCAATATCTTCAATGAAAAGACTTTTTCTCCTGTGGGTTGGGAAATAATTCAAAATACCAACACAGTTTCAGATTTAGTTAATCGCAACGTCCCTCGCTCAGACAGAAAGTACAAAGTTACTTTTGACCTTCAATAAACATTGGCTTTGAGTGCGATCGCTTTACCCCTAAGTAGGTAGACATAATTAAATATAAAATAAACTCCTAGTTTGTAGTGAGCGATTTATCGCTCAGAGCAAGGATTATCAGGACTAAAGTCCTTACTACAAACTTTAAATTTATTTATGCCTAGATACTTACTATTAAGCAAGCTATGCGTAGCGTCTTGTATGGTGGAGCGATCGCTCTTAATAATACCCTTATCACTTTGTCACCAAAACTTTCGCAATTTCAACATAATTCTCGAAACTGAATAGAAAAGAACTGCAAGCGATGCTTACGGCGGGATGCGCCTATACACCTTGTAATAAACTCAATTGATTAACTAATTCTAAGTTTAAAAAAATGAAACTATTTACCGAATACCCAGAAAAAGACGAAGCCAAATATTGCGCTCTCATGAGTGAGCTAGTCAAAAAGAATATGGAAAATCTTTACGGAGGTGAGAAGAAAAAAACTGCAAAGAGAGATACCCACTCTAAAACCAACGCTGCTGTACAAGGAAGTCTAGAAATCTTTGACTTTGATGAAGCAGCAATTAAACAGGAATTGAGCAAACGCACCTCATTAACTGAAGCTCAACTTCTAGCCATTTCCCTAAAACAAGGTTTATTTGCAAATCCCAAACAATATCCGGTTTGGCTACGATTTGCAAATGGAGCGTTTTCAGTAAAGAATGATTATGAAGGGGATACGCGCTCCATGTCCGTAAAGGTGATAGGGGTAGAAGGAGAAAGACTACCGCAAAGTCACGAGTTAAAAACCCAAGATATTATTGTCCACAATACCGAATTCTTTTTTGTTAGAACCATCAAAGACTTCCATAGCTTTTTTGTGGCGGTTTATCGAGCAGGGCTGTTTCCGCTTTTTAAGCTATTGGTGCTTTTTTGGCTAAAGTTACATCCCTACGAATCCACTCTTTTACAAACTAGTTTCAAACGGTTTCCCAAGAGTTTACTCACAGAACGCTATTGGAGTGCTTCAGCATATTCTTTGGGACTCAAATCTGATTTTGATCCCTATAAACCAGGTCGAGTTCCTGTGGAATATCCGGTTGTAATTAAATATGCATTTACTCCAGTTTCCAGTCAACCACCTCATCAACAACTTCCTCTCGAATCTAGACCAGAAAGTGAGCTTCAGCGTGCCAAAGCCGCAGGTTCAGAGGACAACTACTATCGAGAGGATATTATTCAAGCTTTAGCAAAGCCTGATGCTGAATATAGTTGGGACTTTCAAATTCAATTTCAAACTAGCCCAGAAATGTCTATTGATGATACTACTATTGTTTGGAATGAAGAGGAATCACCCTTTATTACAGTTGGTCGTCTAACAGTTAAGCATCAGAAAGTTAATTCTGCCAAAGAAAATGACTTTGGGGAAAATCTCAGTTTTTCTCCTGGAAATGGTCTAGCAGTGCATCGTCCTGTCGGTGCGATTAATCGGTTACGCAGCATTGTTTATCCTATTGTTGCTAATGACCGTCATCAAAAACGAGGAGTCAAATACCATGAACCAACTGTGTAAACTGCTATAGATTTCAGAGGGGTTTCCAGTATCTTCATAAAAATAACCCCAAATTTTGGGGTTATTTTTATCAAACTATTCTGACTTAAATTAACTAGACGACAGCCGATACTTGCTGCTTAAAGAAAGCTTGCAACACTCTCTCTGCTATTTGATGGCTAGTTAAACCTAGTTCTGCCTTTGATTCATTGGGTTCAGCGTGATCTACTAACACATCTGGTACACCAAATCGCTTGACAGGAACGATAATATCTGAATCTAGTAAAGCTTCTGCGATCGCAGAACCAAAGCCACCCATCACACAGCCTTCTTCTAAGGTGACAACACGGCCGATTTTCTTCGCTAAAGGTAAAATCAACTCGGTATCCAAAGGCTTAACGAAACGGGCATTAATTACAGTTGCTTCAATGCCGTGTTCGCTGAGAATTTCAGACGCTTGCATCCCCGGATAGACCATTGTGCCATAAGCAACGATTAACACATCATCGCCTGTACGCAGAATCTCGCCTTTGCCGATTTCCAAAGGTTCCCAACCTTCTTCCATCAAGGGAACGCCGTAGCCATTGCCACGAGGGTAGCGCATCGCAATCGGGCCACTGGTATGCTCAACGCCAGTTACTACCATGCTTTGCAGTTCGGCTTCGTCTTTGGGTGCCATGATTACGATGTTGGGAATACAACGCAGATAGGCAATATCATACATACCTTGGTGGGTGGGGCCATCAGATCCCACGATTCCGGCCCGATCTAAGCAGAAGAATACTGGCAGGTTTTGGATGCAGACATCATGAATTATCTGGTCGTAGGCACGTTGCAGGAAGGTGGAATAAATAGCCGCAACGGGGCGCATACCTTCGGTTGCAAGTCCTGCTGCTAGAGTGATTGCGTGTTGTTCCGCAATGCCTACATCTATATACTGATTCGGCAGTTTTGCCTGAAGTTTATCTAAACCTGTCCCCGTTGCCATCGCCGCAGTAATGCCGACGATTTTCGGGTTTTGTTCGGCAAGTTTTACCAAAGTGTGAGAAAAGACTTTGGCATAAGCTGGGGGTTTGGGTTTATTAGAAGGAATCGCTTTGCCAGTTGCTACGTTAAAGGGGCTTTGGGCGTGGTAGCCAACTTGATCTAGTTCGGCAATTTCATAACCTTTGCCCTTGATTGTCGCCACATGTACCAAAACTGGGCCTGGTATCTGATGTGCTTGTTGGAAGGTGGCAATCAATTCTTCGAGATTATGCCCATCCACTGGCCCAATGTAGGTAAAGCCGAGTTCTTCAAAAACTGCACCTACCTTCGGAACAGCCAAGCGCTTCATACCTTCTTTAATGCGTCCGAGTTCGGGTGACAGGGATTCACCCACGAAGGGAATTTGCTTAAATTGTTCTTCAAGATTATCTTTAATAAATTGCACGGGTTGGCTGAGGCGCATTTTGTTGAGATAGCGAGGAATCGCGCCGACGTTGCGAGATATGGACATGTCGTTGTCGTTGAGAACAACCAACAGGTTAGTTTTCGGCATGTGTCCGGCATGGTTGATGGCTTCTAAAGCCATACCGCCAGTGAGTGCCCCATCGCCAATCACAGCAACGGCTTTAAATTTTTCCCCTTTCAAGTCTCGCGCTAAAGCCATGCCCAATGCTGCTGAAATACTTGTAGAAGCGTGTCCAGCCCCAAAGTGGTCAAACTTGTTTTCACCCCGTTTGAGATAACCTGCAACCCCGTCCTTTTGTCTGAGGGTGTGGAAGTGATCGTAACGTCCTGTAAGCAGTTTGTGGGGATAAGCCTGGTGTCCTACATCCCAAATCACTTTATCCCGATCTAAGTCCAGTGTTTGGTAAAGTCCTAGTGTTAATTCGACAACACCCAACCCTGGCCCCAAGTGTCCACCATTAACTGCTACTGTTTGAAGATGCTTATCTCGAATCTGACGGGCAATCTGTTGCAGTTGGCGAACAGATAAACCGTGCAACTGATTAGGATGGGTGATTTCGCTCAGATGCATATTATAAGGTTTTCCTCTCTAACTTCGAGTTTCGGTATTTTGATTTTCCCACGGTCGGGTTGTTCACAGAATCAAAGTCTTACATTGTTACTAAGTTGTAGCGGAAAGTATAATTTCGTAATTGATAATGGCGAAAAGTTTGTTAACCATTAACAATTCGTCAAATAAGGTTGCAATCAGTTAAAGTTATAGCACATTTTTACATGAGTAATGCTACTTAATAATTTTCTTTAATCCGTATAGAAAAACGAATTTTTTAGATGTATTTTGCGGAAATACCCTAATCAGATTACTCAGTTTTGCTTTGTTAAGTTAGTACGAAAGAAAGTCAAAAATTTTATTTCTAACTATATATCTAGCATAATTGCTGGTAAATATTTAACAATAATTTCTTATCGTCTTCGGTAAGAACAGCTAATTTTAGCAGCGATCGCTTGTTCATATAGGTATGACAAACGTGTATCTAAAGCTACTTGATTCTTCTTGCTAATTTCATTGATTTAGCAAATATTTCTATATCTCGTTAAGAGTTTCCGGCTAGAAACGAGGTTTTAACTAAAATTACCTATAGGGGCGCAGAGCTAGCTGTGCTACCGTACCAGAATGGTTTAGCTACCTATAAATTGCTGTAATAATATTGACGTAAACTTAGAATTTCCGAAATTATTCGTAAACGACAAGATTTCCGACTTCTTTAAGAAGACGGAAATCTCAAGCTTTGGATTTTCACAAATCCAATAGGATTGCTATGTCTATTCTCTATTTACTAAAAGCATCCTTGATGTTATCAACAGTACGTTCAACAGCATTTTTTGTTTTATCTACTGCTTCTTTAGTCCGAGATGCATCTTCATTTGCTCTTTTCTGAATTGTAGCTGCATCTTTCTTGGCTTTGCGTTCAGCAAAACTACCATTCTCTGTTGATTGGTCAACTTTGTTGGCATTGCTCTTGGCAGCGTCTTTAACTTTATCTGCCGTATCATCAATGAAATTTTTGGTTCGTCCAGCATCTCTACTGGCTTTATCTTGAGCGCGATCGCCTGCGTCTGATGATGCAATCAAGGTAGCTGTGGGATCAGCCATTGCTGAGGTGTTCGATAAAAATGCACCTTGCCAAACGAAAGCGATCGCTAACATACAAAACAGCGCTGTGGCCATCCAGCGTTTTACGGTGGAAAGCTGTTTTGCAACATAATTGGATTTCATACAATACAATCTCATGTGATTTAGTATACTATTTCTACTTCATTTAGCTTATGAGTCATATCGATCCCTAGATAGAAGTTCTCGCATCAATAGTTATGAAAGGAATTCACTATTTTGATAGATTGAATTTTGAGTAAAGATTATTTCCTGGTAATTAAAGATCGAATTCAACAGTTTACAGCTTTTCTATATGGGCGATACTTACGATGAGCTACGCTAACGCACTCACAGGAAAGTTAGCGATCGCCCTTCAGTTAATTAACTTGGGATGGCAACTAACTTTTTACGATTGGGGCGTTTGCGTTCTGATTTTTTCTTCAGTCCAACTGCTTGAGCTTGATCGCTATCTGAGCCATATTGCCCACGAATTACTTCTTTCATGGCTAATACAGCATTATGAAATTCCCATTCTGCTAATCGCGCAGCATCGGCAGCAGAACGGTATAAAGTTAGTTTCTCGGTTTCGGATTGTTGCTGCGCCAACATAGTCTGATAAGTTTGCTGTAATTTTTCTACAGAGGCATCAGTACGGCTTGTGTTGTATGTGCTGATGGTTTGCAAACCGTGCAATGAGTTTATATCTTGACTAATTGACTGAGAAGGGAGACGGCGGGTTTTATCTTGGGCGGGCATATAGGCATACTGGTATATGGTATAGATTTAATGTGCCCATTAAAACAAAGATTCTAGCAGTAAAGTGAGTTTTTTAGATTGAACAAGGTTAAAAAAGCGTGAGTTAATTTTTGCAAGTCGAAACAATGGCATTGTCAGCCACAACAATGGCATTGCAAGTTGAAACAATCGCATTGTTCGCCACAACAATGGCATTGCAAGTTGAAACAATCGCATTGTCCGCCACAACAATGGCATTGCAGGAGGTTACATTCAATAGCGTGGCGATCGCAATTACAATCTAAGGAGTTTACAGCATTACAGTCATTGCGAGCGAAGCGTTCGCAATGACATTGTGTAATTAATTTTGTTTATCTACTTAGCATAGTCGATGCGTGAACTTCCTCCCCAGACAACACTAAGAAAGCATCATGCTGACATCAATTGCTGAATGCGCTCTGGTTCCTCTCCTAGCAAATCTGGATTTTGGGCAGTGCTGTCAAAAATTGATGAGGTTTTGAACGGCTCAAACTCGCCGCGTGATGCTGCTTCTGCCGTTTTTGCTAAGAGCGATCGCACTTGCTCGTCATTCATTGGCTGGAAAGTCCGCACTGCTTCAAAAGCTTGCTCTAGAATCTCCATACTGTCAATTCCGGTAATCACAACCGATGTCGGCAGATTCAAAGCATAGTGTAAACACTCAATTGGCGTTACAGTATTTGACCGTAAAAGAATACCATTTGCCAAGCTTTTCATCCCCAAAACGCCGATATTTTGTTTCACAAGTTCTGGTACAACCAGCTTTGCAAAGCTTCGGTAGTGGGCATCCATGACATTCAGCGGCATCTGCACTGCATCAAATTTAAATCCATTAGCAGCTGCAACTTCCAGTGTATGTAAATGAATATGGGGATCTTTGTGCCCAGTGAAGCCAATGTATCGGATTTTTCCAGCTTCTCGTGCCTCAATTAAAGCAGCATTCGCTCCTTCTGGGTCAAAAATTCGATGGGGATCTTCGTATCGAATCATTTCATGATGCTGAACAAGATCGATGCAATCAACTTGCAGACGTTTGAGTGATTCGTCTAATTGTTTTGCAGCTTCCTTCTTAGAGCGACCATCGATTTTCGTCATCAGAAACACTTTATCTCGATAGCGATCGCCCAGCGCTTTTCCCATACGAATTTCGCTGGCTCCATCGTTGTAATCCCAACTGTTATCCATAAAAGTGATGCCGCGATCGATGGCTGTTCTCACAATACGGATTGCCAGTTGCTCATCAACATGCTTTAAGGCAATGTGCCAACCACCCAATCCGATGGCGGAAACTTTCTCTCCTGTACTACCGAGTACTCGATATTGCATTTCTGAATTTGACGTAGTTCCTGACATGTGTTCTCCAAGTCTTTCAGCTATTACTCAAGTACATATAGCCACCTGCCAATTCAAACACAAGGCAAAGTTGACAATATCTTGCTGAAGATACACTTTTCAACCCAATCAGGAAAAGAATCAAGAAGCCAAAATACCGATGGCAATTTAAGATATGTGAGCTAAAGAATTGAGGGCACAAATACGGTTCGGTTAAGGTTTTTTGATGAAAATTCGAGTTCACCAAGACGCGATAAATCGTCATCAAAACGAAAGACTGATTATTGTAGAGACGGCGATTCATCGCGTCTCTTGCCTTAACCGCACAGTATTGAGGGCACAGCAATGCTGTGCCCCTAAAACATATTTGGTTCAAATAAATGAAAACTGTTGTAAAACATCAACAATTATTTACCGCTATAGAAAAAGGCAATTTCTTTTTCTTTTAGAGGTGCAAAACCAGCATCTACAAGTAATTGATCGAGTTCTGCTTGGGGAATGTGTTTTGCGCCAATTCGCACAATGCGCGATCGCATCGTATTAGATACACCACTGCGCTGTCTATTGCCTTCTAGCGCCATGACTTTACCATAAAGTTCTAGCTTGGCAGGTGGAATGGGAGAACCATCAAAATCAATTCCCTGTGCGATCGCTTCATCAATCGCATCAGCCCCTGTAGTAGTTTGATTCCCTGGATTAGTTTCGGTAGGCATGGTGATTTTCTCTTCTTCGCTATGGGTAGATTTTACCAGCCTTGCTGACACCAAAGTTGCCCGAACTCATGTTTCAGAAGTTTTCATGTATTTGAACCAACTATGTTGTAGGGGCGCAATGCCTTGCGCCCCTACTGCTAATCACGAGTTTGTCGCGTCACTAAATCACCAACAAACGCCCCTAAGATAGTGCCTGTCCATAGCCCTGTTGTGCTACCTTGCCATATTGCCCCTGGTGTCATCCAAGCGTTGCACATCTCCTTTAAACCCCAAGGTTGGTTTTGGCACTTTTGGCTATGCAGCATCATGGTGATTTGCCCACTGGTGTAAGCGCCAAAAAAACCTGATGACAGTGCCAAGAAAGTGCAAATTAAAATTCTGTTTTTTGTCATTGGTCATTTGTCATTTGTCATTGGTCATTATGCCCCATGCCCAATGCCCAATTCCCAATGCCCAATTCCCAATTCCCAATCAACCTGTATTTCTCATCCCAGCAGCAATACCATTAATAGTTAACAATGCTCCTCGCAGTAACTCGCCTTTGCTGTAACGAGAATGAATTACTCCAGAAGTCGCAGTAGTATTTTGGGACTGCCGTAGACGCTTGAGTAGTGAAACTTGGATAAATCCCAAGGGGACAATTGTCCCATTACGTAACTGAACAGATCGTTGCAATACCGGATCGCCATCTAACAGTCGATTGTGATCGGTGATTTTTAACACCAAATCTCTTGTCAGATAGAACTCGCTGGCAATTTGGTCAAACACCTTGGCAAAGCGAAGTTGATCTTCTGGTTTTGACAGTTCTTGGACGTAGTGGTGTGCCATTTGCATATCTACTTTTGCCAAAGTCATCTCGGCTTTAGAAATCACCATCTTGAAAAAGGGCCACTTAACGTAAAAGTAGCGCAGTAATTTCAAGTGTTCTTCTGGTTCTGCGTTCAAGAATTCTTGTAATGCTGTGCCAACGCCATACCAGGAAGGAAGTAAAAAGCGAGTTTGCGTCCAGCTAAATACCCAAGGAATAGCTCGCAGACTGCTTAAATCTTTCTTACCAGATGGACGGCGGGCTGGACGGGAACTAATTTGCAGTTGGCTAATTTCTTCAATGGGGGTTACTTCGTGGAAGAAATCAACAAAATCAGGCTGTTCGTAGATTAAAGCACGATAATGTTGACGCGATCGCGCTGCCAATTCTTCCATAATCTCATTCCAGGGTTCGATATCATCAAACCCTGTTCGCAGCAGGCTGGCTTGAATCACAGCAGTGGTGATGGTTTCCATGTGGTACAAAGCCAAGTCCACCAAGGAATATTTGGAAGCTAAAACTTCTCCTTGTTCGGTAATCTTGATTCGCCCATTGATACTATGACCTGGTTGAGCCAAAATCGCTTCGTAAGCGGGGCCGCCACCGCGCCCCACCGAACCGCCGCGTCCGTGGAAAATCCGCAAATTCAGATCGTAGTTTTCTGCGATTTGTTGCAGTGATTTTTGGGCTTTATGAATTTCCCAGTTGCTACTTAAAAAACCAGAGTCTTTGTTGCTGTCAGAATACCCCAGCATTACTTCTTGTAAGTTGGGGGTGACGGAGGAGGTGGAGGCAGGGAAGGAGGGGAGCAGGGGAGCAGGGGGGGATGAATTTTCATCTGCACCTTCTGCTTTTGTCTGTTCGTAGCCGCCGGCTAATAAAGCGCGATATAACGGAAGTTCAAACAGGTTGCGCATGACGCTTCTGGAGCGTTGTAAATCTTCTACTGTCTCAAATAGGGGGACTACTTGAATAGTTCCGACGGCAATGGCGGGGTCAAAAAGTCTGGCTTCTTTGGCTAACAGTAGTACTTCCAGCACGTCGCTCACGTCGCGGCACATACTGATAATGTAAGTTTGGCAGATGTTGAGACCAAATTCTTGTTGGAGCGATCGCACGACGCGAAAGGTTTCAATTACATCGTTGGTTTTTTCCGAAAATGGCAATTCTGCCGGAATTAATGGCCGACGGGTTTGTAGTTCTCCTGTGAGCCAAGCAACTCTTTGCTCTTCGGATAGTTCGTTGTAAGGTTGAGGTAATATTTGCAGGTATTCCAGGATCTCGTTGAGCGCATCGGCGTGGCGAGATGATTCTTGGCGGATATCTAACTGTGTCAAGTTAAAACCAAAAATTTCTACCTGACAGATGAGATTTTCTAATTCTCGACAACTTAAACCTGTTTCTGTCAAGTTGCGCTGAATCATCCGCAGTTCTGCTAAAAAATCGGCTCCTGAACGATACAGGGGGCTATCTTGATTTGTTGGCGTTTCCCGATTGTACAAAGCTAGATTGCGATCGCGAGTATTTTCCAGCCGTTTCAGCACATAAGCCAGTTTCAGCCGATAGGGTTCTTGTCGATAACGCAGCGCCAGTGCGTCGTAAACTTCACTCAACTGGGACTGATCCAATTCTAGAGATTCCAGTAAGTCTGGTAAAACATCACTCCAGTGCATCGACACACTCAACAATTCAATCAGATTTTTCACTGACTGAATATATCTCCCAATCACCATTTTGCGCTGATAGCAAGCTGTTTTCCAGGTGATTTCGGGTGTGACTGATGGGTTTCCATCTCTGTCTGAGCCTACCCAAGAGCCAAAAGAGCAAAAGTTTTTACTCGGTGGTTCTAGCCAAGGAAAGGTATTGGATAGAGTGTGTTTGAAACGTTTATACAGTTGCGGAATACCATCAAATAAAACTTCTTGGAAGTAGTGCAGGGCATAATCTACTTCATCTAGCACTGTGGGTTTGAACTGGTGAAGTTCGTCTGTACGCCACCACAGGCGAATCTCTTCGAGCAATTGTTCGCGGACATCTACTGCTTCCCAAGGATATGCTCCTGGCGTAGTCCCAGAGTGATTTTCCAAGGTATCCAGTTTTTGCAAAAGTTGTACCACCTGTCGCTGCTTATCGCGGATGGTATGACGAACAATTTCCGTCGGATGCGCTGTAAAAACTAACCGTACATCCAGATGTGCAATTAGACGTTGAATTTGCTGGGGTGGGACATTCAGTTTGAATAAATAGGGAAACAATGCAGCAAAAGTCCCTTTTGGTTTGACTTGCGCCTTTTCGAGATAATTCTTTTTGAGGAAGGCTGCTGCTATTCCCTTGCTAACGGGCGCATCATCTTCTGTTTGATTGGAGGAATAGTTAACATTAGAAGGTGTTTCCGGCTCTATTTCCTCTGTTTCGGCTTCATAACGGCTCAATTGCTGCCGCTGTTCGTATTCCTGCTCTATGATGTTAATCAGCTGAAAATACAAAGCGAAAGCACGAGCCGCGCGAATTGCTTCGTTGATATTTAGTTGTTCAATTAATTTGACGGCTGAGGATGCTTGGTCATTTGTCGCTTGTCCTTCTGGCGAACATAAATCGCGCAACTGACGCAACAAGTCTACCATATTTTGACCACATTCTTGCCGGAGAACTGACTCCCACAATTCTTCCACTACCTGGAGACGATGGCGCAAAAATAATTCCGACACCGGGTATATATCAGCAGTTTGAGACGAAGAGTATAAAAGGGAACCCATATTCTCTATTCTTGTAAAGCTAATTACTGTTTACGGTTCTAGGTTTTGCACTTAATGCTCACCGGGTTGTTCCTGAGCAAATAATTATTTGGTGTATATCTTCTCATCTTGATTGATTTCGTGTTCATCTGGGAAGTCTAATGGAAAGTCTAAATTGGGTAGGCGATCGCCTCGGAATAATTCTTCACTAGCTTCTCCTATGGCTTCTAGTGCTCTTACTGTAGTTTTTCCAGCGATCAGCAGCAGTAATATAGACGCTGTACCTATTTGTAAAAAGAACGATTGAGGAATGGGAAACAAATCCAGATTAGATGCGGGTTTAGGTGAAGACTGTTGGTTGGTAGGAGGCATTGCTAATTTTTGGTTATGGGAAGCATGAGTAAGAAGGAGTTAGGAGTTATGAGTCAGGAGTTAGGAGTTAAGATGACTCCAACGATAAAGGGAGAGAGTTTAATGAGATAAGCTTATTGTTTGTTTCGCCCATCACGGGCATTAGGGCAGTGGGGCGCAAATCCAGCTTTCAAGGGACAAGTTATCAACCAGTCATATAGAATTATTCTGACTCCTGGCTCCTAACTCCTAACTTCTAACTTCTGATTTTTGACTCCCTATTAGTAAAATAAACGCAAAACTCAATATTAGTTAGATTTGCAACCTATACAAGACTATCTTGTCCGATTTTGTGAGCTACGAAGGTAACAAAATTGTTAAAAAAAACCGTCAGAGTGTGATAGACCTATGGTTCTAGTTTACAAGTGCAGGCACTATCCCCCAACCATCGCTTCCTGTAAAGTTAACTGAGCATGAAAACAGTAGTACCAGATCGCCAGCAATCCTTAGTGCAATGGGTGAGCCAAGCAACAGGGATCAACACTTTCGGAGTGAAAGTCCGGTTGCGGGGAAATGACCTCCATATTCTTTGTGAAGGTACAGAATGTCCGCAGCGTTGGCGTACTTTGTCTGATTTGCTGCAAGCACTACAGCAAACAAATTTAGATATTCTCACAAGCAGCGAACAAACCTCAATATATCAAGTATTTGTCTATGGCCGCAGAAAAGGGGAACAGCGTCCCTCATGGTGCCATCGAGTTCACTTAAATCAAATAGATAAGCATCTCGATCAGGTGCAACAAGCGCTACTAGCAGACTCGGAAAAATCAAAGCAACCGGGTGGGGCGCTAATTGTCTCTAACGAAAGTTTGGCACGCCAAGGAAATCCAGAAGCGATCGCTCGATATCTGAGCGAAACTCTGAGTACGCTAGGTGTATCGGTACAGGTAAAGATTAAGTTATATAAGCCCAAGAATTCTCAGTCAGAAGAAAATCGCCTCTGGATATTTTGCCAGTCAAGCTATAGCCCTGATGCATCGTTGCTTGCCGAACCGATAGCACAAAAGTTGCGTTATCTCAAGCTTTCCGGCTACCAAGATGCCGTAATTGTTTCTCAGGTGAGCGGCGAAACTGCCCCTGATTGGCTGCTGCGGATAGATTTGACACCGCCAGAGGTGATGCTGAAGGAGTGGGCGCGTTGGGGGGATGTCCAAGCGATCGCTCGATTATTAGCTGAAGTACTATCAGGGTTAAAAGTTGGTGTCCAAGTTTCTTTGAAAGAATCAACGCTACATATTTTTTGTATCCCAGCTTTCGATCCTTTAGGAACTGCCCCGATCCCAGACAAGGTAGTGTGCTTAGAGGCGATTTTACCGCAGCTAGAAGCGATCGCTCCTCAAGGCATTCTCGCTGCCACCATCTACGGGCAAAAAGCAGGCGACAAGGAACCCACTTGGATTGATTGGCTGGCTTTACCCGCAGCCAAGCATCCCGCCTTTGCCATATCACCACTTGATTTGGCAAATACTGGTGATGAACCAGCGATCGTATTTTTACTAGAACGCTTACTCAATCCTGATTTGGATTGGCGACTATTGACAGGTGGGACTCGCGTACTTCTACTGAACAAAAATGGTTTATTGCACATTATGTGTGATGCACCTGTTTGTCCACAGCGGCAACAAGTAGCAAGTAAAATTACGCAGTTTATCCGTCAGTTCAAAATTTCCGGTATTATAGGAGTACGTATCTACGGTCGCCGGGCTGGGAATAAAGAACCTTTTTGGCATTATGGCGTCGATCTTGAACATCGCCAACGTTTAGTACCAGAAGCAACCCCAGAATTTGCTGCTACTTCTATATACATTAACGATTTAGTAACATCTGAGACTAGTGAGCCAATTTTGCGCCCAGACTTAACGACAGAAGAAGTTCAAAATTTTGTAACAGAAGTAGCGCGAGATTGGATAGCAACGGCGAGTTCAACTGCGAGAAAATTCCTGTTGAAAAGCCAGCTATTTACCGAAAGCAACGAGTCAGCGGAACCCAACCACGATGTTCGAGGAATTAAAATTGCTCTGGTTTGGGGAACACTAGGATTATTGCTCACCCTCCAAACTGATTGGGTATTGGGTCGAATTATTGCACTTAATACGCCCAGTTCGCCAAAAGTAGCTAGTGCCACCTTCCCATCTTCATCTTCCGAGCAAAAGGTATCTTTAACATCTGGGAAAAATCAGAGTGAGAAAACGACATTTTTTAGCAGCACTTCCAAGACAAAATCTCCTCCAAATCAGAGTTCTGTATTTAATGCTTCGGAATTTACCCAGAGTGATGATACCCCAAAAAATAATTTGGCAGCCGCACCACTGAAGGAAAAAGCAACCGCAACAGCTATTCTTTTAGCAGCGCGATCGCAGATGCCAAGTTTTAATGTCAGGCAGTTAGACGAGCAACTAGCACTGTATAAACAGCGTTTAGCAAGAACTGGTAGTCCCCCAGATGTCTTGATTATTGGCTCCTCCCGCGCCCTCAGAGGAGTAGATCCCGCAGCACTTTCTAAAGCTTTAGCAACTCAAGGCTATCCAAATCTTGACGTGTTTAACTTTGGAATCAATGGTGCTACGGCACAAGTTGTAGACTTTGTAATTCGTCACGTTCTAGAACCATCAGAACTACCCAAAATAATTATCTGGGCAGATGGTGCGCGTGCTTTCAACGGTGGGCGTGATGATATTACCTTTAAATCGCTTGCGGCATCCGTTGGTTATAAGCAAGTATTCCAAAAAACAGCAACCACTGCAAATAGCAATGATTTGCCAGAGAATACAGTAAATTCAAAAGAGCAAAAGACAAACGAAGAAAAACAGGAAATTAGTACTTATGAAGCTGTCAATCAGTCATTAAATCAGGCTCTAGCATCTGTTTCGGCTACCTATCAAAACCGCGACCAAATTAAAAGTTTACTGCAAAAACAACTGCTCTTATTTGGTAATAACCAGACAGTTGCATCACAAAAACAGTTGACAGACGGTACTTCAGATGAAAGTATTACTCAGCAAGCGGTTGACTTTGATGGCTTTCTACCCTTGTCTATTCGCTTTAATCCCGCGAGATACTATCAAAAACATTCTAGAGTTCCTGGAAATTATGACAACGACTATAGATCCTTCCAAGTAGAAGGGCAGCAAGATACTGCTTTTCAAGAAGTGCTTCAGTTTACCCAGTCTCAGAAAATCTCCTTAGTGTTTGTCAACATGCCTCTGACGGGAGATTATTTAGATCCAGTGCGTAGACAATATGAGCAACAATTTCAGCAATATATGTTGCGTTTGGCTACTAATCCCAACTTTATTTATCGTGATTTGAGCCAACAGTGGACAAAAGTAAATGATTTCTTTTCCGATCCTAGCCACCTCAACCGCTTTGGTGCATACGAAGTCTCGAAAAAGCTAGCTAACGATCCGATGATTCCTTGGCCAGTGAAGTAGGGAGTGGAGAGTGCGGAATGGGATGAGGAAGTAGGAGAAGAGTTATTGATTAATGACCAATACTTCTCTACCAGAGACTGCGCAAACGCTCAGTACAAGTGCCCAATGACAAATGACAAATGACTAAAAAATGAACTTTATATCAATTTTCTATGGGCTGTTCCTGTTGAGTGTGTTAGGAATTTACTGGTCTTTAGCACAACATAAATTGCGATTGTGGACTCTGCTAATTGCTAGTTTGGTTTTCTATGCATCTTTGCACATCCAATACATACCATTACTATTAGCATTGGCGTTTATTAATTTCCGTGTAGGGCTGGAAATTGGTAACAACACATCACCAGGAAAACATTCTCTTGATTGGCAAATTTCTAATGAAGAATGGCAATTTGCTCAAGTTGATTGGAATCGTCGCCGTCTAAAGGTTTTGTGGCTGGGTATAAGTCTAAATGTTTTACTGCTATTAGCTTTTAAGTATTTTACCCCTTTATTCAAGTTTGTTTTTCATGTCCAAACAAACTCACCAGATAGCTCTTTTAAATTAATTGCACCCTTGGGAATTTCATTTTTCACCTTTGAATGTATTGCTTATTTAATAGATGTCTATCGCGGTGCCCCTGCTACTGATAATTTTCTCAAGTTTGCTACATACAAATTATTCTTCGCCAAACTGATTTCAGGGCCGATTACGCGCTATCACAACTTAGCAAATCAATTTAATACACTAGAATTACCCAATACCAATAGAGTAGCTGAGGCGCTGTGGTTGATTGCTAGGGGTGCAGTCAAAAAAGGTATTTTTGCAGACCATTTGGGAATTTTCGTCGATTTATGTTTCGGTAATTTACAACGGGCGGGTAGTACCGATTTATGGTTAGCTATATTCGCTTATGGCTTGCAGTTATATCTAGATTTCAACGGTTACGTAGACATTGCCCGTGGTAGTGCTATGCTTTTTGGCTTGGTTCTACCTGAAAATTTCGACTTTCCTTATTTCAGCACCAATATTTCCGAATTTTGGCGGCGCTGGCATATAACTCTGGGAGATTGGCTACGTAACTATGTCTACTTTCCGTTGGGTGGTTCCCGTCGGGGTTTAGTCCGTACCTGCTGGAATTTATTTATTGTGATGCTAATTGCTGGTATCTGGCATGGTGCTGCTTTGGGTTATGTCGTTTGGGGCATATTCCACGGATTGGCCTTGGTGGTTCATCGACTTACAGATTCTATAAGCGATCGCTTTGAAAATCTAGAACAATTCTGGCAAAATCCTCTAGGTATCTTTGTCGCTTGGTTCTTAACTCAATTGATGGTTTTTACCTCTTGGATTTGGTTCCGTCTACCTAATCTCCAAGACTCTTCTTTAGTAATTCGACATCTTTGGGGTTATCCGGCTGACGCCCAGTTTGCTGAAAAGGTCTATGTGGAAGCCTTAAATATGAGCCAATCCCAACTCTCTTGGGTACTTCTAGCTTTAGCTGCCCTTATGGCTGTAGTTTATGCCTTCAATCGAATGCTGAAGTTAGAGTTTAACTGGCCTATTAAGCTTGTCTTCGTGCCCCTATGTTTTTACGCTGTTTGGTTATTAGCTCCTGAAGGCAGTTTGCCCTACATCTACTTTGATTTTTAACTGAAACATCAGACAATATAGAGCTTATTATTTCGTTACAAATCGACAAGACTTAAAATGTTTTTAATTGGTTCATCGTAAAGAAGTGTAAAGGCAAATAACTAGGCGATCGCATCATTGAAAATGATAGCTAGTTTGTTGTTAAAGTGGCTTCAAAAGCCTCATTTTACTACTTTGTATCGCTTTCTTTGTAGTAGGAAAACTTTACAGTTCGATGAACTTGTTAAACAATTCTGTTACAGAATATTAAGTCACAGATCGCGTCCAAGTAAATTCATGTAGACTATATTTCAACAGGCGAAAATAAACTCCGCTTGTTCCATATTTAACAACCCATTGCACTTATAAAACAATGACCACAACCTTACAACGGCGCTCTGACGCTAATGTATGGGATCGCTTTTGCGAGTGGATCACCAGCACCGACAACCGTATATACATCGGTTGGTTTGGTGTACTCATGATCCCAACCCTACTAGCTGCTACAACCTGCTTCGTAATTGCTTTCATCGCTGCTCCTCCTGTGGACATCGATGGTATCCGCGAACCAGTTGCAGGTTCTTTGATCTACGGAAACAACATCATCTCTGGTGCAGTTGTTCCTTCTTCAAACGCCATCGGTTTGCACTTCTACCCAATCTGGGAAGCAGCTTCTCTTGATGAGTGGTTGTACAACGGTGGCCCTTACCAGTTGGTAGTTTTCCACTTCTTGATCGGTTGCGCTGCCTACCTCGGTCGTCAGTGGGAACTTTCTTTCCGCTTAGGTATGCGTCCTTGGATCTGCGTAGCTTACAGCGCACCTTTGGCTTCCGCTACCGCAGTATTCTTGATCTACCCAATTGGTCAAGGTTCTTTCTCTGATGGTATGCCTTTGGGTATCTCTGGAACCTTCAACTTCATGATTGTGTTCCAAGCAGAACACAACATCTTGATGCACCCATTCCACATGTTAGGTGTGGCTGGCGTATTCGGCGGTTCATTGTTCTCAGCAATGCACGGTTCTCTAGTAACCTCTTCCTTAGTTCGTGAAACCACCGAAACCGAATCACTAAACTACGGTTATAAGTTCGGTCAAGAAGAAGAAACCTACAACATCGTTGCAGCCCACGGCTACTTCGGTCGTTTGATCTTCCAATATGCTTCCTTCAACAACAGCCGTTCACTGCACTTCTTCTTAGCAGCTTGGCCTGTCGTCGGTATCTGGTTCACCGCTTTGGGTATCAGCACGATGGCATTCAACCTGAACGGTTTCAACTTCAACCAATCAATCATTGATTCCCAAGGTCGCGTCATCAGCACCTGGGCAGACGTAATCAACCGCGCTAACTTGGGTATGGAAGTAATGCACGAGCGTAACGCTCACAACTTCCCCCTAGATTTGGCTGCTGGTGAAATTAGTCCTGTAGCAATGACTGCTCCTGCTATCAACGGTTAATACTTCAGTATTAGCTAAATAAGAAGCGCCCTTCAGAAATGGGGGGCGCTTTTTTTGTTAGATTCAAGCTACAACTCCTACGCATGAGGAATCAATTAATGACGACTTCTGTGGAACATGGCTTAAATAATAGCGCTTTTATCCCTCCCTTAGAAAGTGGCGATTGCTTAACCCGCCACGAATTTGAGCGTCGTTATACAGCAATGCCCGATAAAAAAGCAGAATTAATTGAAGGAGTCGTCTACTTGGCATCACCTCTGCGTTTTAGAAGTCATGGCCAACCTCATGGACAGTTAATTACCTGGTTGGGAGTTTATCAAGTTTCCACTCCAGGCATAGCATTAGGCGACAATGCTACCGTGCGCTTAGATTTAGATAATGAACCACAACCTGATGTTTTGTTGTTGATAGATAAACCAACCAGAGGACAGGCGCAAATCAGTGAAGATGATTACGTAGAAGGCGCACCGGAATTAGTAGCAGAAGTAGCAGCTAGTAGTGCATCTATTGATTTGTACGACAAAAAACGCGTTTACCGTCGCAACGGAGTACAGGAATATATCGTCTGGCAAACTTTAGAGAATAAACTCGACTGGTTCTGCTTGCAAAATGGTGAATATTTGCCACTCGTTGCAGATGCAGATGGTGTCATTAAAAGTAAAGTATTTCCAGGTTTGTGGTTAGCTGTCACCTCACTAATCACAGGAGATATGACGAAAGTTTTAGCAGTACTGCAACAAGGGTTAAATTCAAAAGAACACGCTGACTTTGTTGAGGGTTTAACTTAGCAAAACTTAAAAATAATGTCTTGAAAAATACAAATTATTAATGTAAAACGTGATATTAGGAGCCGGGAAAGTTTTCCCTTTTTTACACAGTCTCCCTGGGGAAGTTAGTTAACAGCATTTTTGGTGTGAGGTAATTCTAGAGAGTCCCGGCTATTAGGGGGAAGGTATTTGGCGAAAGTCTTTGAAAACAGCTTAATGCTCAATTCTGAAAAATTGGGAAAGTTTGTTGTCAGCGATTTATAAACGACACAGTTATGACCACAACTCTAGGAAGAAGCGAAAGCGGCAACCTGTGGGATCGTTTTTGTCAATGGATTACTAGCACCGACAATCGGCTTTACATTGGCTGGTTCGGCGTTTTAATGATCCCTACCCTATTGACCGCTACTATCTGTTTCATTATTGCCTTTATTGCTGCACCACCCGTTGATATTGACGGCATCCGGGAGCCAGTTTCTGGTTCTTTATTATACGGCAATAACATTATCACTGGTGCTGTTGTACCCACATCTAATGCCATTGGTTTGCACTTCTACCCCATTTGGGAAGCTGCTTCAATGGATGAATGGCTCTATAACGGCGGCCCTTATCAGCTCATTGTCTTGCACTTCTTGATAGGTATTTTCTGTTGGCTCGGTCGGCAATGGGAGTTAAGCTATCGTCTGGGGATGCGTCCCTGGATTTGCCTTGCTTACTCTGCTCCCGTAGCTGCTGCGACTTCTGTTTTCCTCATTTATCCAATTGGTCAAGGTAGCTTTTCTGACGGGATGCCTCTGGGAATTAGCGGCACGTTTAACTTCATGCTTGTGTTCCAAGCCGAGCATAATATCCTCATGCACCCATTCCACCAACTGGGCGTAGCTGGGGTGTTCGGTGGTGCGCTGTTCTGTGCGATGCACGGTTCTTTGGTGACTTCCTCTTTAGTTAGGGAAACCACTGAAAGTGAATCTCAAAACTACGGTTACAAGTTTGGTCAAGAACAAGAAACCTATAGCATCGTAGCGGCTCACGGTTACTTTGGACGGTTAATTTGGCAATATGCCAGCTTTAACAACTCGCGTTCCTTGCACTTTTTCTTGGCTGCTTGGCCTGTAGTTGGTATCTGGTTGACGGCATTGGGAATCAGTACAATGGCGTTCAACCTCAACGGGTTCAACTTTAACCAATCAATTCTTGATTCCAAAGGTCGTGTAGTTAATACATGGGCAGATGTGCTAAACCGCGCCAATTTGGGTATAGAAGTGATGCACGAGCGCAATGCTCACAACTTCCCCTTGGATTTGGCGGCGGGTGAGGCAGTACCTGTGGCAACGATGTCTACGACGGGCGTAGCTGCGGCACCTGTAATTCACGGTTAATTGTAAGTTAAAATTCACTGCGCTCTCTGTCTAGAGGGCGCTTTTTTCATGCATGAAGCTATAGTTATACAAATATTTACATAGATAAAATATTAAAAAAATATCTGGTGTATTTGGGTACAATTACTAAATTGTTACTCATTTATATTAGTAAATGCATTGGTATAAATAAAAATAATTATCAAAACTGGGAGTAGTGAGTAAACTAACTACTGAAGGTTATCCCAGGAGTTTACATACATTGTGTTTCCCCAGACTACAGATATCAGATTTTAGTTTTTGTCTCAATTCAATATAAAATCTAAAACTTAAAATCCAAAATCAACATGGCAGACCTAACTCCTAATTCTAGTTTTAGTTTGACACTGCGCTTGCAGATTCCCAATCGTATAGGGATGTTGGCGTCGGTAACACAGGCGATCGCAACTACTGGCGGTAATCTCGGACAAATTGATTTAATTGAGCAAACCCGCAAAGAGTCCACCCGCGATCTGACTGTGGATGCTGCTAGTACTGAACACGCTGAAACCATTGTGCAAGCAGTCAAAGCCTTGCCGGACATCAAGTTACTCAGTGTTTACGATCGCACCTTTAATTTGCATCGCGGTGGCAAAATCAGCATTACCAGCAGAATTCCCCTGAAGAGTGTTTCTGATCTCGCAATGGCTTACACGCCCGGAGTCGGTCGAATTTGTACAGCGATCGCTCAAGATCCAGAGGAAGTTTACAACTTAACCATCAAACAAAACACCGTTGCCATTGTCACCGATGGTAGCGCGGTTTTGGGTTTGGGAAATCTCGGTCCAGCAGCCGCCCTACCAGTAATGGAAGGTAAAGCAATGCTGTTTAAGGAATTTGCAGGGCTGGATGCTTTTCCTATTTGTCTCGCCACCCAAGATACAGAAGAAATTATCCAGGCAGTTAAGAATATTGCTCCGGTGTTTGGGGGCGTGAATTTAGAGGATATTGCTGCACCTCGCTGCTTTGAAATTGAAAAGAGATTACGCCAAGAGTTAGATATCCCCGTTTTTCACGATGACCAGCACGGTACAGCAATTGTCACCTTGGCAGCCTTGTTTAATTCTCTGAAACTGGTACATAAATCCTTAGCAGAAATCAAGATCGTGATTAACGGTGCTGGGGCGGCGGGAGTGGCGATCGCTCGGTTACTCCGCAAAGCTGGGGCAGAACAAATCTGGATGTGCGACTCTAAAGGGATTATCTCTACCAATCGCACCGATTTGACAGAGGAAAAACTCGAATTTGCGGTGAAAGGTCAGGGTACGTTAGCGGGTGCAATGCAAGGGGCAGATGTGTTTATTGGTGTCAGCGCGCCAGGAGTTTTGACACCAGAAATGGTGCAATCGATGGCGAAAGATCCAATTATCTTTGCAATGGCAAATCCGATTCCAGAGATTCAGCCAGAATTAATCAGTAAAGATGTTGCTATCATTGCTACCGGTCGCAGTGATTACCCAAATCAAATCAATAATGTCCTCGCTTTTCCTGGGGTATTCCGTGGTGCTTTAGATTGTCGGGCACAAACAATTACCATCAAAATGTACCTGGAAGCCG
The DNA here is from genome assembly GCF_017114965.1 of Nostoc sp. JL31. Classification (NCBI taxonomy): domain Bacteria; kingdom Bacillati; phylum Cyanobacteriota; class Cyanophyceae; order Nostocales; family Nostocaceae; genus Nostoc; species Nostoc sp. JL31. Next base: position 130,030 of record NZ_JABXKO010000098.1, read on the forward strand.
CAAGTGCGATCGCTTCTTTAGTTAAGCCTTCAGATTTGAATCGGGAACATATTATTCCTTCAGTCTTCGATGAGCGCGTCGTCACTGCTGTTGCTGCTGCTGTGCAACGTGCCGCGCGTGAAGAAGGTATCGCGCGGAACTAATTAACTCAAATAATTACTCTTATGGGATGGGTGTCTCGCCTATCCCTGAGCTTTTAGGCTGCAAGCAATTTGCGCCATAAACTGATGTTAAACAGATGAGAATTGATGCATTATTGGTGATTAGATGAGTTTGGGCTAGCAATTTAGAAGCAAAATAACACATCTAAAATACATCACTTTGTCAACTGTTTGTAATGAAGTACCAAGCTGGAGACGGGTTTTTCCAAGAACTGCCGCTTATTTTGGCAGGGCCAATTATCAAACATACTGAACCTGAATCAGTAACAGTATGGGTGGCACTCAAACAGTCTTGTCAGGTAGAACTCAAGGTTTATGACACAACAAATGATGGAGAGCTACTAGGAAATTGCTTATTGTCAGGAGAACGCTCTACCTTTGCTTTGGGTAAGTATCTTCATGTAGTTGCCATCACGGCTCGGTCTACAATTGGACATCGCCTAACTGGAGGTCACATCTATGCATACGACCTCCAGTTTACTGTTGTTGACCAAACCACGGAAACTCTGCAACAAGCATTATGTTCAAACTCCTCTCCTCCAGTTAGCATCAGCTACTTCGATCATCAAAAACCAACCTTTGCTCTACCGCCAAACCGTTTTCAAGATTTACAAATTGTCCATGCTTCCTGCCGTAAACCTCATGGTCATGGGTTTGATGCACTGCCAATTCTCGATAGTATGATTCAGGCGTCAGCAAATCAGCCCCAACACCGCCCTCATCAGCTATTCCTCACGGGAGATCAAATTTACGGCGACGATGTAGCAGATCCGTCGTTGTGGGTTGCCACTACTCTTGGTGATGCCCTCTTGGGTTGGGAAGAAAAACTTCCGGTGAATGGAGTGTATTGCACTCCCCAGCAGCTACCCCCTGGAGAGCGGGCTGATGTGGCGACAAATCAAGCTGGGTTGACCGCCGGATTACATAATAAAGCTGAGAAAGTTAACAGTCATCTTTTCAGTCTGGGTGAATATTACGCTACTTATTTACTAGCTTGGTCGCCAGTGTGCTGGCCGGCTGCATTTCCCAAAGGACACCAAGTAACGCGCGATCGCCATGCTATCAAAGACTGGAATCAGGCAGTCAAGCATTTGCGACAATTCATCTATACCCTTTGGAAAGTGCGCCGTGCCCTTGCCAATATCCCCATGTACAGCATCTTTGATGACCATGATGTTAGTGATGACTGGAATTTGAACCAAGCTTGGTGTTTGCGAGTGCTGGGGCGGCCATTAGGGCGAAGAATAGTCCAAAATGCATTGTTAGCCTATACGGTATTTCAAGGTTGGGGCAATACACCAGGGCAATTTGCAGAAGGAAAACCAGGTGAAAAGCTGTTGGCCGCTGCACAAGCTTGGTCAGCTTCCCAAGGAAAAGATGCAAAGGCTGATGAAGCGATCGCTCGTTATGTAGGTATGCCAGCCAACGATCCCCACACAGACTTACCTATTTTAGTTCGAGACGGTGCAGTATTTATTCTGGATCGACATCCTGAAGCGTTGACTTGGCACTACATAGTCCGCAGCGATTGCCATGAAGTAATTGTGCTGGATACACGTACATGGCGGGGTTATCCAGCCGATCAAAAACCAATTGCGCCGCCTATGCTGTTGTGTCCCAAAGCCTTTGAGCAACAACTAGTTTTACCTTTACAAGAAATAGATGAACAAACTCAGATTAAAACTACATTTGTGATTGCGCCTACAAATGTATTTGGATTACAAGTGATTGATTGGATTCATCATTGGCACTTAAACCAGGAGAAAGTTTTTTCAACAGATGTTGGAGATGCCTGGAATATTAATGTTGAAGCACTGGCGAAATTCCTAACTACTTTGTTTGAAGAACGTCAACAAGTCGTGATTCTATCTGGAGATATTCACTACAGTTCTGTTGCTCACTTATCTTATGCACGCACCCATTCCAAATTACAATCTGTCTTGGTACAGTTAACCGCTAGTGCATTGAAGAATGAAGAGATTTTGACGCGGTTAATTCATACACGATTGAAAGATTGGCTCCTCCCAGAACAGGTACGACATTGGATAGGCTGGATCAACCCACCCAATATGGTAGAAATTTCCGAGAAACAATTACACCATAATCGTCAGCTGCTGAATGACCCTGACTGGCATTGTGTACTGGAATGGATACCTCGAAACATTGCTCAGACTTCTGACTACACAACAGATATATTATCGTTGATAGCTCCCTGGAAACGAGCCGAAAATGCTAAATGGAAATGGTTGCAACCCCTGATGTTTTGGAAATCTCGTTGGTTTCAAGAGGGACGAGAAGTAGTTGGATTGAATAATTTAGCCCTGGTTCACTTTGAGTTAGCAGATGAGAGTAGTACTTGCAAAGTTATGCAAGATTTGTACTGGTTTTCTTCTTGGTATCCAACCCAAATTGTTTACAGCCGTTTTGAGAGCCAGTTAACGCCCAATCAGTCTTTATTACGATAACCAGCTTTGCTCTGCGAATGAAAATTTTGGTTGTATATCTGGGCACTCTAGATCAAAGAAACTTACTGGAGAGTGATTTCTATGTCTACAACCCCAATTAGTGCAACACTGGCACAAATAGACAGAGATGCTGTGTTGCAAGCGATTGCCACCATTAAAGAAAAGTTACCATTTTTGGTTGATTTGAGTGCCGACGATCGCAAGACTTTGCCCAAGATGGGCGATAAGAGTCGGGCGTTTGTGAGTAAAGCATTAGAGGTGGCGGCGCAGAATCCAGAGTTTTTACCGCGATCGTTTGACTTGGAAGAAATGCGGAAGGATGTGCAATTATTTGAAGCGTTGTATCCGGTGTTGTTGTCGTTGACGCAGTTACAAGAATTGGTCGATGATACATCTCTTGCAGTCGGTAGCGAAGCTTATGCAGCCGCGTTACAGGTGTATAACTACGCCAAAGCCAGTGGACAAGGCGCGGGTTTAGATGCAGTAGTTGTGCAAATGGGACAACGATTTGCTCGTAAACCTGGAAAATCCAAGTCTCAAAAAGCAGCGTTGTAGAAAATAGTTCACTATTTGCACTTAAAATGTGCAACGTTGAAGCTCAGAATTTGGATGTTAGAGTTAAAAGCACGACATTCCGAGTTCTGAGCTTCTTTTTTTGAGTTCAAAGGGTCAACGTTCAAGCAAAAAGGTGCAACTTCCGAGTTCAAAGGCTCAACGTTCGAGCAAAAAGGTGCAACTTCCGAGTTCAAAGGCTCAACGTTCGAGTAAAAAGGTGCAACTTCCGAGTTCAGAGGTTGAAAGTTGAGATTTTGAGAGCGATCGCACAAGCATTTATCCCGAAAACTCGTCTCTGAAGCGACATTATTAAGGGTTGGTGAGGTTAACATAGTAAAAATGTTTTCAGCCTCTTGTCAGTGAAAATGCCAAGTCAAGATTATCAATGGAAGCGATTCTGGTGTCCTCGGTCAGGTCGTATTAATCTAGCTGATGGTGGTTATCTGTGCGACCCGGAAGAAAAGTGGGGAAAAATATACAATCCAGATTTAGTAACCTTTGATGCTATCTCCGACTTACCATGTTTAGCACTCCTGGGTGAACCAGGTATTGGCAAAAGCCGTGCTTTACAAGCAGAGAAAAAACAAATTATCAGTAAAATTAAACAGCAAGGTGGTCAGGTACATTCGTTAGATGATATCCGTTCTTTTGGAAGTGAAACCAGATTAGTTGACAAATTATTTAACAGTCCACAATTCAATGAATGGTTACAAGGTACTCATCAATTACATATTTTTTTAGATAGCTTTGATGAGTGTTTGTTACGTATAGATACATTAGCAACACTCTTGGTTGATGAATTTAAATCCTATCGCGATCAAATTAAGCGTTTAAATCTGCGTATTGCTTGCCGAACGGCTGTTTGGCAACCAGTATTAGAGGAAGGACTAAAGGAAATTTGGGGTAAAGATAATGTCGGAATTTATGAACTAGCTCCGCTTCGCCGTATAGATGTTAGTCAAGCAGCGAAAATTGTAGGCATCAACGATACTGAGGCATTTCTAGAGGAAATTAACCAGAAAAATGTTGTACCTTTAGCTATTAAACCCATTACATTTGAATTCCTTATCAAGACTTATCATCGCCACGGCAGCCAATTTCCTCCTAATCAAAGGTTATATGAGCTTTATTCTGAAGGCTGCCTCTGGCTTTGTGAAGAAAGGAATCCAAACCGTCTTTCATCACAATTAATAGTAAATCTTGAGCGGCAAAAACGTTTAATTATTGCCGCTAGGATTGCAGCTATTACAATTTTTGGTAATAAATTTGCTATTTGGGCTGATACAGATTGGGGTGATGTTCCAGATGAAGATGTGTTGATTGAGAAGATATACCAAGGAACAGAAAGCTTTGACGGTCGAGAGTTGGAAATTACTCGAAAAACTGTTAAAGAAGTTTTAGATACTGGTCTTTTCTCATCTCGTGGTGAATTAAGCCGTATGGGATGGGCACACCAAACCTATGCTGAATTTCTTGCAGCATGGTACTTAGTTCAGCACGAAACACCTTTGAATCAAGTAATGAAACTCATTGTTTCACCTGAAGATCCTGAACGTAAGTTAATCCCACAACTTCATGAGACAGCAGCATGGCTAGCTAGTATGAGGACTGACGTACTTCAGGAAATCATGCTGATCCTGATGTACTGTTGCGAAGCGACATACCTACAGATGCAAATCTTCGCGCAGCAATAGTTGATAACTTATTAAAACAGTATGAGCAGGGAAAGCTATTTGATTCATATAGAGATAATTATCCCACATACGAGAAGTTTAAACATTCCGGGTTAGCTGTACAATTGCTTCCATATATTCAGGATTTAAGCAAGCCAATCGATGCACTAAATGCAGCAATAGATATTGCTGAGGCTTGTAAGGTAGATGAACTTCAGGAGGAGTTGGTAAACCTAGCACTTGATTCATCTCAATCAATTTACCTCCGAGCTAGTGCAGCAAAAGCAATCTGCACAGTTGGTAATGCGAGTGCAAGATTACGGCTGAAGTCTCTGATTTTTAGTCAAATGCCAGAAGATGAGGATGACCAACTTAAAGGGTATATTTTCAGAGCCATTTGGTCAGATCATCTACCAGTAGAGGAATTGTTTAATGTCTTAACTCCACCTAAGAAGAGAAACTTTACAGGATCGTATCGAGTATTTCTTGACTTTGAACTCGTACCAAAACTACAGCCATGTGATTTGTTAGTTGCTCTTAAGTGGGTCGAAAAGCAAGGTATTAGGTGCTTTGGACATTCATTTGAAATACTTGCAGATGCGATAATGTTAAAAGCTTGGGAACATCTCGATTTAACTGATATAGCAGAAAGTTTTACTAAAGTCGCTCTAATACAGTGGAGAGAAGACCAGAAAATCATAACTTTCGACGATGAGATTCAAGCACAATTTGAATTATCACTTGTTAATAATATTGAAAATCGGCGCAAGCTTGTTGAGCAGGCAGTCATAACAGTTTCCCAATCAGGAGAAAATATATTTTTTTTATTGGATTCATTAACACAAAATATCCTTTCGACAGAAGATGTTTTTTGGATGCTCGGAAAACTTCAAAATGTTGATTCTCAGCAAGAGCGAATTTGGGCAGCGCTAATTCAGTGGAAATTTAATCGTCAAGATGTGAAGCAGATAGATGCTATCCTTACAGCTACTCAGACTAATAATATCTTGCGTGAAGAATTTGTATATTATGTTTCAATAATTGATTTGGACTCAATGCAGGCTGAGAAGTCGAGGTCTGACTATCAAGAGATGCAAGAACGCATAGCTCGTAGACAAAAACCTATTCTAGATCCACCACCTAAAGAACAAGTACTTCTATTTTTAGAGCAGCTAGAGTCAGGAAATCTATTAGCTTGGTGGCAAATAAATAGGGAGATGCTGCTTAAGCCAGATAGTAAATTTTATGAAAAAGAGCTTGAATCAGATTTAACAAAACTTCCTGGATGGCAAGAAGCTGATAGAAAAACTCGTGAAAGAATTATCAACGGCGCTAAAAAGTATATTCAAGAATATAATCAAGTAGTTGATGACTGGATAGGGACAAATACGTATGATCGTCCAGCATTAGCTGGCTGTAAAGCTTTACTATTGCTTTTACAAGAAACTCCAGAATTTTTAGACACTATATCATCTGAGATATGGCAACGGTGGGCATCTGTTATTGTTGCCTTTCCTCATAGCAGCACCACCCAAAGAGAAGATTACTACACCGAATTAGTTAAGCGGGCATACCTAAATGCCCCTTCTGAAACCCTGAATACGCTACTGTCCATTATTAATAATGAAAATGAGGAACAAAGCTATATCTCTATTCTTTATAAATTTGAGAAATGCTGGGATGAGCCTTTCAAAGCTGTTATTTTAGAAAAGGCTAAGGATGCAACAATTAAGCCTGAATGTATAGGACAGTTACTTGAAGAACTTTTAAAGCGTGAATCGATTGGAGCTAGAGAGTTTGCTAAATCTATTGTTTCTATTTCTCTACCTTTAGAAGAAGAAGCACACCAGAAAGCTGTAGTTGCAGGTAGGGTATTAGTCGAATGTGCAGAACCTACTAGCTGGGCGGTTATTTGGTCGGCTATCCACCAAAATACAGACTTTGGGCGAGAAGTATTTGAAGCAGTCGCTTACCGCTACTCGCATGGTTTGCATTTGAAGCTGACTGAAAAACAGCTAGCGGATTTATACATCTGGCTAGTTTGTCAGTATCCTCATGCTGAAGATGCTGACCACAGCAATGATGTTCTTGCTCACAATATGGGCGCTAGAGAGAGCGTTGCTAACTTAAGAGACAGTGTTTTAACACAACTTAGGGAAACTGGGACATCTCAGGCGTGTATCGAAATTGAGTGCATTTCCGAACAATTTCCTAAACTGACCTGGCTTAAAAGAACTTTGCTAAACGCCCAGAACGTTACACGCCGCAAAACTTGGCAACCACTTCAACCAGAGCAGATTCTCAAGATTGTGAGCAATAAGCCAAAAAATCAAAGTACACAAATTCAAGCAGGAGTCTTTATTATGCAAGGATCAAACAACCCAAACTTAAACTTTAGTGGATCTGTGGGTGGAGTCAATGTAAATAGCACGGTAAATGGAGATCAGATTGGAACACAGCATAATTATGCTCAAGAGCAAAATATCATAGAGACTTTTGAAGAGATTCAGCAAATCGTAAATCGTATTACTCAAAATCCCACTCCAACTGAAGAAGAGAAACAAATCATTGTGGTAGAAGCAGTAGAGCAAGTGAAGCAGAATCCAACTTTGAGGAAGCGCTTGGAATTAGGAGGAAAAGCATTTATCTTTGAGGGACTTCAAAAAGTTTCAGATATGTGGTGGGTCAGCCCATTGGTAAAAGCAATTGAAGCTGGAGTGAAGGGAGAATAAACTAAATTGAGAAAATAAAGCGATCGCCTTTTAACCCTGCTCATCCAGGCTCAGATATTGAAGAAGCAGGTAAAATTAATAGAATGGTAAAACAAAATTTTCAACCGGAACATACGCCGATATCTCCGTCAGATGGTTCTGAAAACCTGTCAACTACCATCAAGTTCAGCGAGATATCCAAATTAAGTGAACTTTCCTTTGACCCAAACGCTGTGCCTATTTGGGAATTGGTAGCTGAAATCTCTGCCCAAGTCCCTGATGAAGAATGGCAAAAACTACCCACAGACTTAGCTAGGAGATTTGATTACTACCAGAAACAGAAACGCAGAAGGGTTAGGCAATGAGTGAAACTCAGACCCAGTTACCGACAGATATATGGATTTGTGCTTCTTGGCAGGAGTATGAACAAGCGATCGCTAACTTGCTCAACGAGAAGGGAAAAAGCTATTACTACAAAGGACACATGAGGCTGGAGATGCCACCAGTTAGTTTTGATCATGGCAAAGACCATCTGGTAATTATTTTTGCTGTAACTCTATTTGCGACTATTAAAGGGATTCTAGCCACAGGTTTAGATACAACCACCTTTCGTAAAACTGGTGTTCAGGATTGTCAACCCGATGTGGCGTATTACCTCAGAGAACGCGCCCAAACTATCCCAGCAGGTACAGGAATTGTCAACCTCGATCGCTATCCTGCACCGGATTTAGTGATTGAAATTGCGAAAACATCTCTGTTGGATGACTTGGGTACAAAGCGATCGCTCTATGAAGAGTTAGGTATTGCCGAATATTGGGTGGTGGATGTGCAAAATACCCAAATCATCGCTTATGCGATCGCAGATCAAGGCAGTAAACGTATTCAAGAATCACAGGTATTACCTGGGCTAGCGATGCCTATTTTAGAAGAAGCTTTACGCCAAAGTCGTGAAATGAGTCAATCTGAAGTTGGAACTTGGTTATTGAGCCAGTTTCAGGAAAAGGAGTATTGTTAACTAATAGTTTTTTCAAAAAGATATACATCATCTCGTTGATATTCCAAGTGAAAATCTGACTGATTTTTCAAAATATTTACCAAATTAGAAAGAGATTCGGGGCTTGCAGCCCAACCTGGATGGCGAACATTGAGCAAGACATAATGAAACTTATTCAATTCAGCAATATCTTGAGAAGAATTATATTTAAAACTAATTAACTCTCTGTGGGTTAAATGTGGAGTAATTATATCTGTAGTAAGAACACTATCCTTAGTTTTAACTAAAGCGATCGCCTCTTTTGTGGCTGCCCAATTATCTAGATTGTGGAGATATTTTGAGCTAAAGAAACCAAATTTACCGAAAACTAAAAACCAAACTAAAGACCACAAAATAATTGCTTGTCTTTGTTTTAGCCATGCTTTACCTGCTGCTAGGCTGGCAATTAAAACTAAAATAAGAAATGGAATTGCTGGTAAAGAGTAATGTAAAACTAGATTTTTTTGTGAAGGATGATCGGCAAGTAAATTTAGTGCTACGCAAGGAATTATACTTATCAAGGGCATGAGATATTGTGGTCTTAAACCCCAAATCACAGGTAAGAATAAAAAACATAAGTATTCTAAGTTGATAATTGAAAAAAGGTTGTTAAAAATTATTTGTGGTTTAAACAGTAATATTTGTAGCATTTCGGAAAATGAGTTTCCTAAATAGCTATAGCGATAAAGATGACGGTTAAGTAATGCGGCTTCAGTACCAAAAAAAGGGATAATGATGGAATTAGCAATCAAAAACCATATTGTGCCACTAATAATTGCGATCGCACCATATAAACGTCGCTTTTCAAACAAGAGTAACCAAATCCCCATAGCCACTATAGTCAGTGCCAAGACAGCCTTACAACCCAATACCACAAGAATACTGACGCAAAACCAACCTATTTTTTTCGATCTAGCAGCCAAAACAGCCATCAAAAATGCAGGGACTGCGATCGTATCTGGGTGAAAATCACATAAATTGCTATTGTAAATTACCGGATACATTAGATATACAGCCACCATTGCAACTGCTAAATTCTCTTTTAAACCTGCTTGCAGTGCTAGAAAATATGTAGGTAAAGCACCTAATGCTAAAGCAATAGACTGTACTGCAAATAGCCAATAAACACTAGGGTAAATTTTGTACAATAAAGCCAAAGGATATAAAATCCAAGCAGCATGATCGGCTAAAACATGAAAACCAAGTACAGAAGAAACTGGCGGTTTTCCTTGACTAATTAAGTAAATACATTGGTCAAAAAATGCTAAATCCCCAGATGAATTAAATAACTCGTGCCGTAAGCTGCTGGAGATAAATAAAACTAAGGTACTAATGCCGATAATTACTTTGATATGATTCATTGTTGGCAGTTTCTCTGTTATTGAAATCCTACTTGGCATGACTAAAAGTTTTTATTAATATTAGAAGAAAATCCAGCTTGTAATTTTGGATAAATTAGATCGCACTTTCGTACCACAAACCAAACAACAAAACCTAAAGGTAATGAAAATAACTGGATAAATATGGGAGTTCCTAAGTAACTAAATAATGATGCCATTTGTACGACTATAGCCACCCAAAAATATCGAGGGAAGTAAAAGGCAAAGATAATCGAAAGAATATCGGCAGGATAAAAATATCTTTGGTGCATTTTGGGCAGGATATATGGCATAAACAAAACTGAAATAGTGGCTAAGTGTATTAGTCTATCTTGAGTAATTTCTAATCTACTTTTATAAACAATATATGCTAATAAAAATATTGCAGATACAGTTAATGCTAAACCTATCGGCACAACAATATTATAAAAATTATTAGAAATCCATTGATAAATATTAGGCACACCTTTAGCCAATTCTTTGTATTTATTAGCTTGGCTAAAGTAGATTAATAGCAATTCTTGTATTGGCCTTCCCATCAGCCAAGGTGGCAAAACTGCAATTATATATACTGCTGGAATTAATGGTAAATAATACAAATGAATTCTCTTTTTGAGCAAAAGAGCTAATAATAAAGGTGCTAAAAACATTGCTTGCAACTTGAAAGAAAGCCCCACGCCAAAACTGAGTAAGGCGGGAATTTCTTTCTGAATACATAAAAAGTAAATGCAAGCAATCATCCCTGTTGTATAAATGCTGTCACATTGACCCCAAAGGGCACTATTGTATATGACAGTCGGACTCAAGATAACTGCCAAAAAAGCAAATATTGGTTTACTACCCTCTGGATATTTTAATCTGACAATTTTGTAAGTTAAAAAACCACAAAGAAAGTCAACAGCCATCGCAAAAAGCTTGATTGCGAAAATTTTTGGCAATCCAGACAGCAGAGTGGCAGAAATTAAAATCCAGTAGAGGTAGGGGGGTGTATAATCAGCAAAACTATATTTCAGAGCGCTAAATCCGCCATGAGATGCGATGAAATCATACCAAGGCGCTAAGAAAGATTTATAATCAGACGATTGATTAGGAACACAAATCAATCGAATCAGCACCGCTAAGATAATTCCAATAGTTAAGTATCCAGAAACCAGGGATGGAAAAAAGTTTAATAACCTATTAAATGGAGATTTCACTAATTTTAATAATGTCTTGTCTGAAGTTTTCGTCATAAATTGTATCTGTCATTCAGAAATTATGAAATTATGTCAAAGTATCTATTGTTTCAGCAAAGGCTACTCAACATTTTGCTGTAGTATAAGACTGGTTTAACCAGCTGCTATGATGCCCTAGAAAGCAAGCTTTCGTGGGGATATCATAGAGGTTTGAGATAATTATCCCGATTTTAGATATGCATCTATTCCGAGAAAAAGAATGGTTATTTAGCCTACTGATAATATCTCTATTTTTATGGTTGATATTTTTGGGAAACTCCCCTTTACGAGATTGGGATGAAGGTACTGTGGCACAGGTTGCTCGTGAAATTTGGCGTGCCCCACTTGGTTCAATGCATTGGCTTTACCCCACCTTGGGAGGAGAACCTTATCATAATAAGCCACCCTTGATGCACTTGTTAATTGCTTGGACTTACTCGATCGCAGGCGTGAATGAGTGGACGACGCGTCTACCGGGTGCAGTGTTAACTGCCTTGGGAGTGCCTTTGCTTTACTTGGTGGGATGTTTGCTTTTTAGCCAAAGTTTACCAGCTTTGTTTAGCGCTTTAGTTTACCTGACAATGTTGCCTGTGGTGCGTCACGGAAGGCTAGCAATGTTAGATGGTATAACTATTACCTTTTTCTTGCTGCTGTTGTTTTGTTTGTTAAAAGCACGTCAAAATCGTCGTTATGCTCTAGGTGTGGGATTTTGTCTAGGGTTAATCACTCTCACGAAAGGGATGATAGTTTTGCCGCTAGGAGCGATCGCTTGTTTATTCCTGATTGCAGATCGGGACTTTGCTTTGTTAACAAGCCCCTATTTATTAGTGGGAATGTTTTTAGGAAATGCACCTGCGATCGCTTGGTTTGCTGCTCAATGGCAACATTATGGCGAAACTTTCTTCCAAGTGAATTTTCAAACACAAACTTTTGATCGCCTTACCCAACCAGTTGAAGGTCATAGTGGCCCACCCTGGTACTATTTAATTGAGTTAATTAAATATAGTTTTCCCTGGCTATTATTTTTACCAGGAGGTTTTTATCTAGCTTGGAAAAAACGTCATACTACCTGGGGTAGTCTAATTATTATTGGCACAATTTTTTACTTAGTAACTATCTCTTTAATGAGAACTAAACTCCCTTGGTATGTTATGCCTGTATATCCATTTTTAGCTTTGGCAATTGGTGCTAAACTTAGCGAAATTTGGCAGTACAGTCATTTTAAGCTGCGAATTTTGACAATATTTCTGGCCATTATTGCTATTGCTGGTTTAGGAGGTTGTGTTTACTTTATTCTTGCAAAGAAAGAGCCTACTTTAATAATCATGAGCATTGTTTTGGCAATAAGCATGAGTGCAGTAGTCTGGTTAATTAGACAACGCGATCGCAACTTTATTACAGTGCTATTTTCTGGAATGTACTTAGTTTTAGTACTATTGATGAGTTCGCAATCATGGATTTGGGAATTAAATGAAGCTTTTCCAGTTAAACCAGTCGCAGAATTAATTCGGTCAAATGTTTCACCAGGAACACAAATTTATACTTCTTTTGCTTATGGACGTCCCAGTTTAGACTTTTACTGCGACTGTAAGTTAACTCCTGCAAATGTGCCAATTTTACAACAAATGTTATCTAATAAATCTTATTTGCTTTTAGACAATGGGGCTTTACAGCAAATCAAATTAACTGGTAGTAAAATTATCGGATCGGCTAGAGGATTTACACTTATTTCACCATAATTTAAATATCATACATATTTAAGTTTTTCCATCTTAATTAATTTATCCTTTAGTTACATACGCTCTAAAATTTAGCTTTGGATAAATCAGATCGCACTTTCGCACAACAAACCAGAGAGCAAAAGCTAAAGGTATTGAAAATAACTGGATAAATATGGGAGTTCCCAAATAGCTAAAAAATGATGCCATTTGCACAACTATAGCTACCCAAAAATATCGAGGGAAGTAAAAGGCAAAGATAATCGAAACAATATCGGCAGGATAAAAATATCTTTCATGCATTTTGGGCAGGATATATGGCATAAACAAAACTGAGATAGTGGCTAGGTGTATCAGCCTGTCCTGAGTAATTTTTAGCTTACTTTTATAAACAATATATGCTAATAAAAATATTGCAGATACAGTTAATATTAAACCTATCGGCACAACAATATTATAAAAATTATTAGGAATCCATTGATAAATATTAGGCGCACCTTTCGCCAATTGTTTATATTTATTAGCTTGGTTAAAGTATACTAACAGCAATTCTTGTATCGATCTTCCCATTAACCACGATGGCAAAACTAAAATTATATATACCGCCGGAATCAATGGTAAATAATACCAATGAATTCTCTTTTTGACTAAAAAAATTAATAATAAAGGTGCTAAAAACATTGCTTGCAACTTAAAAGAAAGTGCCACGCCAAAACTGAGTAAGGCAGGAATTTCTTTTTGAATACATAAAAAGTAAATACAGGCTATTAATCCCGTTGTATAAATGCTGTCACATTGACCCCAGAGGGCACTATTATATATTACAGTCGGACTCAAAATAACTGCCAAAAAAGCAAAGATTGGTTTATTACCTTCTGGGTATTTGAGTCGGACAATTTTATAAGTTAAAAAGCCACAAAGAAAATCAACAGCCATCGCAAAAAGTTTTATTGCAAAAATTTTTGGCAATCCAGACAGCAAGGTGGCAGCAATTAAAATCCAGTAGAGGTAGGAGGGTGTGTAATCAGCAAAACTATATTTGAGAGCGCTCAAACCCCCATGAGATGCAATAAAATCATACCAACGTGCTAAAAAAAACTTGTAATCCACCGATTTATTTGGAACACAAAGCAATCGAATCAATACTGCTAATATAATGCCAATAGCCAAGTATCCAGGAACCGGAAATGGCAGAGAATTTAAAAACCTATTAAACGGAGATTTCACTACTCTTAATAATGTTTTGTCGGAAGCTTTTGTCATAAATTGTATCAGTCAAGTTGCCTGTGTCCAAATCCTACAGCATATTTTAAGTTGGTGAGGTACAAAAATACCCCACCCGCGCTGATATAAATTTGAGCAAAGTTTTGTAGTTTAGGCAATATGCCCACACTACTTATACAAGTTAAATGTGTAACAGCTTATCTTTGTTTACTTCCTGTGATGCTACTACGAGCCTTCATTTGTTACTTGAAGAATCGATTGACTAGATTGAGCTAGATAGATACCTGCTAAAACCACGGCAAAAGTAGCCCAGTCAAACAAACCTACTTGTTCTGAAAAAATGAACCAAGCAAAAATGGAAGCTAGGACTGGTTCTAAAAGAAGCGTGACGGCGACAACGCCCGAAGAGATTCTACTGAGGCTATAAGCTAAAAGTCCCTGACCCAGCACTTGACAAAAAAGAGCTTGGAAAATAATGAAAAACCAACCTGTCCAGGAATAGGGGAATAGTCTATTTTCAAGAAAAGGCAGGACGGGTAGTAGAAACATTGTTGTCACTCCACAGCGCCACAGCATGATAGTTGCAGTGCTAAATCTGGTTCGGAGTCTTTCTATCAGCAGCATACATGTAGCCATGAAAACCGCAGTTAGCAATGCTAATGCATCACCTAGTATTTGATCGGTTGCAAATTGCACCTTATTGAGTTCAAACGCGATCGCTCCCCCCAAGGCTATGATCAGACCAATCACGAATCTGTTGTCGAAACGCCGACCAAATAACAAATACCCAGCCAAAGCAACAAATAAGGAGTTCAAATTAGACAGTAAAGCCACATTGGCAACACTAGTTTGACTCAGCGACCAAGCCCACAATAGAAGATAGGTTCCAGCAGAGGTTCCCATTGCCAACAATAACCATACTTCTTGACTTGTAAAAGGCTTCTGTTCTATGGATTGGTTATCAAGTAAGGCAGGAGTAATATTGCCCCCTGCCCCCTGCCCCCTGCCCCCTGCCTCTTCCCTCCTGCCTCCTTCAATAGACTGTTGGTAGCGGAAAGCCTCAAGTCCATTCCACAAACCAAAGACAACTGTCGCAATCCAACTGCGATGAAATACTACAGCATTTGCACCAATTTCTTGTTGACACAATTTGGTCAGAGATGGTGCTAAAGATATGGGAATTAGAGCAAACAATAATGAGACAGTTCCTAATAAAGCTGGTGTTTCGGAGAATTGTTGCTTTAGTAATGACAGTTTGATCGTCATACTTTGAAGGAAAGTGTTAATTATATTTTTGACTAATTCTTGGAACGGCAAATTAACAGCCTCTTGGCTAGATACGGCTAAGTATAAACCGATTAAAACTACAGCGAAACCTACCCAATTTGAGAAAGTTAATGTTTCTGAAAAAATTACTAGAGCGAAAATGCCACTAAATACTGGCTCTAGCAGATGCACCAACGAGACAACCACAGAGGAAAACTTGGCAAGGCTATAGGTCAAAAGCCCATGACCTAAAACTTGGCAAATCAGCGCCAAGCAAATTACCCAAAGCCACCCACTGACTGTAGAAGGAAAAAGCTGATCTTGAGTAAACAAAAGTATAGGGAAGATCGCTAAAGCCGCGATCGCACAGATCCACAATTGAATTGTAGCTGGAGAAAATTTGGTTCGTAATTTTTCTACGATCAGCAGGTATGCACTCAATAAAACCGCCGAAACGATCGCAGCCAAGCTTCCTTGAACCTCGTCTGTGGCAATTTGCAACTCCTCAAATTCAATAGCGATCGCTCCGCCAAGGGCGATGACCATCCCAATCAGGAATTGGTTTTCAAAACGCTGACGAAATAACAGCCACACTCCTAAGCTAGTAAATATGGGAGCGAGATTATGCAACACACTAGAAATTGCAACGCTAGTTTGAGTCAGCGACCAAGCCAACAGAACTAAAGTGGCAGCCCAAAGAATACCAGCACCTAGCAATAGTAAAATATCCTGGCTGGTGTATGGCTGCTGTTCTACAGGTTTGTCTCCAGAAAATCGCTGCCGTATTGCCTTGTATCCATGCCAGAGCAAGAAAACCACACTAGCAAGCCAAAAGCGATTAAATACAGTGGCACTGGGGCTGAGTTCAATTTCGCTCAATTTCATAAAAATAGAGCCAAAAGATATGGCACCTACACCTAGAAATAATGAAGCGATCGCTATCTTCGTTTGATTGGATACATTCATTAGGAAATTTAAATTCAATTTCTTAGCAATAATAAATTGAACCCTCTAAGCAATCCAATGCTCTTGGGAAAATCCTACAGCTATTTTGGCTAGTAGTGTCACAAAAGCGCCTAATATTCAACGATCGCGCCAAATAACAAGAGATACAAGGGTCTGGAATCCCGCCAGGTGGGTTTTGAACCCAACCATATTGCCAATTATTTATGCCAATTGCAATTTGCATGAGCATATTTATACTCTACGCGGCTAAGACACTAACTTTTTTGAAAGATTGAGAATTGAGAGCTAACAAGATATCCAGCTTTTCTTTTTATCGAACAGAATTCAGGAGTCAGGATTCAGAATTCAGTTGGATATTCTGTATGACTGGCGGATAGCGCAGCGTTAGCGAGTCTGCGTTCGCTTTTAGCGTCTCGTAGAGAGCGTCTGAATAATAGGAGTTTTTGCACCCCCATAAAACAAGAAAATATAGAGACACAGAGAAATGAAAGGGAGAGAGTTTTTTCGTCAGTTTTGTGGATATTTTTTGATTTGAAAGTTCCTAAGCGACCCAATTCCAAATAGTAAAGTTGATCGCATAAACAAAGAGCAATATGATAAACCAAATAAATACTACATATTTCCAACGTTGCTGCTTGGAAAACAATAAGCCTAATGCAAGCGAGAGCGATACAATACCGTAAGCATAACGGTTAATAGACGCCAGAGATCCAGAGAATATTAGCATTAACAAAGAGCAAAAACCGTATATTATAACAACATTGTTAAGCTGGGTGCGGTAGTGCCACAACAAATATCCGCCACCAAAGACCATGACAATTTTAATCAAACTATCTTTGCCCACTAAGATAGCGTCCGTGAATATATACCACCAACTCGGTTGCGCCCATGCCTTATGTACATGAACGAATGCTAAGGGATCTCCAAAACTAATAGCGCAATATACAGAGAATAAAAGTATCCCAACTGCTACAAAGAGACCCGCTATATAGGCGCTTAGGGATCTCCGTTCTATCCATGCTACGAAAATGAAGGTGGGTAGTAATGTAATTCCTGTCGGTCGTGTCGCACTAGCTAATGCACCACAAAAAGCAGCCCATACATACTGACGATTATCAAATGCTCGTAAAGCTGCTGTAGTCAAAAATAGAAATAGTCCTTCAGTATAGATTACTGTGCCATATAAAGAAAAAGGACACCAAGCCATCACAGCAGTTACCCATTTTGCAGCATCAATACCATGACGTTCTTTTGTCCAAGAGTACACAAGAAGCAACGCACCAAGAAAAGTTAGATTGCTTAACAGTGTACCAGCCACTTCAAACGGCAAGCCAAACGTAATCAGCCCGCGAATGAGTAAGGGAAATAAAGGATAGAAAGCAATAGAATACTGATTTCCATCATCAACATAGTTATAACCTTCAAGTGCAATTTTTCGATACCACTTACCATCCCAATGAGAGAAGAGTTCCCAACTGGGTTTAGGAATAAAATCGGGAGAAAAGTCTAGCGGATATGGAGGGTGCCAATATGGTTGTACGGATGATGTATATATTAAAGGAGCAACAACTTGCATTGCAACTATAATTAAAAGTCTGCTCAAAAGCCACATCGTAATTACAAAAAAGTACCCATTAACTTTGAAACTATAATTTTGTTCAAGTGTATTTTTTGCCGAATCTTTTTTTTTCATTAGAGTAAAAATTAATAAGTAAATGTAAATATACCAGTCCGCTTTAATTTTTGAAATTATTTGCGTAGAGAGGGAGTCAGGAAGAAGCCTTTGCGGGGTGTACTGATTTTTTTCGTAAATCAAATACGAGTCCTATAGATTAAAATTAATGGATTGGGTCTGGTGTAGGGATATAAACAAGAGGACACGGGTACATTTTCCCTGCGTCTCTCCTTTGGCGCGTTAGTGTATCGATTATAGTTATTGCTGTGATTAAAGAGTCCCAAGCAATTTATAGTGAGAGTTGTCTGTAAATCCTTAAGCAATTGTGAAAGCGATTACTCTCGTTGGTTCCACTGGTTCTATTGGTACTCAGACTTTAGATATTGTCACTCAGTACCCAGATCAGTTTCGGATTGTGGGATTGGCAGCTGGGAACAATGTAGAGATGTTGGCTGCTCAAATTCGGCAATTTCAGCCGCAAATAGCAGCAATTTGCTCAGAAGATAAATTACCAGCGCTCAAAGAAGCTCTCATTGGCCTCGATCCCCAACCAATTCTATTGGCAGGTGAGGCCGGAGTGATAGAAGTCGCTCGCTACGGCGATGCTCAAACTGTTGTCACTGGCATCGTTGGTTGTGCTGGTTTGCTACCCACGATCGCAGCGATTGAAGCTGGTAAAGATATTGCCTTAGCAAATAAAGAAACTCTGATTGCTGGGGCCCCTGTGGTTCTACCCCTAGTCGAAAAACATGGTGTAAAATTACTCCCTGCCGATTCCGAACATTCCGCAATCTTTCAATGCCTCCAAGGTGTTCCCAAGGATGGCTTGCAGAAAATCTTACTGACTGCATCTGGTGGAGCTTTCCGCGACTGGGATGTAGAAAAGTTAGCAGATGTAACCGTTGCTGACGCTCTCAAGCATCCTAATTGGTCGATGGGACGGAAAATCACAGTAGACTCTGCTACTTTGATGAATAAAGGACTGGAAGTAATTGAGGCTCACTTCCTGTTTGGGTTGGATTATGACGATATCGAAATTGTCATTCATCCCCAGAGCATTATTCACTCACTGATTGAACTGCAAGATACTTCAGTTTTAGCCCAACTCGGTTGGCCAGATATGCGCTTACCTTTGCTGTATGCTCTATCTTGGCCCGATCGCATCTACACCAACTGGGAACGACTAGATTTAGTCAAAGCTGGAAACTTAACCTTCCGGGAACCAGATCACCAGAAGTATCCTTGTATGCAGTTGGCTTATGCTGTGGGTAAAGCTGGTGGTTCGATGCCAGCTGTGCTGAATGCTGCCAATGAGCAAGCTGTGGCTTTATTTTTAGATGAAAAAATTCGCTTTTTAGATATTCCCCGGTGTATAGAATGGGTGTGCGATCGGCATCAAAATGATAACCGTGCTAATCCCTCTTTAGATGACATTTTGGCAGCAGATAAATGGGCAAGACAAGAAGTTTTAACAGCGACTGAAAAATTAGAAACTCACTCGCGGATAATTTCTCTGCGATAAAAACCTTCACTCATATCCCCAAAAGGCAGATTTTCTGGCTCTTGACCAATTCTTGTTTAGCCTTCAGCACTAAGCTGAAGGCTAACGGTCAAATATCACACTTCCCCAACATCACAAATGCGTAGCCGTAAGGCTTGTCGTCAGACATCGCACTCCATCCCAAAGCCCAAGTCGGTGTAGGATACCAAAGGCAAATATTTTTGGTATATACTATAAATGCGCTTTGAGTGGGACGAGAATAAAGCCGAGTCAAATTTTTTGAAACATGGCATTGAATTCGAGGAAACTGTAACAGTTTTTGCCGATCCCTATCTTCTGTTTACAGAGGATTCTAGTCATTCTCAGGGAGAAGAAAGGGAATGGGCAATTGGTGAAGCGGAAGATGGCTCAATTGTTGTCGTTGTTTTTACCATACGAGGTGAGCGAATTAGGATAATTAGTGCAAGAAAAGCGACAAAAAGGGAGTGCCAACAATATGAGTCAGGAACCTGAGTTTCCTTTTGATAGAGCAAGACGAGTTACACCAGAAGAAAACCAAAAATTCAGAGATGCGATCGCAGATCAGTTTGGGATTATACCGAGAAAGCGTGGACGACCGGCTAAGGATGAAGAGGAAAAGTATGAGCCGATTTCTATCAGATTTCATCCGAAAATCATAGCCTGGGCGAAAGAAGAGGCAGAAAAACGAGGGGTAGGCTATCAAACGGTTATCAATGAAGCACTATTGGAGAAAATAGGCTGAAACTTAGCGATCGCCCTTCATCCCCTCAACAATAAATGCGATCGCACTTCTCCAACATCACAAATGCGTAGCCGTAAGGCTTGTCGTTAGACATCGCTTTGGGACTTTGGATATACTGAAAATAGAAAGAATTAGCTAAGAACAATTGAATGCATGACAAATCGTGAAGAATTGATCCAGGAACTCGAACAAGCTCCTGATGATATAGTTCAGTCAGTATTGGATTTTGTTCGTAGAGTAAAAGCAACACGCAAAACTCATCCCCTCGCAAAATTTGCAGGTATTTTAAGTGATGTCGAAGCCCAAGAATTAAAACGGGCGATCGCCACAGAATGTCGTCAGGTGGATGTAAATGAGTGGTGAGATTGCTCTGGATACCTCCGTGGCGGTGCGTTTTTTGAATGGGGACAATGGGATAGTTGCACGAGTACTAGCATTACCAGAGGTGGTTTTACCTACCGTCGTAGTGGGGGAGTTACTTTTTGGCGCGGAAAACTCTACTCGTCCATTCCAAAATTTACCTCGTTATCTGGAGTTTATTGAGGCTTGTGTAGTTCTACCATTAAGTCGAGAAACAGCAGCAGTCTATGCTAAAATCCCACTGGAACTGAAACGGAAGGGACGACCAATTCCAATGAATGATGTTTGGATTGCGGCACAATGTTTAGAGCAGGGCTGGATATTAGTTACAGATGATACAGACTTTGATTATGTTGATGGCTTGATGTTAGAGCGTTGGTAGTTCAATCTAGGAATTTATAGCTCAATCCCATTCAAACCCAAACTAAACGCGATCGCCCTTCATCCCCTCAACAATAAATGCGATCGCACGCACTACAAATCTCTAGCCCAGCAAACGTTTGAGTTGCTTATACACTTCATCGTCGTTACGTTTACCGACTAAAATCACCTCGACCAAATCTGCATCTATATCAAAGCGGTAAACAATACGATATTCTCCAGAATCTACCCGATAGTATCCTGGATAACCAGTTAATTCTTTATAATCTGCGGGTAAGGGGTCAACATTGAGTGACATTACTTTTTTCGCTATTTGAGCAGCTATTTTAGGTTGTAAACCTTTGAGGAAATCGAGAACCGTCTCTAAACCGTCTAATTTCGCCATACCATAAATTAATCATCAAACGCTGCTAGACGTTCTAGTTCATCTGTAAAAATCTCCGAACCAACCATTTTAGAATTAGCCACAGCCATTTGTGCTTGTTGACCTAAAATTAAATCTTCTAATTGAGCAATTTGATTCATTAATTGCTCGTAATTTTCCACTGACATAATTACGTAACTAGCTTGCGATTCGCTTGTCAGTACGACTGGTTCCGTCGCAGCTTGTTCTAAAACATCGCTGTGGAGATTTTGGATGTCTCCAAGGGGAAATTGGCGCATTTTCAAGCTTTCCTAAATGCTTATGAAAAGATTATAGCAAGTACATCATTTGCCCTTCATCCCCTCAACAATAAATGTGTAGACGAAATGTGTAGACGTGCAGCGGCTTGTCGTCAGACATCGCACTTTCCCATCAACCCAAATGCGATCGCACTTCCCCATCAACCCGATAAATACGATCACACAATTCCCAAAACCTAATAAATGCGATCGCCCCTCATCCCCTCAACAATAAATGCGATCGCACTTCTACAACATCATAAATGCGTAGCGTGGCTATTTATTATCAGGGCAAATTTCTTTTCGCAAATCGGGACGGGAAGCGAGGTATTCTTTTAAATGCTTGCAACCTCGCGCTAGTGAACTATCTAAACTTTGAACCCAACGCATCTGCACAAAATAATCATCTACCTGAATGGCAATTAACTTATTATCCGGGCTGAATACTACACCCGTACCTTGATATTCAGCAAACTGCTGCCAAGAACCATCTTTTACCTCAGTCCATAGACGCACAATTCCATCTAGTGAATTAGTGGCAATAGTCTTACCATCAGAGCTAAATACTCCATCGGCTTCTTTATTATGCTTGAGAGTGGTAATTTCTTGTCCTTCCAGATTCCATAATTTGACGTTTTATCAGATGAAGCAGTAACAATAATCTTACCGTCAGGACTAAATGATATATCGTTGACCCAACTATCATGTGTGAGAGTAGCAATTAACCCACCTTGCAGATTCCATAATTTGGCAGTATTACTGATCATTGAAACCGTGGCAATAGTCTTACCATCGGGACTAAATAATACATTGGTAAAACGACCATGTTGGAGAGTGATAATTTCTTCACCTTTAAGGTTCCACAACTTCACAGATCCGCTAATATCTGAAGAACTATAACCTGAAGCAGTAGCAACCGTCTGACCATCAGGCTAAATACTGCTTTATCAAGATGCTTGTTTTTGAAAGTCGCAATTTCTTGTCCTTTTAGATTCCACAACTTTGCATTCTCATAAGAAGTAGTTAAAACAGACTTGCCATCAGGCTTAAATATTACTTTACTAACTCCATCATCATGTTTGAGAGTAGCAATTAACTGACCTTGGAGGTTCCACAACTTAACTGTTTTATCACTTGAAGTAGTAGTAGCAATAGTTTTACCATCAGGACTAAATACTGCATGGTTGACTACACCATCATGTTTGAGAGTGACAATTTCGCCTTTTTGAAGGTTCCACAGCTTTGCAGTACTATCGGATGAAGTAGTAGCAACAGTTTTTTCGTCAGGGCTAAATACTATATTGTTAATCTGAGCGTTATGCTTGAGGGTAGGAATTTTCAAACCTTCGAGGCTCCACAGCTTTGCAGTACCATCGGATAAAGCAATAGCAACATTTTTCCCGTCAGGACTAAATACTATATTTTGTACTAATGAGTCATGTTGAAGAGTAGCTATCTCCCCTCCTTGTACTAATGAAACCCTGATACAACACCCTTTTCAGTCTCAGGATGTTTTCAAAAATCAAATCGGAGTCCTAATCTAACTCTTGTGTTTTGTGATTATTGATACAAAAGTTGTAAAGAAGTCTTTCCAGTAATTCTGCCAAATTGCCAAATAAGTTGCCTCTGCTCTGCATTTTTGTCTCATTTTCAGGTAGTATGGCATTGGCACAGTTACACAAAAAATCTGAGCTTTAGTATCTACTCAAAATTAGGTCTAATAGCTTTAGCAATAGTAATTTTGACTTTAGATAAAAATTTACCCTTTCTAAATAAAGACCTTCTCAGACAAGGGCAATTATTAAGGAATTAATATATATGATTATTACGTTGATTATAGCTTGGATAATCTTCATAATATTATGGAAATTGTTAAAAACAACTGTGAGTACTGCATTAACTCTTGCGGCAATCCTTGTTTTATTAAATATTAGTTTTGGCATAACTCCACAAGATATTTGGCATTACGTAACCCAGTTTGCTCAAAATCTGTCGCATATCCAAATTGGAAAGTAAAAATCTATACTTCACTTTTGCTAATGAAAGGTGAAGTATAAAATATGAAATGACAACCTTTCTTGGTCAATTGTTATTTAATGCTGAAATCTTGGCTAAGGCATCCTTAAAACTCGGCGGCAACTGACGCATAATCTTGCCTCTGTCGCGATCTAAAGCCACTAATGTCACCTTAGCCGTGACGTATAATTCTTGTCCATCAGTTGAGACAATGGCATAATCCCAATTGATGCGGACACCTGTCACCTCAGCCATACGCGTTTTTACCATCACTGCCATACCCAATTGAATTGAACGGTGATAGCGCACCGACAGTTCTACAACTGGTAAATCGCAACCTATAGCGACTAAATCAGCAAATTCAATCCCTATAGATCGCAAACATTCAATCCGCGCTTCTTCCATCCAAGCTATATAGGAACCGTGCCAGACAAGACCGGCATAGTCTGTGTGGTGGGGTTGCACTCTGACAGGATATTCAAACCAATTCCCAAACTCGTGACTGGATGGATTGTCAAGGGCGCTGGTTGGTGGCAATTTTGGTTGGCTAGGTTCTTCTTCTGACATCTTCAAATTTCTCACTACCTATAAATTTTCCAAATTATTGAATAGCATAAAAATTAATTGCATTGCCGGACTTATTGATTTAATATTTACCTTCCGAGCATAGGGAGTGTTTTGTTATGCAGCCTAATCTCCGGCATGTGAGTGTTGTTACTTTATCTCTACTTAGCTTACTAGGTTTTGGGATGGCATACCCAGACAATAACCAGGTAAACACAAATGCAAGGTTGAGGTACGAATCTGGAGAAAAAGCTCAAGCTTTACCCAAGAATAATCAACTCTCAGAAATTGCAAGGCTTAACGAAGAAGCTATCAAAGAATCTCGGCAAGGTCAATCGAAAGAAGCGTTGCAGAAATTACAGCAAGCATTAGCCATCAGCAGAGACCTTGGAGAGCGCTCTTGGGAAGCGGTAACATTCAACAATATCGGCAGAATCTACCAAAGTCAAAAAAAGTATTCTGAAGCACTTCAATCCTATCAACAAGCTTTATTAATTAACAAAGAACTAGGGGATCTGGTTCGACTAGGCAAAACTTACAGTAACATAGGTTACTTATTCGATATCCAAAACAAGCCAGAGTTAGCAATTTTTTTCTACAAGCATTGTTTGATTAATCGTGAGAAAGCTCGCTTGAATCCATCAGCATTGAGTGCGCTGCAACCAGATGCTTACAGCATAACTGTTAGCCAGACATATCGCATTTTGGGTGAACGATTGCTCAAACAGGAACGTGTTGCTGAGGCACAAAGGACAATAGATTTACTCAAAGTTGAAGAACTAGAGGAATATCTCCAGAATGTGCCAGGTAATCAACGTACTGTTAAAGGTATTAATATAGCGGCAACAGAAAAACCAATAAAACAAAAGTTGGATCAAAGTGTGGATAATGCTGTTGTGCTGGGTAAAGAACTGACAACACTACGGAAAATTTCTCCCAAAGAGCGATCGCTCGAACAGAAACAACGCATCGAGCAATTAGTCTTAAATCAACAGCAACTTCTAGATGGATTTAACGAATTTATCAATAGTCCTTCAGTGAAAGCACAGGTAGAGCAAATTAGCCGTACAGCTAGGCGGCAAAATTTGGATTTGGAGAGTCTCAACGAACTTCGAGATAATTTGGCGCGATTACCGCAAAAATCGGCATTGCTCTACCCACTGATTTTAAAAGATAGTTTGGAATTGGTATTGGTAACTCCTGAATCCCCACCAATCCATCGCACTGTTGCTGTAAAACGCGAAAATCTCCATCAAACAATTGATGCTTTCCGCCAAGCTTTAATCAATCCCAGTCGAAATATCAAAGCACCTGCACGCCAATTGTATGACTGGCTAATTAAACCGATAGAGAAAGACTTGAAGCTATCAGATACGCAAACTCTGATTTACGCTCCAGACGATCGGTTACGCTACATTCCGTTAACTGCTTTATATGATGGCAAACAATGGCTAGTGCAACGCTTCAATGTGAATCACATTACATCGGCTAGTCTGACTAACTTAAACACCCCAAAACAATCTACTTTGCGGGTTTTAGCGGGTGCTTTTACTAAAGGTAATTATCAAATCAAAATTGGTAATCGACAGGTTGCTTTTGCTGGCTTACCCTTTGCAACGCGGGAGGTGGAAAGTCTAGCAGCTGCGGTTCCTGAAACTACGAAGCTTTTAGACGATGCCTTTACCCCTAGAGTCGCTGTACCCCAAATGGATGATTATACAATTGTCCATTTAGCGACTCATGCAGCCTTTGTGGTCGGAAAACCAGAAGATTCGTTTATTTTATTCGGGAATGGCGATCGCGTTAATTTTAGAAATGTCGCCACTTGGTCACTCCCAAATGTCGATTTGGTAGTGTTGAGCGCCTGTGAAACCGGCTTGGGAGGCAAGTTAGGTAACGGTGAGGAAATTTTGGGCTTTGGCTATCAGATGCAACAAACCGGCGCTAGAGCTGCGATCGCTTCTTTGTGGTCTGTAGATGATGGTGGTACGCAAGCACTCATGAGTGCTTTTTATGGTATTCTCTCTACTGATAAGTTGACTAAAACTGAAGCTTTACGCCAATCTCAAGTCTCATTAATTACTGGAAACTGGAAGGAAATAAGTCACAATGCACCCGCAGCCGCAGTTAATGACTTTAGTCATCCGTACTACTGGGCACCATTTATTTTAATTGGTAATGGACTTTAGGTGTATTGCATCTGACACTATAATTGCTGCTACTGCCCAGATTCACCATTTGAAACTTAGTAATGCGCAATAACGGTGATTTTGACCGCAGCGGTAAGCTGAAAATCCTGCTTATGAGATTTTGGCAGATACAAAAAGTGTGCGATGGGCCAGCCTTAGCCAATCACTTAATGGTAATGGATAAATAGGTAGGAGCGATCGCTAACTAAGCCACTATTACTGATTAACAGTTACCGATAATCAAGTTCTAATTTGCTATCGACCTCTGAAACCTTAATACTTCTTGGCAAGAGTTTTAGAGCCTGTATCACTTTGCATAGATTGCTTGACAAGATCGGCCAATTCATCTAGCTGGCTAATTGCCTCCGCACCCTCTAGCTTCATTAATTCGCGGTCATCCCGCATTTCCGTCCAAGTAATGCCGTAATCGGACACTAAAAATCGAATCAGATGATTATCACCCAAGCTAACCATAAATGATGCACTATTCATTTGGTCGCCACAGGTATAGCAGGATGCAGGATACCCACGCCGCTCTAATACAATTGCCAAAGCTTGCAGGTTCATTACTAAGTCTTGGACGAATTGTCGATGTTGATGTGCTAGTCTCAGAAACACTTTTGTCCTCCAGACACCACAGTAATTTGAGTTTCTTTTATATTTTCTTTAGATTTTCTCATCCATTGGTATTGTAAACTATTCATTACAATTACCGGACGGATGATATTGAGTCGTTAATTGACTACCTTGTTTAGGGTAGTGGATCGAGGTTTTGAGAGCCGTATCAAACTATTCAGTTTGCAAATTCAAAATTTCGGACAGAATTGCTAAATTTAACTATATCTTTATACACTTCTGTCAGAGTAGATTCCTACAGTAAGCGATCCGCTTTAAGAGTAACTTAAATTTAGCACTAGTCAACTACAGAAAAGCTACATATTTGGTTTTTATTGGCTATGTGCAGTCAAATACACTGTCATTAGAGGGCATAATGTAGTTTTGCATCGTTATAGTGCCTCTTGCTTAGATGTTTAATCTGTTCTCTTTCTAACGTAGATTTTGGTATAGACAAATGATTAGTTATACCAAATTCGTTCCTCCTATATATGTAAAGTTAAAAAGATGACAGTGCAAATTATAGATTAAGTAGTTGCGAGATAATAAATGCAATAATTTATACAAACCTCACGTAATTAGTAGGCAAATATGAGTATAGAATCCACAATCGGAAAACTTAACACTGACAATACCTAAACTCAGCAGCGCAATGTTGCCATTTAGGCAATATCTCCAGGTATTTTGGGATTATTTTCAAAAAGTTCTACGAACCAAAGCGCGATAATTTAGAAGGATTATTATCTTAGTTTGGTTTTGCCGAATTTAATGCGTATATAATATATTTCGATTATCTATCCAAAGATAGGAATTATTTTTTATTAATAATTCAGCTAACTAATTAGTAATTAGTCATAACCCTCTCTATGAGAGGCTGCGCCTAGCCTGCTTATAGCGGTAGGCAAACTCGCTACTGTTGCGCTAACTTACATAATTCCTAATTATTAGCAAAATACTTGCGCATCATTATCTTTTTTAGTGGTCTTGAATTAGTTGGAGTCTAGATATCCAACTAATTCAATTATGAATTAAGAATTAATAGACTACTTGCCACCAACCGAAAGCTGGGCCGATAAAACGGATTGTTGCCCATCCTACAACCATAAGACCAATGCCTATCCAAGCACCACGAGTAGTCCAAGTGACAAATTGTTCACCTTGAGTTTTTGTGATCGGAACCCAAGACAATATCCGAGTCTCTTGACCGTATGTTTCTCCTAGTGTGGTTTTACGACGTTTTGCTTCACCCATAATCAGCAACTCAAATTCTACTTAGGTTCTAAATTTATCTTGCCAGAAATCATGCCTACAGAGAGGCGATCGCGCTCGTATCACCTTCCATAAGCTGATAATAATGCTTACTTTTAGGCGATCGCGCTTTGGTTGACAAAATTTAAATTGGGCATTGGGGAGCCACTGCGGTGAGGCAGCCCCCGTCTTCTCCCAAGGGGAGACGCGAAGCGCGATGGCGGTTTCCGTCGTTAGTGCTAGCGGTAGCGAGGAACGAGCGTCTGGGGGACTGCCGAACCCGAAGGGTCTTGGGGTCTCCCCAAGTGCAGCAAGTGGTGTCACTGGTAACTGAACTTTAGGCAGAATTTTCCTCATCTGTATTGGAAAACAGGCTGGGATCGAGATAGTTAATGCGTGCCAGAGGACTTAAGGCTGCGAGAATTTGAGCGCCGTAGCTGCGGTTAACAACACGACTATCAAGTAAAGCCACAATCCCTTGACTTTCTCGTACTGGAGCGATCGCGCGTTGTAATTCATTCAAAGCTGCTGGCAACAAGTATAAACGGAACCAATCTTGATGCGATCGCTTATAAAGAGCTACCCTACCAGCTACCAGAGGATTTTCTAAAGATGGTAGGGGCAAAGTCGCAATGATTAACAGATGGGGTGCTGGCAAGACTCGTTGATGTTCTCGCCAAAATTCCCAACCGCTAATCAAAATACCATTTTCATCTAAACAAGTTTTTTCTACTTGCACCCGCGAACCAAACTCTGAGGCTAGAATTGTCGCCACTTGAGCCTTGAGTGGTACATCCCCCACCAAGACAACAGTTAATCCTGGTGCTGTCGCACTTAGACAAACCAGTGTGCGGACTTTGTGAATAAATGCCGCTTGAAATTCTGGCGTGTTGGGTAGAGGTAACTTATAGGGTACATACAGTTGAATTGCTTCGGCTTGACTTTCCGAAGAGAACTTCAGGCAAGTTAAATCGTCCAAACCCAAGCGCTGGCGAAAAAGGGGAGCCTCAGTTTCCGGTTCGATAGCGCTGCCAATTAAAACTACTGGTTGTCGCTGCCAAATAGGTGAAAGTATTTCCCCTAATTCCATTGGGGCGTAGTGCAAAGAAAATAAACCTTGTCGATGGGCAATAGTCGCCCAGAAGAGAGGAGGAGAAGCAGGGGGCGAAAGATTTTCATCAAGGGTTTGAAATTGTTGCCAGAAATTTTTCCACTTATCTGGGAGGTTTGCTCGATCTAAAGCCAAATGCAGGCGATGCAAAATTTCTATTTCTGGCTGGGAAATTAGATAGCACTGATATGGATTAGCAGGATGCTGAAAAAGTTTGTGTGTTAGTTGTATCCGTGCTTCACGAATTGCCTCAGCTTGGTTGGGACAAGCCAGCATCAGTTGATCCCAATCATCGGGTTGAATATCTTGGCTAAGTTGATGACGCACCCAATCTTCGAGATCGTCTACCCCATCAATAATTGTGGGGATGCCTTGGGGAAAGCGTGAGCCACCAGCCAATTGTCCTTTTAACCAAGCTTCTGGGGAAGTTAAGAGTAGCCCTTGGAACTCAGCATCAGGCCAAGCATCACCTGTCCTAATCGATTTATTGGTTGGTAGCCATTGCTGTAGACGGGGAATTTCCACTCGCAGTAGAACTTGCTGCACTGTTTCTTGAGCAACAATAATTACAGGGCCATGCCACATCAGGGCTGATGCTACGAAACTAGTACGATACCGCCCTTGATAGCCACTAACTGCCCCTACTTGAATTAGGGCGCTACGTCCCAGGCGCAAGGCGCGTGCTACCAACCGTGCCATCGTCAAATGATGGGGCCAGGAAGGGAACCCCGCTTGCGATCGCAAAAAGTTATGTAGTGACAAATGAACTTCTGCCTCAATCACACGCTTTCAATTCCATACAAAGTGACTTTTACTTCCAATTGCCCCATTTCTATTATCTTGTCATTTGTCCTTTGTCCTTTGTCATTTACCATTGATCCAAAACTTATGACCAATGAGTAATGACCAGTGACCAATCACCCAATACCCTATAATTATGCCAACTTACACAGGAATATCTAGCGAAGCCTTTAGGCATCCACTAGATCGCCAAGCCGAGCAAGCTTTACGAAATTTACCGGGATTTGATTTAATCGCTCGTAAATTTGTGGAATTTATCTACGAACGCCCTCAATTAGTCTATCTAATGGGTAACACCATCCAAGTCGGGCCGCGTCAATATTCCACTATTTACCAGATGTTTCGGGAATGCGTCCGAGATTTGGACATTTACCCAGAACCAACACTGTTTGTCTCGCAAAATCCCCAAGCAAATAGCTATGCACTGGGGCAAGAGAATCCTTACATAGTCATAAATACAGGGATACTAGACTTACTAGACGAAGCCGAAATTAGGACGGTGCTAGCCCATG
The DNA here is from genome assembly GCF_017114965.1 of Nostoc sp. JL31. Lineage (NCBI taxonomy): Bacteria > Bacillati > Cyanobacteriota > Cyanophyceae > Nostocales > Nostocaceae > Nostoc > Nostoc sp. JL31. Next base: position 160,794 of record NZ_JABXKO010000098.1, read on the forward strand.
AACTGGGGCATATTAAATGTGGTCATACTATTTTAATTCAAATGGCCATGTGGGCGATGAGTGCTGCTTCTGCCTTGGGAGAATTGACCTTTGGCATCGGTAATATTGTCACCCAAGGCTTGATTTATGCCTTTTTTGAGTGGCGACGCAAAGCCGAGTTATCGTCAGATCGCGCTGCACTACTAGTAATGGATGACTTGAATCCTGTGATGTCAACCATGATGAAACTCTCTGGCGGTAGTAACAAATATGCCAATGAATGTAGTTTACAAGAGTTTATCAAGCAGTCAGAAAATTATCAGGCACTGGATGAGGATGGACTGAATCAAATATATAAGTTTTTAATCTACAATGGCGGTCAGGGTATGATGTTGAGTCATCCTTTCCCTGTTGAACGCTTGCATTACTTACGGTCGTGGGCAGTATCCGAAGAATACCAGCAAATTCGCCGAGGAAATTATCAGCGATCGCCTGCTTCTGGATCGGTAAATGTTGCAGCAGAATCTTCCGCAAATGAAACAGAAATTTTACGCCGTCAAATTGAAGAATTACAACGAGAAATCGACAGAATGAAAAGGTCTGAGTAGTTTTGAGTACTAAATAAAGATTAGTAGGGTGGAATAGTGCCTACTAAATCGTTGGATTTAGATCCCCGACTTCTTGAAGAAGTCGGGGATCTGCGTTAACGTACATCTCTCTATGGGAAATTAAAATATTTAGGGAAGAACCAGATAATTATTCCAGTTCCCAATACACAAATAATTCCCGCCAAGCCAGCCAGGGGTTTTTTATTTTTACCTGTGAACCAGTCAGAGACAATACCAGTGTAAGTAATTAGTTCTGCTGTATCTATGGTAGCGATCGCCCATACCCATCCCGCGTGCAATCCCCAAGCTAAACCCAAATTACCGCTAGAGGCAAAGCGTGCTAACACCAGCACCATTCCCATCAGCCATAATCCAGGAAGTTGGGGTGCAGTTTCACGTTGCTCCCAAACCAAGTGTAACAAGGCAAAAATCAAGCTAGAAATTGCTGCTGCTACCCAAACGGGGTAATCCTGCGCTAATTCTGTGAACAGGAAACCGCGAAAAACTAACTCTTCTATCCCACCGACTAACAACGCTATCAAGAAAATTGGTAGCAATATGGGTAGTAGTAACTTAAAATTCGACTTTTCAAAAGAACACCAACCTAACCAGAATTGCCCACTAAATACAATAGCTAGACTCAGCACTCCCAAACTAAAACCTAGTGCTAAAAAACCAAGAGTTGAAAAATTGCCTACAAAGCCGTAATCTAAAAAAGATTTATTAGTCAACCAAACAACTCCCCAGAGGAGCGGAGGAGCTAATAGGTAAAGTGACACCAATAACGGCATTTTTTGCTCTGGCTGTAAAGGTTTAGGAGGTTGCCAATTAAGCAATATTGCTGATACTGTTGCTACTGGCAACCAGCAAACTATCCAGCAGACAAAAAATGCCGTCACTATAACTAATGGCGGTGCATTTTCTATAAACGCCAGTAAGGCGTTGAGTGAAGACTCAAAGAAAGTTATCAAAATAAACAAAAAAAACACGATAGACTTCTTGCATTATAGATTTCTTGCTGATTAATCAAGACTCTACTAAATTTGGTGAATTCTGCAAGGGGCCTAATCGTATTTTTTAGCTGGCTACCAATTTGCTGTCGGGGTAAGGACAAGTTATCATCACCTGAAACTTATCCCTACCATCAGCAAATTTACTCTTCGTCTTCCAAATCTTCGTCTGATTCGTCAGAATCTATATCTTGTGAAGTTAGTTTTTTATCGCTTTCACCTAGTTGAATCAGGTGAATATGTTTGTATCCCAGCCTAATTTCAAACTCATCTCCAGCCTTCAAGCCCATTGCTTTGGTATATGTAGCACCAATTACAATTTGACCATTTTGATGGACACTAACCCGATATGTCGGTTCACGACCACGACCATCTTTAGGTGCTTCTGGACTTAGAGGAATTCCTCTAGCAGATAGCAAAGCGTCATAAAAATCGGTGAGATTGACACGAACCTGGTTATTCTTAGTAACAGTGTAATAGCCGCACTGTTTAGCTCTTTCTCGGCGTGGTAATGTGGAAAGTTCTTTTACTTTAGCAAGTAGTGCTTTTCCAGTTAATGGCGCGGTTGCAGTTTCAGTCATTATGCTCAAATTTTCCTTACTCTCTCCAAACTGATAAACGATGTAGTCTCATGCCAGCATTTAATTTTTTAGCATTTGCATAGAGCTACTGAAGACCCTAGTGTAACGGGTGAATTCCTGCCGATAGGAGCCAAAAGCACTTCTATTATATGGTTGTCCACAACCAACTAGAGGCCATAGTTGCCACAGACATTAATTTTGGTGATGTTACGGCACTTTTAACCATTATTCGCCATCAGAAAGAAAACTATTTTCTCCTTTGGCGCTACTGTAGCGGTGTAACTTTCAGCCACCTTTACAAATGGGGTTAGGTTCTACTGCAAATAAGTCGTAGACCAAAAAAATTGCAGGTTTTTCACTTTCAGTGCTTGCCTTTCTTGTCAATGAGCAAGTAGAGTTTTCTCCACTCGTCCTCTCAAGCTTAGGACAGCATAGTATTTCAATAGAGTCCTACGGGCATACACCCTTTTGTCCTACCAGTAGAGACATGAATTTTCTTGTCTCTACATTACGAATCAACAAAGCAGTAGTAACCGCGCTGATACGGCTATTGATTCTGGTTTTGCTACTTCGTAATTTTATATTAAATACTAGCATGGACTAATAATAGCAAAATAGTTGTTTAATTTTGAATTAAAGTTGCTGGTAAATTTTTATTTAAATTCCTGGACTTGAAAGTTGAAAAAAGCAATGACGATTTTCTTAACCCTTTCTTGCAAGCGTGAGCATTGCTATCTGGCTTTTATAAAAATTTATATAATTGAGACGAGCAGTTTTGACCAATGAGTTCAATCCCATATTTTCTTGATTGACAGCAAGCCAAAAAGCGAAAAGTCTCGCACCTCCGGGTTTCGCGGCGATCTAACTTTTCTTTGAAAGTGGTAGGGATTTTTCCTCGGTTTATTATCTTCAGGTCAAAAGCAGTCAGAGGATTTTGCACGTCTGTCTATGGGAAGAACAAATCTCTTAACATCTGCCTAGTGCTTGATTGCCACTACTATATATTAAACATAGGCTTTCACACTTCTATATAATCAAAAAATTCCGCCTTCGCTACCACTTGATGAAATTTTACTGTCAGGACTGCTTGACTAAAGTTGACATTAAGACGTGTTGCTAACTTCAGATACATTTCATTTGGATACGATCGCTAGGTCAAAGATCAACTTAAGTTACTTTTTCAGCAAACTCTCTTTCCTTTACATTCCCAAACAGGTAAATTTAATGCAAAGCTGCGATTACATTTTTGGCGTTTTAACTCAGAATTTGACAAAAATCTTGCCTACAAGGCTACTACAAGTAAAATTTTAATGGTTATCCTTAAACTAGAATCAGTAGCCCTTGAATCGTCAGCCTATTAACACCAGGGGTTGAATTAGGGGCGAAAAAGTATAACTCACTTTTCGCAACTACCTGCTTTGATTCGCTTTGATTCATGATTTTTGAGGCTGGTGAAGTAATTTTAAAATTTTGGTAGTTATGGAAGTTATTTTTAAGATCATTCGACAGCAACAAAATTCCTCCCCTGTTGTGCAAACCTACCTTGTGGAAGCCGAACCAGGTAATACAATCTTGGATTGCCTCAATCAGATTAAGTGGGAGCAAGATGGAACTTTGGCATTTCGCAAAAATTGCCGCAACACCATTTGTGGTAGCTGTGCTATGCGAATTAATGGGCGTTCGGCTTTAGCTTGTAAAGAAAATGTTGGGAGTGAACTTGCCAGATTACAACAAATACCATCATCCCCAAGTAAAGTAAATGCTATTGGTGAAATCACGATCGCGCCTCTCGGCAATATGCCCGTGATTAAAGATTTAGTTGTAGATATGAGCAGCTTTTGGAATAATCTAGAGGCAGTCGCCCCTTATGTGAGTACGGCAGCACGACAAGTACCAGAAAGAGAGTTTTTGCAAACACCACAAGAGCGATCGCGCCTCGATCAAACTGGTAACTGTATTATGTGCGGTGCTTGTTACTCTGAATGCAACGCTCGTGAAGTTAATCCAGACTTTGTAGGTCCCCATGCCCTTGCCAAAGCTTACCGAATGGTCGCAGACTCCCGCGATAGCGATACCGAAAATCGTTTAGCAAGCTACAACGAAGGTACTAAAGGCGTATGGGGTTGCACCCGTTGTTTGTACTGCGATTCTGTTTGTCCAATGGAAGTTGCGCCATTAGAACAAATCACCAAAGTTAAACAAGAAATTCTCACCCAGAAACAAGCTAGCGATAGTCGCTCAATTCGCCACCGGAAAGTATTGGTAGATTTAGTTAAAGAAGGTGGTTGGATTGATGAACGTCAATTTGGTGTACAAGTAGTCGGTAATTATTTTCGGGATTTAAAAGGATTACTCAGTCTTGCACCCCTCGGTTTGCGGATGATCCTCCGAGGTAAGTTTCCCCTATCATTTGAAGCTTCTGAGGGGACGGAACAAGTGCGATCGCTCATTGAATCTGTGCAACAAGTAGAAAACAAAAGTTAGAGGTGAGGAGTTAGGAGTGAGGAATTTTAACTCCTAACTCCTAACTTCTAACTATAGTTCAACGCGGTTCTTGAGGTATATTCAACGGTCGTCCATAACGGTCATATACTAAAATATCCCACTGACCATTATTACTAGACTCAAAAGCGATTCTGCTACCATCAGCGCTAATTGTAGGGTTACGAACTTCGGCTTGCAGGTTATTGGTCAAATTCCGCGATTGGCGTGTTTCTCTGTCGTAGAGAAAAATAGCCGATCGCCCCTGACGGCTAGCCGCAAATACAATATAACGACCATCTTGTGAAACGCTAGGATGATTTGCGATCGCATCAAAGGAATTTAAACCTGGCAAATCAACCAAATCACGATTTACCGTATCAAACATATAAACATCTTGGCTACCGCGTCGGTCAGTAATAAAAACAATGTATCTCCCAGAAATTTGGGGGTTTAATTCCGACGCTAAACTATTGAGACTCCGACCCCCTGGATCAAAGGGATAACTCAAAAGGCGAGGGTAGCCAAAACACCCAGTCAATAAACTTAAACAGAAAAATACAGGTATAAAAAAAACACGTTTCATATAATTAGTCATTAGTAATTAGTCAATAGTCTCACAACTCCTAACTCCTAACTCCTAACTTTCTTCCCTACGGAGGTGAACCTACGGTTGCACCGTTGGGAATATCTAACTCAATATTTGGCCCCCGGTCTAGGACTTCAATATCCCACTGACCACGAGTGGCGGTTTCAAATACAACATAACGTCCATCTGGACTTATATTTGGTTTTCTGACCCAGCCGCGATAAATTGGTGTGACAATTTGCGACTGTTGCGTAGCGCGATCGTAAAGCGCTACTACTGGTCTACCTTGATCGCTAGTAAGATAAGAAATATAACGCCCTGTGTAGCTCAAACTTGGACTTTCGGCAATTGTCTCTTGTCGGTTTATCCCCGGAGTGCCAATAAACAGTTGCCTCTCCAAATCGTACACTAGTAGCTGCTGATTACCATTGCGATTAGATACAAACGCTAAAAAGCGCCCATTTCCACTCAAAGCAGGTTGCTCCTCGGTGTAGCGACTGTTAAGAGAAGTAGGCCCTATGGGAATATCGTTAGCACCACAAGATACAAGCAAACTTGTTAAACCAAAAACCAGGCTCCAATGAATTGGTCTTTGGAGCCAAAATGTCGGCGTAAATTTTTCCACCTCAACTGTTTTCCGTCGCCTCTAAACTTACTTGCACGCCAACTGTTTTAAACATCGTCATCAAAATCGGTCAAATTATCTGGTCCCTCATTTGGTTTTTCCATCGGGCTGTATGGCACATAATCAGTTGGGATCGCATCATCATCTTCGCGCGGTCTTCGAGGAGTTGAGTCAGTGGGTGGACGACGCCTTCTTGGTCTGGAAGAAACATCATCTTCACGACTTTCGGGACGCCCAGACCCGTTATTACTACGACGAGAAGGTTTTCTGACTTCCCCACCCGAACTTTCCCAATCATCAACTTGCCTAGATGAAGAACCCCAATTTTCATCTTCAGAGCTTTCAGAAGGGCGATTCACGGGACGACCAGAAGTCCGCCGACGCGTTCTATCAGATGGAGCCTGTCTTTCACTACTGCTGCTGTTGCGGCGTTCTGTGCGACGGGGTGGTTGTTCCTCGTAGTAGTCATCACGAGTGGAAATCTCATCTCTGCTACCCTGAATCCGGCGACGCGAGGGTCGTTCTTCCTCGTCTTCATAAGGCAGTGGATCTAAGTCTGCCTCCATCTCAGCCCCATACCTCTTGCGGTTGCGGTTCATTGAATAATTTCCGCTTACCTCCCGCTCATCGTCCACAATCGGAGTATTACGCTTTGCTTGCTGGGTAGCTATACTCCGCAGACGAATACTTTCGACTGCAAAAAACACAGTTGTGCCAACTAAAAGCAGTTGACCAAATTGTAAAATCGGGTCAAGCCGCCATCCTTGAAAGACAAGAATGAAGCCGCAAAGCAAGCCGACTGCCGCAAAAAAGATATCTTGATCTCGTGACAATTCTGGGCGCACAGTGCGGAGAAAATACAGTGCTGCCCCAGCCACAGCCAGGAAAATTCCTAGAATACTGGCTGAGTTTGCCCCAAAATTAACCTGAGCCAGAAAACTGGCTGAGTTCAGCCCAAAATTTATCATTGCTGTTTTCCCAATATCAAATCTATGTTAGCGAGTCACAATTAAAATCACTACTCTAATTAGTCACGATATATTGAAGCTTCAAAGCCTCTGGCAAAGAAGCTCTGAAGCTATTCACCGAAAAGTAAAAACACCTATGTCTGTCATCTACAACTGCCACCAGCCGCACAAAATGCCGCTTTTAGTGCAATTAAGTAGATAGCTGACAGACAATCGATTATGAGAGTTAAATTAACTCTCATAAGCATTATGAACGCTGTATTTTATCTTTTTGGCTAATGAAAATTAGACCAACTGTAACGGGTATTACAACAATTGCTGTACCCCATAGCAGACTCCAAAGAAAATTTGCTAAAGAAGGCGTCATACTTCTCAACCTTTTTTTACACAGTTCATCCTAATTTTAATAGTGTATTACTTTCTTGAGAAGCCTCTAACTCTGAACTGCCAAACTTGGTAACTGCTTTCACCAATTATTGAGTTAATCGCGCGGGCAAATTCGCTTTTCTATTTCAGATGGAAGTGACAGCATTTGGTTAAAATAATGATCGGAGTGCTTTACAAAGCTTAAAATTTTTAGCGATGTCTACGACGGACTGCGCCTAAGTTTTTTCTCTCTTTACAGATAGATAGTACCTGAAACCGATGACTGGTGTTAACCTGACTGCTTGGATTCTTGGCCCTATGTTAGGGGTCATGACATTTTTATTTATATTTCGTATCATTCTCACTTGGTATCCGCAAGTGGATCTGAATCGTTTGCCCTTTAATTTAATAGCTTGGCCCACTGAGCCATTTTTAATCCCGTTGCGAAAGCTGGTGCAACCTATAGGTGGGGTAGACATTACACCTATTATTTGGGTTGGTATATTCAGCCTGCTACGAGAAATCCTACTAGGTCAACAAGGATTGCTGACTATGCTATCTCGTGTTAATTAGGTTACAGGTTACAGGTTATAATCCTGTCCCCTGTAACCTATAACCTTTTTCCTTCCCTACTCTCCTACCCGTTCATTTCCTGCACAAAATTTGTATAGACATTACCCTGCAAAAACTGTGGAGTTTCCATAATTTTTTGATGAAACCCAATAGTAGTAGGTAGTCCAGTGATGGCACATTCCCGCAGCGCGCGTTTCATCCGGTTAATAGCAGTGGGTCGGTCTGGTGCCCAAACAATTAACTTACCAATCAAAGAATCGTAGTAGGGCGGGATTTGGTAATCTGTGTAAACGTGGGAATCAATCCGCACACCAGGCCCTCCGGGGGGCAGGTAGCTACTGATCCGTCCAGGAGAAGGGCGAAAGTCATGATCGGGATCTTCGGCATTGATTCGGCATTCGATCGCATGACCTCGTAATACTACTTGGTCTTGGGTCAGCTTGAGTCTTTCACCTTGGGCAATGCGGATTTGTTCTACAACTAAGTCAATCCCAGTAATCATTTCTGTCACAGGATGTTCTACTTGAATCCGGGTATTCATTTCCATAAAGTAGAATTTACCGGATCTATCCAAGAGAAACTCAATAGTACCAGCCCCACTGTAGTTAATGAATTGGGCCGCTTTGACAGCAGCTTGTCCCATTTTCTCACGTAGGTCTTGGTCGAGAGCCGGACTAGGAGCTTCTTCTAACAGCTTTTGATTTCGGCGCTGAATTGAGCAATCCCGTTCACCCAAGTGGATGACATTACCGTAGTTATCTGCCAAAATTTGAAATTCGATGTGGCGGGGACGTTCAATAAATTTTTCTATGTAAACGCCAGAATTCCCAAAAGCTGCTCCTGCTTCACCTTGGGCTGCGAGAAAAAGTTTAACAAATTCGTCTTCAGAACGAACTAGGCGCATACCCCGTCCACCGCCACCGGCTGTAGCTTTGATCATCACTGGATAGCCGATATCCTTGGCGAATCCTAATCCTTCTTGCTCGGATTCTACCAATCCCTCACTACCTGGTACCGTCGGTACTCCAGCTTTTTGCATGGTTTCTTTGGCAGTGGATTTATCGCCCATCCGTCTCATAGCTTCTGGAGTTGGGCCAATAAAAGCAATATGATGGTCGGCACAGATTTCCGCAAACCGGGCATTTTCTGCCAAAAAACCATAGCCTGGATGAATGGCAGTCGCATTGCGCGTCAGTGCAGCAGCAATAATATTGGGAATATTCAAATAACTTTTACTGCTAGCAGGTTCGCCAATGCAAACTGCTTCATCAGCAAGTTGGACGTGCAGAGCATTACGGTCAACGGTGGAGTGAACCGCAACTGTGGCAATTCCCATTTCTTCACAGGCGCGGAGAATGCGAAGGGCGATTTCTCCCCGATTGGCAATTAATATTTTGTCAAACTTCATTTTTTAGTTTCGATATCATTACCAGTAGATTGACATTTTCTCTGATCCAACTTGAAACAACGCTTCCGCATTATTTCAAATTATCACAGGAGATTCGCCACCCTGATCCTAAGCAAACTTGCATATTGCAGGCTTGCTGCCTCTACGGGTCTTACTACACTAACAACATTGCTGCTGTAAGTCTTGGCTAGACTAACAAGCTGGGCTTTTGCGACGCCGATAGCGATCGCGTAGCGTCATAGCCCGTCGTAGACATCGCCTACAGCAGACGGATACGCGATCGCATCCCGCCGAACACAGTAGCTATACCCTTTTCAATATCCCTTGTACAGCTGCTAAATTTCTGTCAGTCTGATACCGCCTTGAGAAAATTTATATTTTTGAGCAACTGAATTTAGATATCACCTTACTATAATTATTTTCTTATGCTATAGTCTATTCTTAGAGAAACCATGCGGATGTGGCGGAATTGGTATACGCGCACGCTTGAGGTGCGTGTGGCTTTGCCTTGCGAGTTCGAGTCTCGCCATCCGCATTTTTGCTTGTTTAAGCATAGGGTCAATAGTCACAGGTCAAAAAACCTTAGACTATTGACCCTTAAATATTTAAGTTTGTAGTGAAGACTTTAGTCCTTTTCGGAACCACTCAGTGCTTATTACATATTAAGCATTGCCTTGTCAAAGTACTAGTTTTTTATGCTTTTATAGAAATAGGTGAAGTTTTGTAAAAAGCATTGACTATTTCTTTTCCGCCGACAAACAACTTAACACTGCCACCAGCTTGGCATCGCCTCACTCCGATTTGGCAAGGAGGGGAGGAAATAATTCAACAAAGTTTACCTCACACTCAGCTAGCACCTGCATGGCAGCTAATGCTTTTGGGTGACGGCTCTCCAACACGTCACTTAGAATTGCTCACAGGTGAGGCTGTAGAAGTAGATGTTATTGATATGTCATTGATTGGCATCGACTTGGATGCTGCTCCTGAATTAATCCAAGCTGTCCCAGAACCGCGATTACGACGACAAGTATGGCTGCGTACCGCTTCTGGTCAAAGATTAGCCTATGCTACTTCGTGGTGGGAAGCCAGTCATGTCGATGAGTATTTGCAAAACCGTTCATTACCAATTTGGGCAAGTTTAGCTCGTCTTCGCACAGAATTGTATCGGGATGTTCGAGGAATTTATTACGGTGACTCATTGGCACTAGAGTCCGGTTTTGGTGTAACTGGGCCTTTTTGGGGTCGCCACTACTTGTTTTGGCATCATGGACAGCCACTAACATTAATTTATGAAGTTTTTTCACCTTATTTAACCAAATATTTGGGGCCTATGCAGTTGAGTGCTGTTAATGGTGAGGCATAGTATTATTTAAAAGTTTTTCATCTTTTACAGTGCGCCCCAGAAAATGGGAATTTTGCATTAATGACTTTGAAGATGAGTAATCTATGTAAATTCCCGGACACTGAATTGATATTGCTTAGATCAAGTCAATACCACAGATGGAGGCTCTATAACAAGAAGGTGGTCTGCGTTACAGATTACTTGCAGCTTTTTCAAGTTAGTTATATCCTCAAAGTGCTTGAAATGAAGGATGTTAACTTTCGGAGACTTTCCGAAAAAGATAGCCCTTTGAAGGAAGTGTTCTGCGAAATTCAACAAAGCGTGTTAAAAAAGGTAACTAACCACTAAAACACCGCTTTGAAACAGTAGAGAAGGTTGATTACGGAAATATTATCAATGTCTATGGTGGAGAAATTTATGAAATTAACTACCTTAGATCGCAAGAAACTTTTTGGTTGACTTAACCAATTCAGCAAGTAATGAGTTTGGAAATATGAGGTATAGGTTTCAATGGCACCGCCTCTTGTGTCTGTTCCGATGAAGAAAAATAAAAAACCGTCTCTGGTACTGACGCTCTCGGCTGCGGGGTTATTGATTGGTGTGGGGAGTGTAGCTTACTGGTTTTTAGCCCAGAGACAAATATCTTCTAGCGATTTGCTAGTAGGTGCAAATATTATTCCTGGTGATGCCCTGTTTGCGGTTTCTTTAACAACAGATCCCCAGCAGTGGCAGAAATTGCGGCAGTTTGGGACAAAAGAAACCCAAGCAGAACTGGACAAAAATTTAGTCCAGTTACGCGATCGCTTTCTGACTAATAATGGTTACGACTTCCAGAAAGATATCGCTCCTTGGGTAGGCGATGACGTGACGATCGCAATTCTTGCCCCAGTAACAGGGAATAAACCTGCACCCAAACCAGTTACCACCAATGAAGATGCTGCTAGCGATCAGCAGTCTATGGTAATGGTATTGCCAGTAAAAAATCCAGAAATCGCCAAAAGCATTTTGGCACAACCCAAAACTCTTAAACAAGGCAAATGGATTGACCGTACTTATCAAGGGGTCGCCATCAAACAAAGTGAGGGACAAACGGGGCAAAACTTCTCAGCTGCATTACTAAATGGGCGTTTTTTAGTCATAACTGATAGTCCCAAAGCCACAGAACGAGCGATCGATGCTTATAACAATAAAACATCGCTAGCTACAACAGGGGGCTTTGCTGAGAATTTCCCAAAAATTGCCAATTACCAACCCTTTGGACAGTTTTATGTAAATGTACCAACAGCAGCGAAAATAGCCGCGGCTTCTCCAAACCGCCCTTTACCGGCTCAAGTTTTGGCTCAACTGCAAAATAACCAAGGTTTAGCAGGGACAATGACCTTAGAGTCAGAAGGAATCCGCTTTAAGGGCGTTTCTTGGTTAAATCCTAATAGTCAACGTGTACTGGTCGTGGAAAACAAAGCTGGGAAAATGCAAAGCCGCATACCAGCGGAAACCTTAATGATGCTTACTGGCGGTAACTTACAGAGGTTGTGGAGAGACTATGTTTTAACATCTCAAGGAAATCCTTTATCACCGATCGCACCAGAACAGATTAGAGGTGGGATAAAATCCCTTACCGATCTTGATTTAGATAAGGATTTGCTTAGTTGGATGAAAGGGGAGTTTTTGTTATCAGTGATTCCTGCTACTCCAAAAGAAGGTTCACCAAATGATTTTCGTGCGGGTTTGCTGTTCATGGTACAGACAAGCGATGCCTACGGCGGGCAAAGCCTACGCAAATCAGCTGAAGCATCCATCAGTAAGCTGGATGAAGTGATGAAAAATCAATACCAGTTCCAAGTGCAACCAGGGAAAGTCGCAGGTCAATCCGTTGTTAACTGGGTATCACCTTATGGTACGTTAACTGCTACCCATGGTTGGTTAGATGGAGATGTCGCTTTCTTGGTAGTGGGCGCTCCCATCACCGATAAAATTGTTCCCAAACCTAACTACACTCTAGCTGGCACTCTTCCCTTCCAACAAACAGTTCCTACAGAACCCAATCCGACGAATGGTCAATTTTTCCTGGATGTAGAACGAACTGTGAAAAACTTCCCTTTACCAACTCTAATTCCCAATCAACAAACTTTGCTAGATGCAACGCGCTCAATTGGGATGACATCTGCTGTCAGCGACAATCGCAGTAACCGTTACGATATTTTTATCGAACTCAAAAAAGTTACTAACGCGACTACATTACCTAGTCCAGAAGGGAGTAAGAGTAACTCTGTTAGATAGGGAGTGGGGAGCAGGGAAGCAGGGGAGCAGGGGGGACAAGGGGACAAGGTGACTAAAGTAGAACTTGCAGCAAGTCTTTCCCTTCCCCTAGTCTCCAATTCTCCTTGTACTCTTCTCAATCCCCAATGCCCCATTCCCGATTCCCCTCTAAACATATAGGATCAAAACAGTCAGAATCGATATTTTAAATCATCCACGGAGAGAAGACTTTATGAATTTGGTTGTACTCCAGAACTGGCTGGACAATGCGTCCTTTGCCATATTATTCCTGACAATGCTGGTGTATTGGGGTGGAGCGGCTTTTCCGAATCTGCCTTATCTAGCCGCTTTGGGGACAGCTGGAATGGCGATCGCAAATTTGTCCATTGCTACTCTATTAGGGGCACGATGGATCGAAGCTGGTTACTTTCCCTTAAGTAATCTCTATGAATCCCTGTTTTTCTTAACTTGGGGAATTACCGCCGTCCATCTAATTGCTGAAAATAGTAGCCGTAGCCGCTTGGTAGGAGTTGCAACAGCTCCGGTGGCAATGGCTATTACTGCTTTTGCTACTATGACACTACCATCCCAAATGCAAGCGTCAGAACCCCTAGTACCTGCCTTGAAGTCAAATTGGCTGATGATGCATGTCAGCGTTATGATGTTGAGTTATTCTGCTTTGATGGTGGGTTCATTATTAGCGATCGCTTTTTTAATAGTCACTCGCGGCCAAAATATTCAACTACAAGGCAGTTCTGTTGGTACCGGTGGCTATCGCAGCAACGGCTACCGCTTGCACAAAGCATCTGAACTAATTTCTCAACCACCAGCTCCTGCTGTCGAAAATAACGGCTTTGCCCGTTTTGAAACTAGTAGCAACGGCAACGGGAACACTGCTGTTTTGAATTTAGTAACTACCCCTGAATCTCCAGCCGTAGCATCTGCTGAACCTCTTTCACCCCAACGCCTTAGCCTTGCCGAAACCCTCGACAACATCAGCTATCGCATCATCGGACTAGGATTTCCCCTGCTGACAATTGGCATTATTGCCGGTGGCGTTTGGGCTAACGAAGCCTGGGGTTCCTACTGGAGTTGGGACCCGAAAGAAACTTGGGCATTAATCACCTGGTTAGTTTTCGCCGCCTACCTTCACGCCAGAATTACTCGCGGTTGGCAAGGGCGTCGTCCCGCAATTTTAGCCGCCACCGGCTTGCTTGTCGTTTGGGTTTGCTATCTCGGTGTAAATCTTTTGGGTAAAGGTTTGCATTCTTACGGTTGGTTTTTCTAAGAACCGTTTAAATAAAACTACCCCACCCGCGCTGCCGCGCACCCTCCCCTTGGTAACTACGGTGTATACAGAAGTCAAATTACCCCCCTTAATCCCCCCTTAGAAAGCTACCGTGTATACACAAGTCCTATCTGCAAGGGTTTCAAGCTTTCTAGACCCAATAAATTGTCATTACGAGCGCAGCGATAGCGGAGCGAAGTAATCAATCGCATAATCTTGTAGTTAAAGCGATTGCTTGTCTGCGACACGCACTCGCGTTTGCAATGACAGGCTTCCAAAGCGCTCCAACAGCTTAGAGCTAGACGACGAAACAAGTGTGAGGTGTAATTTTCAGACTTGTGTATACACCGTATCCTTTATAAGGGGGGTAATTGGACTTGTGTGTACACCGTAGCCTTAGAAAGGGGGGAAACCGGAAAATCTAGTTCCATCCCCAATACATACGGGGAGGGTTAGGGTGAGGTAAAACCTTGATTTATCAGCTATTTCAGACTTGTGTGTACACAGTATCCCTTAGTAAGGGCAGGGTTTGGGAGAGGTAACGCGAGAATTCTAAGCTAATTTACCAGACATCAAATTATTACTAAATTTTTATTTTACCAGCACTAAATCTATAATAAAATGATGATTTTATTTCGGATGAACTGTTATATCTCTGAAAATATAGATTTATTGACAGGAGATTTTTATGGAAGATGGATTCGAGATACTAAACCATGATGAAGTTGTGTCTATAGAACCAGACACTTTTAATAAGTTAAATATTGCCAAAACTTTTAAAGTCCGTGATTTGATTACAGCAATTAAGGAATATGTTGGAGCAGAAGAAACAGACGAAGTAAATTTATATACCCAAGGATTAAAATGTGAAGTTTTACAATTTAGTACTTTGGGATGGAAAAAAGGAAAAGTTAGACTTGCTTTAGAATTTTGTCCTGATGAATCTGAGTCCCCACTTGATGAAATTTTTCAAAAACTCAAACAAGTGGAAAATTAATATCCAATGAGCAAAACATCCCTGGCTTCGTAAAAGTTGTCGGGGATCTAATACTCTCTATGTTTGCAAATAAAATTAGGATGTGCTGAATTGCTATCAAAATTCATTAATAAAATAAAGATGTACTAATAACTGAGAAACGGTAAACCTATCATGCTAAATTACGATCCATTGGCTTGTTTACCCTCATCTGAGGAACTACCAGACTCTGACGATACGCCAGTGGATAATGAATTACAAGATTTAATTCCCGGTTTACTCAAAGCAATACTCGCAATGGCATGGCCAGAAAGAATGGATTGGTTTTTTGGTATAGATATGGGGATTTATTATGACCCAGATTTACCGCCAATCGTGCCAGATGGATTTTTGAGTTTGGGGGTAGAGCGATTTTATGATGAAAACCTCCGTCCCAGTTATGTGCTTTGGGAAGAGAAAAAACTACCCATATTAGTGCTGGAGGTGGTATCTCAGACATATCGCGGTGAGTACTCAACTAAGAAGGCAGAGTATGCAAGATTGGGGATTTTGTATTATGTAGTTTACAATCCATTTCGTCGCCGTAAGCCACGTTTAGAAGTTTACAAATTAGTTAATAATGTTTATGAATTTCAAGATGGGAATCCTGTTTGGCTGCCAGAGATTAGTTTAGGAATTGGCATAGAACGAG
Organism: Nostoc sp. JL31; assembly: GCF_017114965.1. Lineage (NCBI taxonomy): Bacteria > Bacillati > Cyanobacteriota > Cyanophyceae > Nostocales > Nostocaceae > Nostoc > Nostoc sp. JL31. Next base: position 176,538 of record NZ_JABXKO010000098.1, read on the forward strand.
GAACGTATTTAGGCATTCCGCGCGAGTGGATGTATTGGTATAACCAGCAAGGACAACGGTTTTTAACACCAGAAGAAGACAAAACACTTGCTCAACAAGAAGCTCAACAAGCAAAACAAGAAGCTCAACAAGCCCAACGACGCACTGAATTATTAGCAGAACGGTTGCGATCGCTCGGCATAGATCCTGATTCTCTCACCTAAATTGCTATGAACCTATCCCACTAATACCGAAATATGGTAATCTACTTCTCGTATGAGAGGGGTGTATCTGTGTATGGCTGGG